>DATAQT010000423.1:0-18631 GCA_036264535.1 Paraburkholderia sp. | reverse complement strand
GGTGGGGGGGGGGGTGGCGGGGGCGGTGGGGGCGGTGGCAGCGGAGGCGGAGGCGGAGGCGGAAGCAGCGGTGGCAGCGGGGGCAGCGGTGGCAGCGGTGGCAGCGGGAGCGGCGGCTGCGGTTGCGGAGGCTCCAGCGGCGGCCCTGGCGGTGGCTTTGGCGGTGGTTTCGGTGGCGCGAATGGCGGTGGCTTTGGTGGCGGCTTCGGTGGCGGGTTCGGCGGAGGCTTTGGCGGAGGCTTCGGCGGCGGTCACGGAGGCAAGGGTGGCGGCAGCGGCGGCAGTGGCAGCGGCGGCGGGAACGGGCACTAGGCGTCGCCCAATCCCCGGGTAGGGGGCCCCGCGCCCTACCCGTCGACGACATGTCCCGGCATACTGTCCGCTATCCGCCGGCAACGGCGGTGACGTCCCGATCCCCCGGTCGGGCGTCACCGCCCGAGGCCGGTTGGAGCGGCCCGCCTGCCTGCGGCGCGCGCTGACCCAATGGCGTGGAGAGCGCGCGAAACGCGCCCCGAGCGGCGGGATCACAACCCCCATTGCATGCGAGTGTTATGGAACCAATCCGAGACGACCGCCTCATATCAGATTCATCGTTCGATATGAGGGCCCACAACATGCATCGAAACGTCCCCCCCGCCGCGAGCCGCACGGCAGCCGCCGTGCTGATGGCTGCCGCCCTGGGCCTCGCATCGCTCGCCAATGCGCAAACGCCCGCGCAGCCGATGGCGCAAACCTTGTCGCAAGCGGCGCCGCCCGTCGATCCGAGTTTCTCCGCCTACACGCTCGTTCAGAGTTGCAAACAGCGCCATGACAACGTCGCGCAAGGGCAATGCGTCGGCGCGATCCGCGGCATCATCCACGGCTATCAGTACGGCGTGCTGTTCCTCGCCCAACGTGCAACCCTGCCCGCCAACGAAACGCAGCGCGTGTCACTGTGCCTGCGCGACGTGCCGGTGTCGTCGATCGTCGACGACTTCCTCGCCGATGCCTCCCAGGTCCCGGACGACGCGCTCCAGCACACCCCCGCCGAAGTCGCCGTGCTCGGCTCCGTGCATCAGCACCACTCCTGCACCTGAGCGCCGCGTCAGCGCGAGCGGCCTGATCGGCGCGCGCGGCGTCAGCGACGCCCGCCGCGCTCCCAGCCTCGCGCGCCGCCGCTCCGCAACGGGCGGTGGTCGCGCCAGGGCTTACAACATCTCCAGCGCACGCTTGCCGCGCGGCGGCCTGAAGTACGCGTCGAGCGCGGCGAGTTCACCGGCTTCCAGCACCATCTGCGACGCGCGATGGTTGTCCCGCACATGTTCGACGCGCGCCGCCTTGGGAATCGCGCACACATTGGGCGTGCCGAGCACCCACGCGAGTGCCACCTGAAACACCGAGACGCCGCGCGCATCGGCGATGTCATCGAGCGGCGAGCGTTTCGGCAGGCGCGCATGATCGACCGGGCTGTACGCCATCGCCGGCATGCCGCGCGCGGCGAGCCACGGCAGCAGATCGAACTCCGGCCCGCGCCGTGCCACGTTGTACAGAATCTGATTGGTCGCACACGCGTCGCCGCCCGGCGTCGCGGCGAGTTCTTCCATGTCGTCGGTGTCGAAGTTGCTCACGCCCCAGTGACGAATCTTGCCCGCGCGCCGCAGCGCCTCGAAGCCCTCGACGGTTTCCGCGAGCGGCACCGAGCCCGGCCAGTGCAGCAGATACAGATCGAGCCGGTCCGTTTTCAGACGCTTCAGGCTCTGCTCGCACGCGGCGATCACGCCGCGCCGGCTGGCGTTGTGCGGATACACCTTGCTGACCAGAAACACCTTGTCGCGCAAACCGGCGAGCGCTTCGCCGAGCAGCGACTCGGTCGCGCCATCGCCGTACATTTCGGCGGTATCGATCAGCGTCATGCCGAGTTCGATGCCGCAGCGCAGCGCATCGATTTCCGCGGCCCGTTGCGCCCGTTGCTCGCCCATCTCCCACGTGCACTGCCCCAAGGCCGGAATGCGCTCGCCGCCCGGCAGGCTCACGCTTGCGATATCGCTCGTCATGCTGACTCCTCGAAAGTGGCTCGATCCAAATGCAATGCGATTGCGCGCCGCCTCATCGCGCAACGCATGCAACGAATAACCTGGCGACGAGTTTAGCGGCTCGGCGACCTCGCGGCGGCGCGCCTGGCAAAAGCCCGCTATAACGGGACGCGCCGATGTTCTAAAATTGCCGCTTGCCCATCTTGCGTGAGCCCCATGACCTCTGCCTCGGAAGACCGCTGGCGCGACCTGCGCCCGGACCCGGAAAACGACACGCCGCTCTATCTGCAACTTGCCCGCAAGCTCGGCAGCGCGATCCACGAAAACCGCTGGAACGCCGGCGAGGCGCTGCCTTCGGAGCGCGTGCTGTCGGAGGCGCTCGGCGTGTCGCGCATCACCTCGCGTAAGGCGATCGCGCTGCTCGTCGAGCAGGGTTTGATCCGCCGCACCCAGGGCGCGGGCAGCTTCATCACACCGCGCTATGAAGATCCGTTGTCGCGTCTGTCGAGCTTCAGCGAAATGCTGCGGCGGCGCGGCTTCACGCCGAGTTCGAAGTGGTTGTCGCGCGAAATCTCGCCGGCCAACCGCGACGAGGTGATCCAGCTAGGTCTGTCGCCTGCCGCCGCGGTCACGCGGCTGCGGCGCCTGCGGCTCGCCGACGGCATCGTGATGGCGGTCGAGAACTCGACCTTTCCGGCCGCTGTGATTCCCGATCCGCAGGCGATCGGCGATTCGCTGTACACGTATCTGGAGAATCGCGGACTGACGATCGTGCGCGCGTTGCAGCACTTCCGCGCGGTGAACGCGAGCGACGAGATTGCGCAGCAGATGAGCATCGCGCCGAACGAGGCCTTGCTGCTGATCACGCGCGTGGGTTATACGGCGGATCAGCGGGCAATCGAGTTGACCGATACGTATTGCCGCAACGATTACTACGACTTCGTGGCGGAGTTGAGGAAGTAGGCTGTCACGTCCACCGTGGTTCGTGCGCGCCGATGCGTGCCGGCGGCAGCGCATAAAACGCAGGGGTCTGCTCCAGTTCCTCCGCAGGCAGCACGCCAAGTACGCGCCCGAACTCCGATTGCACGCTCGCGACGCAATCGCGCACATCGTCGAGCGACACCTCGGGCGCCTGCTGCCCATGGGCCACCAGCCCGAACGACTGCAACCAGCGTCCGGTCTGCGCGAGCGACACCTTCACATGCCAGCTTCCGCCCTCGCGCGCCCGTCGCGCCAGCGCGACCATCGCACCGAACGCGGCCAGATAGCCGGTCGCGTGATCGAGCGCCTGACACGGCAGATGGCGCGGCTCGGCCGATCCCGCCGCCGCGCGCTCGGTCCACGCGATGCCGCTCGCCGACTGCACCAGACTATCGAAGCCGCGTCGCTGTGCCCAGGGCCCTGTGTGCCCGTAAGCGCACACCGACACATAGACGACGCCAGGCCGCAGCCGCGCGAGTTCGTCCGGCCCGAAGCCGCGCGCCGCAAGCGCGCCCGGACGATAGGCTTGCAGGAACACGTCGGCATCGCGCGCGAGCCCGCGCAACGTGTCGCAGCCGGCCGCGTCGCGCAGATCGACGAGCGTCGAACGCTTGCCGCGGCCGTTGTCGATCACGAGCGGCGCGATGTTCGGCAGATGCGGCCCGTTGACCGTCAAGACGTCCGCGCCATGATGCGCGAGCGCGCGGCCGGCCACCGGTCCCGCGATGATCCGCGACAGGTCCAGTACCCGCACACCCGCGAGGGGACGGTCGATACCGGCGTCGGTGTCGGCGTCGGTCTGGCGCGGCGGCTCGGCCGGCGCGTCGCCGATGCGCTCGATCTCGAAGAGCGGCAACGCAGCGATCGCTCTCGCCTGCTCGAGCGCGGCCCATTCGTCGGGTGTACGAATCAATGCGGCGCACAGGCCCGCGTCGGCGAGCGCGCGATCGAGCGTCGCGCCCTCCCAGCCGCGAATCGCGGCCGCCACCGACTCGCGCCCGTTGTCGCAGCCGAGCACCTCGAGCACGCCCTTCAGGTGATGCGCGAAATTCGTATGCAGCTGGATCCAGCGGCCGTCGCCCGTTTCGTAGAAGCCGGTGACCGGATCGCGCAGCGCGGGTGGCGGCCCGTCGTCGATCCGCAGATAGCGTTCGCTGCGAAACGCCGCCAGCGCGCGACGCATCTGCACCGACACCTGTTGCCGGCGTCCGCTGCGCAAGTGCCAGTATTCGGCGGCGGCGAGTCCCGTTGCGGCGATGGTCGCCGAAGCGAGGCTGCCGACGCGGTAGACCGACGGCAAGCCGGGGTCCGCGCCGGCGAGCGACACGGCGTGCAGCGCGACCGGATCGCAGCCGGCGAGGGTCCAGATATGTTTGAGGGCGAGTTCGGGCGTCATGGCATCGGGCGCGGGGGTCGCGCGGGCGGAAAGAAGATGCACCGAGTCTAAATTTGCGCCTTGGCGCAATCAATCTTGATTATGATCATCAATATATATTGATTTCTTCTGTTTTCACGCGATTTTATGCCGACCCCGATTTACCTGACCGCGGCCGAAGCGGCCGCGACGCTCGGCATCAGCCTGCCGACACTCTACGCGTACGTGAGCCGCGGCATGCTGGGCTCGTCGCCCGATGCGCAAGGCAGGCATCGGCTTTACGATGCCGCCGAGGTGCGCCGCCTCGCGCGCCGCAAGGCGGATGGCAAGCGTGCAGGCAAGGTCGCGCAGAAGGTGCTCGACTGGGGTGTGCCGGTGCTCGAATCGTCGATCACGCTCGTCGCGGACGGTCGCCTGCTGTATCGCGGGCACGATGCGATCGAGCTCGCGCGCCATGCGTCACTCGAAGACGTCGCGGCGCTGCTGTGGGAATGCAGCGCGCGGCGCATCGCCGATGCGCCCGCCGTGCCGCTCGCCCCCGCACAATGGGCCGCGTGGCTCAAGCTGTGGAGCGACAGCACGCCGCTCGATCGCGCGCTCGTGCTACTGCCGGCCGCCGCCGCGCAAATGCCGCGCGTGTGGGCGCTCGGCCGCGATGCGCAACTCGACACCGCGTGCGCCGTGATGCGGCTGCTCGCTGGCGCAATGCTGCCGGCGGCGCCGTCGAACGAACCGCTGCATCGGCAGATCGCGACGGCCTGGCGGGTGCGCAGCCGGCAGCAAAGCGGGCTGCTACGCGCGGCACTGGTCGCATGCGCGGATCACGAGTTGAACGCGTCGACGTTCACGGTCCGCTGCATCACGTCGACGGGCACGCACTTGTTCGGCGCCGTCGCGGGCGGGCTCGCGGCGCTCTCCGGGCCGCGTCACGGCGGCGAAACCGTGCGCATCGCGGCCCTGCTCGACGAGGCGTCGCGCTCGCCCGACCTCGACCGCTATCTGGCGAACCGTCTCGCGCGCCACGAGCACGGCGCGCAGGGGCCGGTGCTGTCGGGCTTCGGTCATCCGCTCTATCCGGGCGGCGATCCGCGCGCGCGGCTGTTGCTGACGATGCTCGCCGACTGCGCGCCGGCCCGCTCACCGCTCAACGAGGTGCTGAAGCTCGCGCGAGCGGTGCGCGACACGACGGGCGCGGAGCCAACGGTGGATTTCGCGCTTGCGGCGATCGAGCGCGCGCTCGGCTTGCCGGCCGGGGCCGCGTTTACGCTGTTCGCGCTCGGGCGAGTGGTGGGCTGGATCGCGCATGCGATGGAGCAGACGCGCGACGGCCGCTTGATCCGGCCGCGGGCGCGGTATATCGGGGAGTATGAGGCGGGCGGGGCTGCTTAGCGACTGAATAGCGACGGCTCGCCGTTCGCCGTGCTTCAGACTGCGGTCGGCCGACGCACGAGCCAATCGGGCATCGGCCAGCCGAATAACAGCTTCGGTAACTTGCGCTCCGAGCCGCTCGCGAGCGCAAAACGCGCCCCCGTCTGCCCCGCGCTGATCCATGCCACCGATCCACGCGCCAACCCGATCGACTCCCCCGCCGCCAGCCAGTGATCCTCATGCTCGCCCTCGACGGTCAGCCAGACATTGCCGCTGATGATCTTGAAAACCGACGGACGCGCGACCCGCCAGGCCGTGACGGGCTCGTCATGTTCCAGTTCGAAAACTCGGACTTCTCGCATCGCCGTTCTCCTTGAAGGACTTTCTGTTGTACCGATTATTGACGTGCGATGATCGGAGACCCATGCACAGTTCCGAACACTTTCATCGGAACTGTTCAGTCAAAAAACCGAACAGTTGGCGTGACCCGCGCGACTCAAGTGACAACTTTCGCGTTCGCCGGCCGGCGAAGGAAGGCAAGCGTATGAAACTCGAAATCCAGCTCGATCGGGACAACGGCGTGCCGCTGACCGAGCAGATCGTCGCGGGCGTCTCGGCGTGGATCCGCTCGCGCAATGCGCATCCAGGCTCGAAGCTGCCGTCGATCCGCCAGTTCGCGGCCGACTTCGGCGTCAGCCGCTTTCCGGTGATCGAGGCGTACGACCGGCTGGTGTCGCTAGGTTATGTCGACTCGCGCCACGGCTCCGGCTTCTACGTCGCCGATCGTCACCCCTCAGAGGTACGCTGCCAGGGCACGTCGGACCCGCGCCGTGCCGATGTCGAGTCGGACCATTTGCTAGCGCAATTCAACTTTCCCGGCGAGACGCTGAAGCTCAGCTCCGGCTTCATTCCCGAGAGCTGGCGCGACATTGATGGCATTGCGCAGGCGATCCGCCACGTGTCGCGAACCGATCCGGCAAGCATGGTCGAGTACGCGACGCCGCTCGGAAATCCCGTCTTGCGCGAGCAGCTACGAACCCGCATCGGTCAGTTGGGCATCGAGGCCGAGGCGTCGCAAATTCTGATCACCAACGGCGCGAGCCAGGCGTTCGATCTGCTCGTGCGCTACATGCTCAAGCCCGGCGACACGATCTTTGTCGAGGATCCCGGCTACTACAACCTGTACGGCCTGCTGCGACTGCACGGCATGAAGCTGGTCGGCATTCCACGCACCGGCAATGGTCCCGATCTCGACGTGATGCAGGCGCAACTGAAGCTGCACCGACCCAGACTGCTGCTCATCAACACCGTGTTCCACAATCCGACCGGCACCACGGTCGCACCGCAGGTCGCGTTCCGTCTGCTGCAACTTGCGCGAGAGCACGGCTTCCAGATTATCGAGGACGACATCTACGCGGATTTTCAGACCGAGATCACCGATCGTCTCGCCACCCTCGACCAACTCGAACAGGTGATCTACATCGGCGGATTGTCGAAGACGCTGTCGTCGTCGCTACGGGTCGGCTGCGTGGTGGCGAACCACGCGATCATCAAGGATCTGGTCGACATCAAGATGCTGACGAGCATCGGCTGCTCGCGCTTTGCCGAAGCGGTGGCGGTGTCGATGCTGGAGCGCGGCGCCTATCGCAAATATCTGGAGAGACTGCGCCGCCAGATGCGCGGCGCGCTCGGCTCGACTGTCCAGACGCTCGAAGATGCTGGCTGGGAGATTTTCGAAGAGCCAGCAGGTGGCAAGTTCGTGTGGGCGCGCGTGCCCCATGTCGCGGACGCCGAGCGGCTGGTTGAATGCGCTGTGCCGCTCGGCGTGACGGTGCTGCCTGGACAACACTTCAGGCCGAACCGGGAAGCGAGCCCGTGGATCAGGATTCACGTGGCCTTTGGCAACGAGCCGCGGGCGCTGGCGTTCTTTCATGCCGCGGCGCAGTTGCCACCTGATGCGTGAAGATGGCCCGCAGTGTGAGCGCGGCGGAACAACGGGACGTACGCAATACGCCGCCGCCGGCTGCGCGGGGCCGCGCTTTTCCCTAGAATAGCGAGTCCCAGCCCGACCGTGCGCGCCCAGCCGCCTTCCATGTCCACGACGCCGACTCCGCCCGCCCTCGCTCCCGACATCCCCGCGGGCCCCTCGCCCCGCTCGCTTACCGTGATGCTGTGGCTGGTCGCCACCGGCTTCTTCATGCAGACGCTGGATTCGACGATCGTCAATACCGCGCTCCCCGCGATGGCGACGAGCCTCGGCGAGCTGCCACTGCGCATGCAATCGGTGGTGATCGCCTACTCGCTGACGATGGCGGTAATGATCCCCGTCTCCGGCTGGCTCGCCGACAAACTCGGCACGCGGCGCGTGTTCTTCAGTGCGATCCTCGTGTTCGCCGTGGGATCGTTGCTGTGCGCGAACGCGCACACGCTGAACCAGTTGGTGCTCTTCCGCATTCTGCAAGGCGTGGGCGGCGCGATGCTGCTGCCGGTTGGGCGGCTCGCGGTGCTGCGTACCTTTCCGGCGGAGCGCTATCTGCCGGCGTTGTCGTTCGTGGCGATCCCGGGTCTGATCGGACCGCTGATCGGGCCGACGCTCGGCGGCTGGCTCGTCAAGATCGCGTCGTGGCACTGGATCTTTCTGATCAACGTGCCGGTCGGCATCGTGGGTTGCATCGCGACGTTTATCTTCATGCCGGACAGCCGCAACGAACACACGGACAAATTCGACCTTGGCGGCTACCTGCTGCTGGTGGTTGGCATGGTGGCGATTTCGTTCGCGCTCGATGGCCGCACCGAGTTCGGCATTCAACACGCCACGGTGCTCGTGCTGCTGATTCTGAGCCTTGCGTGCTTCGTTGCTTATGGTCTGCACGCGGTGCGCGTGCCCGCGCCGATCTTCCCGCTCGATCTGTTCAAGATCCACACTTTTAGCGTCGGGTTGCTCGGCAATCTGTTTGCGCGGATTGGCAGCGGCTCGATGCCCTACCTGATTCCTCTGCTGCTGCAGGTGAGCCTCGGCTATAGCGCGTTCGAAGCCGGCATGATGATGCTGCCCGTGGCGGCCGCGGGCATGGCGACAAAGCGTCTCGTGACGAAGCTGATTCTGAAGTACAGCTACCGAAGCGTGCTGATGGTCAACACGATTCTGGTCGGCCTGATGATGGCGAGTTTTGCGCTCACGAGCACGAATCAGCCGCTGTGGCTGCGGCTCGTGCAACTGGCGATCTTCGGCGGCGTGAACTCGATGCAGTTCACCGCGATGAACACGTTGACGTTGAAGGACCTCGGCACCGGCGGCGCGAGCAGCGGCAATAGCCTGTTCTCGCTCGTGCAGATGCTTTCGATGAGTCTCGGCGTGACCGTGGCCGGTGCTTTGCTGGCGACCTTTACGGGCATCATGCAACGCGTGACCGCTGCGAATTCGCTGCCCGCGTTTCATGCGACGTTCCTGTGTGTCGGCATCATCACCGCATGCTCGTCATGGATCTTTGCGCAGTTGTCGCCAGACATCCGCAGGCCTGCGAAAAAAACCGACCCTTCGGAGCGGACCTGAGAACCGAACGAGCGAGGACGGCCGATTCCGGCGCACTCGCGTATGGACTTCTGGACATGGGCCTGAGCACGTTGCCCGCAGCACCCTTGAACAGCGCCGCCGACCCGCAACGGGGCGCGTCTCGCACCAGCGAAGTGCGTGTCATCACCTTTGTACTGCGGGGGGCGCACAATGGTTGCGGCAGGGCATCGTCGCTGGAGGCTCAAGCTGTGTTCGCGCTCGCGCACAGTTCTTGCTCGTCTATCCTCTAAACTCTCGATCTGCGCGTGAGAACTCGTACCGAACCCTGCAAGCGCCGCCATTTCCACACGACTGACATGATGAGCATGATCGAACTCGATCCTCCCGGCTTCCAGCCACCACGCCCGATGGCCGGCGACGAAGGCTCCCGGCGTACCGTTCTGTATGGCGGCTACACGGTTTTCAGCGTGTTTCAGCCGGTTTTTTCGGTGTCGCACCGGCGAGCGATCGGATATCACGCGTCGCTGCGCGCCCACGACGAGCATGAGAGGCAAGTGCCCTCGCACGAAGTCTTTACGCAGGCCGCGCGACGCGGCGACCTGCTGGAACTCGGACGGCTGGCCGAATCGCTGCACCTCGGCAACTTCAACGCGTTCGACAGCCACGACGAATGGCTCTTCCTCAGTCTGCATCCGGCCGCACTGATGGACACCAGCTATGGTGACGCGCTGCTTGCCAGCCTGAAAACGCTCGGCTTGCCGCCGCAACGCGTGGTGCTCGAAGTATCCGAACAGGCCGGCGGCGAGACCACGCGCTTCGCCGAAATCGTCGATTCGCTGCGCAAGTCCGGTTTCCTGATTGCGCTCGACGGCTTCGGCGCCAAGCATTCGAACATCGACCGGGTGTGGAATCTGCGACCGGACATCGTCACGCTCGACCGCTGCATCCTCGCGCAAGCGAGCGAACACTCGCACATCGAGCGCGTTTTGCCGGGCCTCGTCTCCCTGTTACACGAGTCCGGTCAACTGGTGTTGATGGGCGGTCTGAGCACCGAGCGTGACGCGCTGATCGCGCTCGAATGCAACGTGGATTTCGTCCAGGGCACCTTTTTCGCGGGTCCGAGCGTCGAACCCGTCAAGCCGCAAGTCGCAGCCGGCCTGATGGATGCGCTCTCCGCCGCGCTGCGCGAACGCGTTGCCGCTCGCGAGAAAGCCCAGTCCGCGCGGCTCGCACCGTATGTCACCGCACTCGAGGCAGCCGCCGCGCAGTTGATTGCAGGGGAATCGATCGCGCAGGCCACCGCCCCGCTGCTCTCGCTGGCCGAAACGGCGCGCTGCTTCGTGCTGGACGGTTCGGGTCGGCAGATCGGCGACAACGTGCTGCCGCCGGGCCGTACATCGCAACGCGCGAAGCGCTTCAGCCCGCTGCTGCATTCCGAAGGCGCGAGTTGGGAACGCCGCCCGTACTTCATCCAGGCGATGCGTCAACCGGGGCGGGTTCATCTGACGCCGCCGTATCTGTCGATCAACGAAGCGCACCTGTGCGTCACCGCGTCGATTGCCGCGCACACCTCGCATGGTACGCAGGTGCTATGCGTCGACATCAACTGGGAAGTCGCGGCTCACCGTAACTGATGCCCCCGGATGGTCCTTGATCCGGGAAAGCAGTTCCTTGACCGCCTCACGGCCCATCATCTGATTGGCCGCCTGCAGATGCGCGGCGCTGGTCAGGATGCGCAGCGAGACGATTCTCGCCGAAAGGTCCGTTGTGCCGTCCGTCACCACGTCGATCAACCCGATCACGTCGCCATCGCAGAACAACGCGATGCACACAGCCCCCGCCATCGACACCACCTCGGCATGGCTCGCCTGTTGCGCGAGCGATGTGATGGTGCCCATCCAGTTCGGAGCTGACATCGGTTCGGCGGCGCGCTGCGCTTCCGTTTTGGGCGTTGGCGCGTGTGCACGAAGGGGCGAGTTGACCGTGGGGAACGGAGTGGGCGGCGCGTGCAGAGGCAGGTCGCTGATGAGTTGAGGCGCGTCGCTGAAAAGATGGAGCAGGCCCGCCCGGTCTTGCGCTTCGAGCGCTACGCGCAAACGCTCGACGATTCGGCCATGTACGGCGGGATCGGGCCGCACCAACGGCGCGCCCGCACGCCGCAGACGCTCCTTGGCGCGATGAACCATCTGCCGGCAGGCGGCCGGCGTTCGCTCGAGAATCGAGCCAATTTCCGCATAGCCGCACTCGAAAGCTTCGTGCAGGACGAATGCCGCACGTTCGTCTGGCTTCAAATGTTCGAGCAGCAGCATCACGCCATATGACATATCCGCCGCCCGCAATGCCAACTCCTCCGCCGACGGCGCGACTTCGTCGAGCCATGGCTCCGGTAGCCAGCCGCTAGCCTGCGACGCGCGCTCACGCTGCACGTGCCGCAAACGGTCGATCGCCGTGCGCGTGGTGAGCGTGGTGAGCCACGCAACCGGTGTTTGCACCGCCTGCGTATCGGCCAGATGCCATTTGAGCCAGACGTCCTGCACCACGTCTTCGGCTTCCGCGCGACTGCCGAGCATCCGGTATGCGAGTGCCAGCAGACGGGCGCGCGCGGCCTCGAAACTGGATGCCTTGTCGATTCCCTGTTCCGTCATGCGTAGACCTCCCGTTGGCGCGTGGTGAAAAGCGGCTGTGTACCGGTGGCACGGCTCAGCCGCAAGCCACGTCCGGTATTCCTGAGCTTGACGCATGAGCAGCGAGTGATGTGACAGCGAAGCACAAAAAAATTTCTGTCACACGGCCGGCCGCTGGTTCGTCAAACGAGCAACAACCAGCGCCTGACACCTGGCTTCTGAGTCGCGGCCGCGTGCGCATCCCGGGAATGCCCCTGCTGCCCATCCTGAACGAGGACCCTATGCCTTCCAGTTACCCATCTGTCTCCAGCCTGGGCCTCGTGCCTACGGTCATCGAACAATCCGGCCGGGGCGAGCGTGCCTATGACATCTACTCCCGCCTGCTGCGCGAGCGCATCGTGTTTCTTGTCGGACCTGTGAACGAGCAGTCAGCCAGTCTGATCGTCGCGCAATTGCTGTTTCTGGAATCGGAGAACCCCGACAAGGATATTTCTTTTTACATCAACTCGCCCGGCGGCTCGGTGTACGACGGCCTTGCGATTTACGACACCATGCAGTTCATCAAGCCGGAGGTCTCGACCTTGTGCACGGGCTTTGCCGCGAGCATGGGGACCTTCCTGCTCACCGCGGGTCAACGTGGCAAACGGTATGCGCTACCCAATGCGCGCATCATGATTCACCAGCCGTCCGGCGGCGGTCAGGGCACCGCGGCGGACATCGAAATCCAGGCGAAGGAGGTGCTGTATGTGCGAGCGCGCCTGAATGCGATGATGGCGGAGCGCACCGGACGCAGCGTCGAAGAGATCGCGCGCGATACCGACCGCGACAACTTCATGTCGGCGCTCGAAGCGAGGGAATATGGATTGATCGATGATGTGCTGGAAGCTCGCGCGACATGGAACAACGCAGTCCGTCGCGACACCGTGTAACGGGACTGACATAAAGCCGCTTGCAGGCCCGCTTGCCGCAACTTTCCACCTGCCTATCGGTGCGAACGCACCACAAACGCTGCTCACCTTCGCTGGAATCGCTATCATGACGCGAATCGTCGAGTTCGACGACCGCTTCAATGGAGATACACATGGCGTCACCCAACGAAAACGTCAGCATGGCGCTATTCTGCGACTTCGAAAATGTCGCGCTCGGCGTGCGCGACGCGAAGTACGACAAGTTCGACATCAAGCTGGTGCTCGAACGCCTGCTGCTGAAGGGCAGCATCGTCGTCAAGAAAGCGTATTGCGACTGGGATCGCTACAAGAGTTTCAAAGGGGCGATGCACGAGGCCAATTTCGAGTTGATCGAAATTCCCCACGTGCGCCAGTCGGGCAAGAATTCGGCCGACATCCGGCTCGTCGTCGATGCGCTCGATCTCTGTTACACGAAATCGCACGTCAATACGTTCGTCATCATCAGCGGTGACTCGGATTTCTCGCCGCTCGTGTCGAAACTGCGCGAGAACGCCAAACAGGTGATCGGCGTCGGTGTGCAGCAGTCCACTTCGGATCTGCTGATCGCGAATTGCGACGAGTTCTTCTTTTACGACGATCTCGTACGTGAAAGTCAGCGCGCAGTCGTGCGGCGCGAATCGACACGCCCTCAACAGAGCGCGCAGCAGGCAGCCAAACGCACGCCGGATGAAGAGAAGGCCCCGCCCAAGGAAGATCTGGAGAAGCGCCGCACCAAGGCCGTTGAGATTGCAGTGCAAACGTTCGACGCACTCGCTTCCGAGCGCGGCGACAGCGGCAAGATCTGGGCGTCCGTGCTGAAGAACGCGATCAAACGACGCAAACCGGATTTCAACGAGACGTACTACGGTTTCCGCGCTTTCGGCAATCTACTGGAAGAAGCGCAGGCGCGCGGGCTGCTCGAATTCGGCCGCGATGAGAAATCAGGCGCGTACGTTTATCGAAGCACCGCTGGGAACGTCGCGAGTGAAGTGACAAGTGAAACTGTCAGCGAAAGCGTGACGGAATCGGCCGAAACGGGGTCGGCTGAAGCGGCATCGGCTGAACGTTCGTATGAAGCGCAGGCTGCGCAAGGGGCCGCTTCTGAGTCGGGCGGCAAGCAGAAGTCGCGGCGCAAGGACCGAAGCAATCGCAAAGCGGCCCGTGGCCAGCAGGAGGCCGCGCATGACAAGCACAGGCACCACGAAGCTGCTTATGAAGAGTCTACGACGACCGCCCCGGCTCCCCACGAACACGCGCCGCTCCCCCACGAGTTCGTCACTGAGCAGGTTGCTGAAGAGTCCGAAGCGCGCTCTGTAACAGCGGAAGCGGACACAGCCGCTGAGCCAGCCGTCTTCGCCCACGAGACCGGGCAGACGATCGTCAACGACCAACCCGCGCAGCCTCAAAGCGCCAAAAAGCGCGCATCGCGCAAAACGGCCGCGAAGAAAGCGAAGAAAAGCACGCCACGCACGATCGATGAAGTACCCGAGATCGCTGCGCCGGTCGAAGCTGCTGTGCCGACGGTCAACCAGGAAGAAGCGCCTGCGGCCGCCAGGAAGGTCGCCCGTAAAACGACGTCTCGCAGCCGTCGCGCGAGCAAAACGGCGTCAACGGACAACACGGAGTAAGCAAGCCAGCCGGCCCCGAAGAATCACCGCTCAGTAAGCCGGATAAGGCGCATACATGACCGGCGGCGGCGGCGCGTAGTAAGGACGCGGTGCGACATACACCGGCTGCGTCGAATAGTAAGGTTGCGGCTGAGCGATCGTCTCGCCCTTCGAGACCATGCACTGGGCGTAGGCGGTGTCGTAGTGCGCCTGCAGGCCGGCGGCCGAATACTGTGCGCCATTCGCGCCGTTCGCGCCGCCGATCAACAGACCGCTGCCCGCGCCGATCGCCGCGCCCGCGCCGGCGTTGCCCGCCGCAGCACCGAACAGCGCGCCGATTGCCGCGCCGCCGAGCGTGCCAAGCGCCGCGCTGTTCACGCTATTCGTGGTGGCCGCCTGCGCCCCGCCCGACGCATTCGTCGATTGATTCGCGTAGTCGCGGCACGCGTAATCGTTCTGCTGGAACTGGCTCAGCGGCTCACCGCTACGCGGCATCGCGACCACGCTCGGGCCGCTTGGCGGCGCCACCGCGCAACCTCCCAACGCGAGTGCGATGACAGCGGCGGAAATCGCCAAGGTGATTGTTTTATTGCTGGAAATCATGGTCGTGCATTTCGGAGGGTTGGAATTCAAACGTTAGGCTAATCGCAAAATTCCGTGGTTACGGCTTCGTTACAGAAAGTTTTTTGCGCGGCCGGCTTGCCGCGTGCCGGCAGCGCACGGACGCAGCGATCGGGTACGTTATATCGGGTAATGCTTGTAAATGGGCTGGCAATCAATTGTCGCAAAGCGCGGCCTACACTCGCGTCAAACTATCCCGCCCAACCCAATCGACCAGACGAAGGACGACTCGATGAACCGGCTCATTCCCGCCGCCGCAGCAGCAGCTTGCGTCGCCTGTAGCGCACCCGTGTTCGCGCAATCGACCCCGGCCACGCCGAGCGTCGTAGTCCAGCAACCGGGCACCACGACCTTTCCGAGCGCCGCAATCGCGCAGAACTTCCAGTACATGAACCATCCGCCGCTCGCGCCCACCCCCGCCAGTTCGCCGAAGTCGACGGGCGGTGGCCGGGGCCATCGGCATCGACAGACGTCGACGAGTTCTGACTCGGACGGTTAGCCACCGGTCAACTACGATTCGCTTCCGCGAAACCGCAGTTACCTACTGTGACAAACTTGTTTCAGAAGCGTTCAAGAACGACACCGCTCGTGGTCAGCGACCGCAACGCCAATCCCTCGCATCCCAATCGCCTCGAAAAACGGAAAGCCCTCGCACAGGAGGGCTTTCTTGTTTGGCTGTCGTGAGCGATCACAACCGCGAGAACCGGTTAGGGCCAGTTAAGCCTCGCGTCGATTCACGACCTCAGACGGCAAGCGGCAACCGGCAATCTCAAGCGAAGTTCTTCGCTGCGAAGTCCCAGTTGACGATGTTCCAGTACGCTTCAACGAACTTCGGACGCGCATTGCGATAGTCGATGTAGTAAGCGTGCTCCCACACGTCGATCGTCAGAAGCGCCTTGGCGTCGGTGGTGAGCGGCGTGGCGGCGTTGCTCGTCGACACGAGGTCGAGCGAACCATCAGCCTTCTTCACGAGCCATGCCCAGCCCGAGCCGAACGTGCCGACCGCGGTCTTCGCAAACTCTTCCTTGAACTTGTCGAACGAACCCCACTTCGCGTTGATCGCGTCAGCCAGCGCGCCGGTCGGTGCGCCGCCACCTTGCGGCGACAGGCTGTTCCAGAAGAACGTGTGATTCCACACCTGAGCCGAATTGTTGAAGATACCGCCCGAGGACTTCTTGACGATCTCTTCCAGCGACAGCTTCTCGAACTCCGTGCCCTTGATCAGATTGTTCAGGTTGGTCACATAGGTCTGGTGATGCTTGCCGTAGTGAAATTCGAGCGTCTCTTCCGACATGTGCGGAGCGAGCGCGTTTTTCGCGAACGGCAGCGGCGGGAGCGTATGTTCCATGGTGCTTTCCTTCTCTGTATCTGTTGTGGGGAGTCTGCGGATGACGCTATCGAGCACTCGATTGTAGGCGAGTTGGAATAACCCCGCAAACCAACGGCCTTTATGTCCGGCATGACAAATACGCCTTGCGCAAGGCCCTCGGAAGGGGTGCGCATGGCGCGTGCCTGCATCGCCGGAAGACAGAAGACTGGCACCACGCGCCCGTCGGCGAAACGTCAGAAACCGTCGGTCAGACGCGCCTGCACATCGGCGAGCGCGACGTCGGCCGAACCTTCGGCGAGATGCATCGTCAACCGACGACCAGGTTTCAGCGACGACGGTGTGCGAATCGCGCGACCGCTTTGCGCATCGAGCACCGCCGCATAACCGCGCTCGAGCGTGCGCTGAGGACTCAGCACTTCGAGTCGTGCGTTGAGCATGTCGATACGCGCGAGCTGGCGTTCATGCAGGCGCGACAGCGCCGCATCAAGACGCTGCGCCAGCATGTCGACGCGCGTGCGCTCGGCCGCGAGGTCCGGACGCCAGCGTTGCCAGCGCATCTGCAGCAGCGAAAATCGCGCGCGCGCGTCGCGCACCGGCCGCGCCCCCGCCGACGCGAGCCGCACGCGCAACTGCTGCAGATGCATACGCTGCCGTGCCAGCCGCTCGGCCGGCGACACCAGCCGGCGCGCCAGCCAGTCGAGTTGCTGGGCGCGCCGTTCCATCATGCGACCGAACGCGCGCGCGAGCGTCGCGTGCCGATGATCGAGCTCGCGCAGCAGCATGACGCGCTGCGGGCTCACGAGCTCGGCGGCGCCGGTCGGAGTTGGAGCGCGCACGTCGGCGGCGAAATCGGCAATCGTGAAATCGGTTTCGTGACCAACACCGCTCACCACCGGAATGACGCTTTCCGCAATCGCGCGAGCGAGCACTTCTTCGTTGAACGCCCACAGGTCTTCGATCGAACCGCCGCCGCGACACACGATCAGCACATCGACCTCGCGGCGCGCGCCAGCCGCCTCGACCATCGCCGCAAGTTTCGCGCTGACGCCCGCGCCCTGCACCGGCGCCGGATAAACGATCACCGGAATATGCGGCGCGCGGCGCGCCAGCGTCGTCAGCACGTCGCGCAAGGCGGCCGCCTGCAACGACGTGACAATACCGATCGCGCGCGGATGCGTCGGCAGCGCGCGCTTGCGCTCGGCTGCGAACAGCCCCTCGGCCTCGAGCTGCGCCTTCAGGCGCAGAAACGCTTCGTACAGTCGCCCCTGACCGGTGCGGCGCACCGCTTCGACATTCAGCTGTAGTTCACCGCGCGGCTCGTACATCGTGACGAGCGCGCGCACTTCGATGCGATCGCCTTCGCGCGGTATGAATTCGGCGTACTGCGCGCGACCACGGAACATCACGCAGCGCATCTGCGCCTGCGCGTCCTTGATCGAGAAATACCAGTGGCCACTCGCGGCGCGCGTGAAATTCGACACTTCACCCGCGACCCAGACGAGCGGAAACGAGCGTTCGAGCATCGCGCCGATTGCGCGATTGAGTGCTGAAACGGGAACGACGACCTCACCGCCTGGTGTGGCCGCCGAAGCAAACGGATTTTCGGGATTCATGCGAGGAATAAGTATCACTGGCCGGACAGACGATAGACCGAGTGGCCAACGGCGTCCAGCCGGAATCGCAGAACTGTTAAAAGTGTCCACATGGCGGGAACCGCCTGACGAATTCCGCCAGAACCCCCGCCAACGCCAATAAATGGCAAGCATGCCCTTGATTTATATGGCGTTTACATCTCGATAAGGAGGGCTCACTCCGATCAAAACGGCGCGGAATGGCCCTTCCGGCCAATCGGACGGCAGGTTTTCCACAAAGTTATCCACAGACTGTGGGCGATCCCACATAGCGCGGGAAGGCGTGCGCGATGCCCCGCGCGACTTGCCGGGCGGGATGCCCCCGCGCTAGAGTGGCGGGTTCGACGGCATGCCGATCGCGCAGCGCCGCGAACAGCTTGACGGCCTGAGGCCATCGTGTGCGGGCCCTTTCGCCGCGCCGCTTTCGCCTCATTTTTCGACCGTATTCGCAATCGATTGTCCGGAGAACCGCGTTGATGTTGACCCCGCGTAATGCGTACGGCGCGCAGTCCGTGCCCGCAACCCGCCCATGAGCGAACTCAACGACCGTCTCGAAGCGCGCCTCGCGCGCGAATGGCAGCAACGTGGACCGCTCGCATGGGCCCTGACGCCGTTCGCCTG
>DATAQT010000415.1:0-3724 GCA_036264535.1 Paraburkholderia sp. | reverse complement strand
GGCGGCCGCGCGCCGTCGAAACTGCGCTGAACGCGAAGCTGTTCGAGCGCGATGCCGACGGACGCCTGCGCGCGACCGACGCCGGCGGCATCGTGATCCGGCGCGCGGAAGCGATCGAAGCCGAAGTATGCAATCTGGATGCGGCGGTTCAGCCGCGCCCCTCCCGTCAGCCTGAAGCATTTCCTGCCGTAATCGACATCAACCATTGCACGGTCAAGTAACGATTGCGCCCCCGAATTGGCAGTTAACCCCTAGGTAAAAATGCCCATCGTGCCGCCCGCTGGCGGCTGCCAATAATATCTCCATCCTCCATCCAAACTTGCTCCTACTCACTCCAAACAAGAAGGAGGACTTATGGCAAATCGCATTGCCTACGTAACCGGCGGCATGGGTGGTATCGGAACCGCCATCTGCCAGCGCCTGCATAAAGAAAACTACACCGTCATCGCGGGTTGCGGCCCGAACTCGGCGCGCAAAACCCGTTGGCTCGATGAACAGAAAGCGCTCGGCTATAACTTCGTCGCATCGGAAGGTAACGTCGGGGACTGGGAATCCACGGCGAAAGCATTCGAGAAGGTCAGGAAAGACGTCGGTGAAGTCGACGTCCTCGTCAACAATGCGGGCATCACGCGCGACGGCATGTTCCGCAAGATGTCGTTCGAAGACTGGCAAGCGGTCATCGACACCAATCTCACGAGCCTGTTCAACGTGACCAAGCAGGTCATCGAGGGCATGGTCGAGCGAGGCTTTGGGCGCATCATCAACATCTCGTCGGTCAACGGCCAGAAAGGCCAGTTCGGGCAAACCAACTACTCCACCGCCAAGGCCGGCATTCACGGCTTTACGATGTCGCTCGCCCAGGAAGTGGCCACCAAGAACGTGACGGTCAACACCGTGTCGCCAGGCTACATCGGCACCGACATGGTCAAGGCCATCCGTCCTGAAGTGCTGGAAAAAATCGTCGCGACGATTCCGGTGAGGCGACTCGGTAGGCCGGAAGAAATCGCGTCGATCGTCGCGTGGATCGCGTCGGATGAAGCGGGCTTTGCGACCGGGGCGGATTTCTCGCTGAACGGCGGTCTGCATATGGGCTAACGGGAGCGGCGCCGCGTTCTACGCGGCGCCGCCGTTTTCCGTTATGGACGTTTTCAGGTTCCGTGATGGTTTCGCGGCCCGGCGCGAGCCGGCCGCGTCAGTGAGCTTATGGCCAGAAAAGCGAGCCTTCCTCGCGATTCACAAGCGAAGTCGCCGCGCACACGCCCTAAGGCGATGCTGCGTCCAATCGTGCCTGCAAAAGCAGGCGAAATCTCGCTCGACTATCACATGACGCTCGAGGCATTACGCAGTGGCGTCGCTAATCAATATCACGTCGGCAGCATGGCGCAGGCCATTTACATGGCGATGCTGCTGCACCAGCGCGGCTACGGCGCGGCCGTGCCCGAACTGTTTCGCGATGCGGAGGACGTGATTCTGCGCTGCCGGCAGGCGGGACTCGAAACCGGCACCTGCGCCGTCGATCACGACGCGTACGCGGTACTCGGTCAGGTTCTCACGCTCTTCGATCAGCAACTCGCGGCAGCCCCGGTGCAGGAGCTGATCGCGGTCAACGCGAAGCTCAAGACGCTTTTCAGCGCCGCCAATGGCGGATGCGACGGTAACGGCAACGCTGCCTGACGAAGCGCGCTCGCAGTTGCTTGTGCAATGCGCTGCGCATGCTCGACACGTCGTTTCGCGCAACCGGTCTCAGCTGGCGGGCAAAAGCGGAGCGCATCCGCGAACAATGTCCCACCGTGACCCGCGAGCCATTACCCGCTAAGCTCGCGATTGCGCCACGCCAGTCACCGCTCAACGTCCGCCCAACCCAAAAAGCCATGCGTTCGAACGTCTCCCTGCTTCGTCGCCTCGCCGCCCTGCTGGTCGCACTTCCTATCGCCGCCGCGCTGCCAGGCTGCGCGAGCCCCGATACCGACAGCGTCGCGCATACCGGCCCCTATCGTGCCGACATCCGCCGCACCGCGCTCGGCATCCCACACATCAAAGCCGACGACTGGGGCAGCCTCGGCTACGGATACGGCTACGTGCAGGCACAAGACAATCTGTGCACGATGGCCGAAAGCTTCGTCACCTATCGCGGCGAACGCTCGCACTTCTTCGGTGCGACCGAACGCCCCGCGTTTGGCACGACGTTCGGCCAGCCCGACAATCTCGACTCGGATTTCTTCTTCCGTTTCATCGTCGACGATGCGGCCATCGCGCGTTACCGGAAAAGCCAGACCGACGACATGCGCGCGCTGATCAATGGCTTCGTCGCCGGTTATAACCGCTACATCTCCGATCTCGCGCACGGCGATTTTCCGGGCGCCCATACGGCCTGCCGCGCGGCGCCGTGGCTCGGCAAGATCAGCAACGCGGACATCTATCGGCGTCAGTACGCGGCGAGTCTGGCCGGTGGCGGTGGGCGCTTCGTCAGTGCGATCGCGACCGCGCAACCGCCGCAAGGCAAGCCAGTGCCGCCGCAGAGCGCGCTGCACGATGACGCCCACGCCGAGATGCCGCTCATCGAATTCGGCGGCCAGACGGGCATCGGCAGCAACGCGCTCGCGTTCGGCGCCGATGCGACGCACACCGGCAGCGCGTTGCTGTTCGGCAATCCGCACTGGTTCTGGACCGGCCCGGATCGCTTCTATCAGGCCCAACTCACCATTCCGGGAAAACTGAACGTCAGCGGCGTGTCCTTTCTTGGCGTGCCGCTGATTGTGATCGGCTTCAACGACAACGTCGCATGGACGCATACCGTGTCTACCGCGAAGCGCTTCGGCCTCTTCAGGCTGACGCTCGTGCCTGGCGAGCCGACCCGGTATCAGGTCGACGGCAACACCGAAGCGATGACGCCGACGCGCGTGAAAGTCGAAGTGCTGGCCGCCGACGGTTCGCTGCATACGGTGTCACGCACGCTGTACCGCTCGCGCTTCGGCCCGCTCGTCAATCTTGGCGCGATGTCGCCCGCGCTCGCGTGGAATACGCAGCAAGCATTCGCGCTGCGCGATATCAATGCCGACAACTTCCGCGCGTTCGAAAACTTCCTCGAATGGAATCAGGCGACGTCACTCGATGATTTCATCCGCATCCAGAAGACCATCGCGGCGGTGCCGTGGGTCAACACGATCGCGATCGGCCGCGACGACCCGCGTGTCTGGTATGCGGATATCGGCGCGACCCCGGACGTGCCCGACGAGCTCGCGCAACGCTGCACGCCGCCGGTCGGCAAGGCACTCGCGCAGATGATGCCCGGCGTGCCGATCCTCGACGGTTCGCGCAGCGACTGCGACTGGCGCGCCGACCCCGCAGCCGTGCAGCATCAAGCGTTGCCGGTCGCGCAGATGCCGTCGCTGCTGCGGCGCGATTACGTCGGGAATTTCAACGACAGTTACTGGCTCAGCAATCCAGCCGCGCCGCTGACCGGCTACGCGAACATCATCGGTCCGACCAACGCGCCGCAGTCGCTGCGCACGCGGCTCGGCCATACGATTGCCGCGCAATTGCAGAGCGATCCGCACGGCGTTTCCGCCGATGCGCTCGGCCGCGCGGCGCTCGACAGCCGCTCGATGTCGGCGTTGCTGTTCAAGCAGCCGGTGCTCGAGCGCCTGTGCAGCAGCGAAGCGCTCGCGGCACTGCCGGCCGATCCGAACACGGACGAACAGCGCGCGGCGTGCAAAGTACTCGC
>DATAQT010000408.1:0-6957 GCA_036264535.1 Paraburkholderia sp. | reverse complement strand
CCGCTGTGCTTGTGCTGGATGCTGCGCACCCGATCGACCCGGATGTCGTCGCGGGCGTAGCCAACGGCTCGCTTGAACAACTCGAGCATGTGCCGCCCGCTCGGGACGTCGCAGCCGCCGTCGCCATTCGTCGTCCTCGTGACGGTGATCCGGTGTCCGACCGTGCTCGTCGACACGCCGAGTCCGCCGCCGCCGAAGCCGGGCGCCATCTGCATGAAGTCGAATACGGCGAAGTGAAGGCGCCCAGGCACCGAGACCTCGGCATGATCGTAGCTCGGTGCTGCCTCACGCTCCCAGTGCGGCAGCACAGTCAGATTCGCTCCCGGCAGGAACTGCCCCGCTTTAGCCTTCCACGCCTGATTCATTGCTTCACCCCCTTCGTCAGTATCCCTAAGCCAAACACATCACGACCATCTACATGGTTCGCGCTCCTTGTGCACGGTTCGTGCCAGGCGTGCTTTTGCGGCACGAAGCGAGTCCCCGTCATAAGCAATGACGCAAGCAGGTAGCGGGGATTTCAAAAGGTAGCGCGGTGCATCTGAACGTCTGGACGTTCGGACGTTGGTGCGTGAGTTGGGCCGCTATCGAAGGCCCTGTAGTCGAGCGGAAACCAACAGATGCGCTCGACGTGTTGGCCCGGTACCGACATCGAGTCGGCGGCGACGGGCTCCCCCGAACGCGCCTCGACAAATCGCAGGCGCCTCCTGAATCCGCCCGATACCCGCGCCCGCCTTTTGATACCCGGCCGCTCCGTGCCTTTATTGCAGGGGATGAGGACGACTTCGGTGCTGCCAACTGATGACTGGCATGAACCGTGCAAAAAGGTTCACCGAGAGTAGGCGCCTTAGCACCATTCCTCTTTGCCGTATCCGAACCCGAATCGCGTGGCATCGATCGATCGCCACTCTTGACTCGCCCTCATGATCTTCGACGGGAGCCGCAGATGACAGCAACCCTGAAGGACAGCGCGCCGGCGCGACGCCACGTCGACTGGCCGCGCGCCTTGCGGGCGATCAAGGCATTGCGGGCGAACGTCGACGATATTCAGCATGCCTATGAAGTGATGATCGCGCTCGACGGCGGCCAGATGGAGACGATGTACCAGCGCTTTCTCAGCGAGCCGGGTGCCGGCGCGCTGCTTTCGGATCAGCGGTCACTGCTCGCCACGCTCGCGGACTCCTACACGCTGCTGCGCTTGCCGCCGGGCTCGTTCGGCCGCGCTTACATGGCGATGATGGAGCACAGCGGCTACAACGCCGATGGTCTGCTCCAGGCGAGCCGGCTAGCCGCGGGCCTCGAAGAAATCCTGCCCGGCCCGGACCGTCAGTGGTTCATCGAGCGCAGCGGCTGCATTCATGACCTGCTGCACGTGCTGACGGGCTATGGACAGGACTGGGCCGGCGAGACCTCGCTTCTCGCGTTCGACTGCGGCCTCGAGCCGATGCGTGCGCGCATCGTGGGTCTGCTCGGCACCGCTCTGACTGCGCCGTGGTGGCCGAACTTCTGGGTCCATCGTTTTCTGCGCCGCGCGTGGCTGCGTGGCAAGCACGCGCGCATTCCCCTTTCCTACCCCTGGGAAGAAGCCTTGCAGCGGCCACTCGAAGCCGTGCGCGCCGAGCTGGCGATCGAGCCGCTCGCGCTCGCCCATCCACAGGGCATCCTGGCCGGCGGCCAGACGCTGCCGTGGCGCTACGCCGCGTCGAGCATCGCGTGAACAGAAAGGATCCCAACATGGCCAGCACACCGAACAATGCGTCGACGCGACACACCGTATTCGAAGTCGTACGCACGCAGCTTCTAAGCGTCTGCCGCGAGCATCAGCGCGACTTCGATGCCGAGATTCGCCTCGAGAGTTCGCTCATCGCCGATCTTGGCCTCGACTCGCTGTCGCTCGTCGAAGCGGTGGTCGCACTCGAGCAGGCATTCGGCATCGAACGCCTGCCGCTGGAAGCGCTGAACGAAGGACGCGACGAAGCGTATTTCACGGTGGGATCGCTGGTGGACCTGTGCATCCGGCACGCCGCAGGCCCGGTAGCCGCCGACGAGGGGATGCGCACATGAGCCCGCGCCTTTCGCTGGCCACCTCGCATGCCAGGCGTGGCCGGCTTGCCGCCGCGGCAGCCGCTTTCGGCAACACGCTCGGCCGCCTGCCGCTCGCGTCCGAGGCGCTGCCGATCGCCGGCGCGTTCGTCTGCTCGCTTCTGCTGTACGGACGCATAGCCGGCGTCGCCCTCGAACCGGGCTGGCGTGTACTTGCCGGCCTTGCGTCGTTCTTCGTGCTGTTCGTCCAGCTACGCCTGATCGACGACCTCGACGACCTCGAACGCGACTATCCCGCCGGGCATGCGCTGGCGGCGCGACGCGCGGCACTACGCGCACGCCTCGTCGCCAGCCTTGCGGCATGCGCGATCCTGCTGGTCGCGCTGAACACCGGAATGAGGCACGCGTGGACGGCCGCCGCTGCGGCCACCGCACTCGCCTTCGCGGCGCCGTTCGTGATCAGGCGTCTGATTGCGACCCGCCCGTTGCTCTGCTTACCCGCTTTCGAGGGTGCGCCATTCGGCATCTTCACTTATGGCTATTTCTTCTGGCGCGACATGGCTGGCCGTGAACTTAGCTTCTTCGTGGTCATGTGCGTAGCGGGGTCGATGTGGACCGGCTACGAGTTCTGGAAGTTCTCGCGCAAGGTCGGCACCACCGCCCCGCAGCCCTATCAGCTCTCCGCGCGCGGAATCCGGGTCGCGTTGAATGTCTTCCTGATTCTCGCGCTCGGCATCAACGTGTCGCTCTCGCGCCTGGCCGATCTATCGCAAACGAACTCGATCTATGCCGCGGCGCTGCCACTCGTGTGGCTCGTCTGGCTCAACGCGCGCTGGCCGGGCGCCGCGAGCAGGCCGGGCCGGCCACGCTGGGCTGGCACCCGCTTCGTACTCGCCGTCGAATTCGGACTGCTCGCCGAGCTTCTCCTCAAATGACACGCCAACCTGGATGGCCACCCACGATGAATAAGCACGTTCTCGTCACCGGCGCGCGAGGTCTGCTGGGCGCCGAAGTGATCGCCCGGCTGACGGCAATGGGGTATCCGGTCGTCGCCTTTCTGCGCTCCGAGGGACCGGTGGTCCGCAACGACGGCACGCCGCTCGCGGCCACGCCGTACCACGGTCGCACGCCTGCCGCCGGAACCTTCGCCTGTGTGCGAGGCGATGTTGCCGAAGCCCACCTTGGGCTCGATCGCAACACCTACGATGCACTGCGCGCGGGGACGCTTGCGATCGTCCACTGTGCCGCGCTAACCAGCTTCGGGCGCAAGCCCGAGGTCTACGACGCGATCAACTTTCGCGGCACCGAGCGGATCGTCGAATTCGCCCAGCGTAGCGGCGACGCACCGATTCCGCTCCTCTATGTGAGCACCGCCTATGTCTGCGGCGAGCGCCCCGGCGTGTTCAGCGAGGACGATCTCGAACTCGGCCAGCGTCTGGGCAACCCGTATGAGCAGAGCAAGTACCGCGCGGAACAGACGGTGCGCGCGGCGATGCGCGCCGGTCTGCCAGCGGCGGTGCTGCGCCCGTCGATCATCGTTGGCGACTCGACGACCGGCGTGATCCGCAAGTTCGACACGCTCTACACGGTTGTGCGTCTGACGGCTGCCGGACTCGTGCGCACGATGCCCGGCGACTACGGCGCGACGCTGAACATCGTGCCGATCGACTGGGTCGCGGATTGCGTCGTCGAGGCGCTGGCGAAGTTTCCGCTCGTGCGCGGACGGACGCTGCATCTGACCTCGGGTTCGCCCACGACGCTGCGCGAAATCAACGACGTCTGCGCGGAGTTTCCATCGTTTCACGTGCCTCGCTATGTGCCGCGGCATGTCTTCGACGCCGCCGCGATGAAACCGCTCGAGCGGCGTTACTACGACGAGGTCGTGAAACTCTACGAGTCGTACCTGACGCGCCAGGTGCGCTTCGCGCGAGACGCGACCGCCGCCATCCTGCCCGCCCTGCCTCGCGCGACGGGCAAAACGCTGCTGCGCAGGATCTTTCGTTACGGGATCGCGGCGGGCTACTTCGTGCCGCGCACGGCTTGACCCTCAGGGAGCCTAAGCATGTTGATGTCTGATCCGATGCTCGCCGATCTCTGGCAAAAATCGCGCGCCGCGCTCGGCGCCCAGTTCGAACAGCGGGCACCAAGCGCCGTCTTTCTCGAAGGCTCGATCGCCGAAGGCTTCGGTAACGAGCGCTCCGACGTCGACTTCGTCGCGATCGTCGATAGCGGGATCGAGCCGGCCACGATGCCGTACATCCTGTTCATTGAAGGCCGCCGCGTCGAAGTCAGGTTGCTGAGCCCGGCGCGCCTGCGCCGCGAACTCGCGCAGGTCCGTGAAGCACTCGGCAAAGGCCGTCGCGCGGTCGCGCGCCTGTCGTGGAATCTGCTCGAGCGTTGCCAACGCTTCATCGGTGCGCTGCCGATCGACAACCCGGCGTTGATCGAGACGCTGCAAGCCGGACTCGGCCGCGAGGCGCTCTGCGAGGCGGTGGCGTTGTGGTTCGAGGATTTCGCGCGCCAGACCGGCCGCTATGCGGTGGCGATGTTCGCGCTCGGCGAGCCCGACTACGCGCGCGCCTGGATCAGGACCGCCGCGTTTCACGCGGCCAAGAGTCACGTGGCGCGCCTCGGCGAGTGCTACATGAGCCCGAAATGGCTGTCGCTGCAGCTCGAACGCGCGGCCGTCGACGCGGACCGCGCCGGCCGTCTCTGGAACCTGCTGCACGCACCGCGCGAGCATGGCGCTGCAAGCGCGTTGCTCGCGGCGGGAGTCGCGCTGATTCGCGAGTTCGGCGTCAGCGGTGTGAGCCTCGCGGCCGACAACGTGCTGATCGGCCCCGGCAAAGACACGACGACCTGGCAGATCGGCGAACGGGTTCATGTGCTGCGAGGCAGCGACGTCTTTGCGCTCGACGACGACGCGGCCCAGGCCTGGCGTGCGATCACCTTCGACACGCCGTGCACGGCCCTCGCCGGCCGTGGCGACGCGCAGGCGGCCAGCCGGCGCCGCGCGCTGATCGCCGACTTCAGCCGGCTGGGCCTCGTCAGCCTGCGCTGGAAGGGCGGCGGAGAAATTCATGCACGTCAGCAGGCGACTTCGACGCCGGTGTCCCGTGCGCCCTTGATCTCGATCGACGGCGCGCGCCTCGCGGCCGGCCGCGAGTGCGGTGCCCAGTTGCTGCCGATGCCCGCCGGCCGCTTCGCCGAAGCAGGCCTCGAGATGATCTGGGCCAACATCGGTCTCGAGAACGCGCGCGAGGACGCCCAGGGCGCACTCCAGCGCGGCCAATGGAAGGTGCTCGAGTACGCGCTGCAACGGATGATGCAGACCGCCTGCATGGTCACGCTCAGCGCGCACGGCGTGACGCCGCAGTCGACGATGGAAGAAGCGACGCTCGACGCGATCCGGCTGCTGCCTCTCGATGCGGCGCTCGTCGACGGCATCCGCGAGCTCGAACAGTGTTCGATCGGATCGGCGCGCGATGCGAAGCGTTACGTCGCGCTGGCCGACGAGCTCGCGCAGCGTCTGCGCAACCTCGGCGGCGATGCGCAATTTCCGGCGAGCTTCGATACGGCGTCGGGTTGGCGCGGCACGATCCACGCCGCCTACGACTGGATCAACCTCGGCGCGCATCTGCACGCGCGCTTCCCGCAGACCGCCCACGGCGGACGCGGCACCGCCGAAGAAGCCAGAGATCTGCTCGCTTCGTCGAGCACCTGAGTAACGGGAACCCCAATGCGTATCGACACCATGACGCCCGCACGCGGCGAATCCGAAACGGCCGGAAGCGGCGCACCCTACGAGGTCCACGCCGCGAGCGGCGGCGCCGCCCCGTCGGCATCGCCACGCGTGATCCTCAGCGCGGCGAGTCCGGCCGATACCATCGAGCGGCTCGCCGGCAACAAGGGCAGATCGCTCCATCGGCTGGCGAACCTCGGCGTAGCGGTGCCGCGCTGGGCGATTCTCGGCACCGACTGCTTTGCGGAGTTCCGCCGCGACGGCGGTCTCGATCGAACCATCGCCGCGCTGCTGCGCGACTTCAGGCCTGCGAACGCCGCCGCCATCGCGAGCACGATCCGCGAGGCCGTGCTGACGTGCGACATGAGCGCCGCGTTGCGCGCCGACATCGCACGCGCGTACGACGCCGTCGGAGACGGGCCGCTCGCGGTGCGCTCGTCCGGCGTCGAAGAAGACAGCGCGAGCTTCTCGTTCGCAGGCCAGTTCGACACCTTCCTCGACGTACGCGGCCTCGACTCGACGTTGGAGCATGTGCGCCGGTGCTGGGCTTCCGCGTATTCCGAGCGCTCGCTGCGCTACCGGCATCAGCACGGACTCGATATCGCCGGCGCCGGCATGGCCGTGATCCTGCAACGCCTCGTTCAGGCGGACACGAGCGGCGTCGTGTTCACGCTCAACCCGGCGAACGGCAAGCGCGACGAGCTCGTGTTGAGCGCCGTCTACGGGCTCGGCGAGGGACTCGTGTCGGGCGCGGTCGACGCTGACACGATCACGGTGGACCGCCACACCGGACAGCATAAGCAGGTGGTGATCGGCGAAAAACTCGAGCGGCATGACGGCCGCCACATCAGTGAGGTGCCGGCCGCGCTGCGCGATACAACGGCTCTTTCCGACGACGAGATCAAGCACGTCGTCGCGACGGCCTGCACGCTCGAAAGCGCGTTCGGCGAGCCGCTCGATATCGAATGGTGTATCGCGGAGAACCAGCTGTGGATCCTGCAGGCGCGCCCGGTGACCACACCGGTCGCACCGGTCCCGACACAGGCAGGCGAATTCCAGCTGTGGGACAACTCCAACATCGTCGAGAACTATCCCGGCGTGACGACGCAGCTGACGTTCACTTTCGCGCAGCACGTCTACACGCAGGTGTTCCGCGAATTCGCCCGGCTACTCGC
>DATAQT010000388.1:0-21996 GCA_036264535.1 Paraburkholderia sp. | reverse complement strand
AAGATGCTGCACATCAGCACGCGCGGGTCGCCCGAGAACGCGGCCTCGGTGCCGTTGCCGTGATGCACGTCGAAGTCGATGATCGCGACGCGCGCGAGGCCATGCACTTCGAGCGCGTGGCGCGCGGCGATCGCGACGTTGTTGAAGAAGCAGAAGCCCATCGCGCGCGCCGGCTCGGCGTGGTGACCGGGCGGACGCACGCTGCAGAACGCGTTGTCGTAACGGCCTTCGATCACCGCGTCGGTGGCGGCGACCGCCGCGCCCGCCGCGCGCAACGCAGCCTGCCACGTGTGCGGGTTCATCGTCGTGTCCGGATCGATTTCGGCGACGCCCTCGACGGGCGCGCGGCCACGGATGTAGTCGACATGCGCCTGCGTATGCACGCGCAGCAGCGCGGACTCGTCGGCGAGGGGCGGCGACTCGCGCTCGATCAGCGCGTCGATGCGGCTCGCGATCAGTTGATCCTCGATCGCCTGCAGGCGCGCGGGACACTCGGGATGCCACTGTCCCATGTCGTGCAGCAGACAGTCGGGGTGGGAATAGAAGCCTGTTGCCATAGTTCGTGTTGTGCGTCTCTTCTACGGCGCGGCGCATGGATTGCGCGCGCGGCGTGTCTCCGTCGAGCGGCGCGCGCCCCGGCGCGCCAACATTCGTCAAGTTACCACACGATGCCGCTGTCGCTCATTCGGCATGGTTTTGCGGAAGCCGTCGGGTATACTCCCCCGACCCGTTACTCGCCGTTTCGTTCCTGCCGCTTTCCGACTGCTTCCAGTCTTTCACGCATCGCGCTCACTGCTCACCATGACCGTCAAGCTTGCTCTGTCCGCACGATCCCCACGCAACCGGCTTCGCCTCGGCACCCTCGCCGCCTCACTGAGCGTCGCATCGTGCATGTTCATCGCAGCCAGTCCCGCGAGCGCGCAAAGCGCCACGAAGAAAGCGCCGGTGCTGGTCGCGCAAAGCCAGCCGCAGCAGCCGGTGCCGCAAGGGCAGACGTTCGAGGAAGAGATCATTCCGCAGCGCTACGCGAACAACGCGAACGTCGATGCGTTCATCAACGAGATGGTCGCGCGCTACGATTTCGACGAAGCGTCGCTGCACGCGTTGTTCGCCGGTGTCAGCTACTCGGCGACCGCGGTGAAGCTCGTTACGCCGTCACCGACGCCATCGATCAAGAACTGGCGCTCGTATCAGGCGCGCTTTCTGGACCCGGTGCGCATCAATGCCGGCGTGCAGTTCTGGCGTGAAAACCGGGCCACGCTGCAGCGCGCGTATCAGGAGTTCGGTGTGCCGCCGGAGATGATCGTCGGCATCATCGGCGTCGAGACGATCTACGGCCGCTACATGGGCAACTTCCGCGTGCTCGATGCGCTGACCACGCTGAGCTTCGATTATCCGAACACCGCGAATCGCGCCGATCGCCAGGCCACCTTCCGCAAGAATCTCGAAGACTACCTGGTGTGGACGCGCGACGCGCAGATCGATCCGACCTCCGTGCTCGGCTCGTACACCGGCGCGATCGGCATTCCGCAGTTCCTGCCGAGCAGCATCGTGCAATACGCGGTCGACTACGAAGGCAACAAACGCATCGATCTGCGCACGAGCGACGCCGACGCGATCGGCAGCGTCGCGAATTATCTGCGGCAGAACGGCTGGGAAAGCGGCCGGCCGGTCGTGTGGCGCATCGGCTCCGACGCCGGCAGCCTTGGTGTCGCGCAAGCGGCAGCCAATGGTCAGCCGGAGCCGCACTGGCCACTCGACCAGTTGCTGCGCGCCGGGCTCGCGCTGAACGAGCCGAACGTCGACATTGCTGCCGAAGCGGGCACGCCTGTCACGGTGGTCGATCTGCCGTCGCCGGGACGTGGCACCGAGTTCGTGCTCGGCCTGAAGAATTTCTATGTGCTCACGCGCTACAACCGCAGCTTCTTCTACGCGCTCGCGGTGTATCAGCTCGGTCAGAAGGTCAAGGCGCAGATGGAAGCGATCGATGCCGCGAATGCCGCAAAGGCGGCCAACAACGGCAGCGCGTCGCAAGGTCAGGCGGATCAGTCGAACTCTGATTCGCAGTGAATCACACCGCGAGTCGCTTTGCGCGGCTCGCGTTGAACGAAGTAAAAAAGCGCCGGCTCGACCGGCGCTTTTCTTTTGATTCGCGCGCCTGCGAAGGCGCCCGGCGAACCGCTTACGCGGGAAACACCCCCGTGGACAGATAACGGTCGCCGCGATCGCAGACGACGAATACGATCGTCGCGTTCTCGACCTGACGCGCGATGCGCAAGGCGACTTCACACGCGCCGCCCGACGAAATGCCCGCGAAGATGCCTTCGACCGAGGCCATGCGGCGCGCCATCGCCTCGGCCGCGGCTTGACTGACGTTCTCCACGCGGTCGACGCGGCTGCGATCGAAAATCTTCGGCAGATACGCTTCCGGCCATTTGCGAATGCCCGGAATACGCGAGCCCTCTTCCGGCTGCGCGCCGATGATTTCGATCTGCTGGTTCTGCGTTTTCAGATACGTGGACACGCCCATGATCGTGCCGGTCGTGCCCATCGACGACACGAAGTGGGTGATGCGCCCTTCGGTGTCGCGCCAGATTTCCGGGCCCGTGCCTTCGATATGCGAGGCCGGATTGTCCGGGTTCGCGAACTGATCGAGGATGATGCCCTTGCCTTCGCGTTGCATCTGCTCGGCCAGATCGCGCGCGTACTCCATGCCGCCCTTGACCGGTGTCAGGACGATCTGCGCGCCGTAGGCGGCCATGCTCTGACGGCGCTCGACCGACAAATCTTCCGGCATGATCAGCACCATCTTGTAGCCGCGGATCGCGGCGGCCATCGCGAGCGCGATGCCGGTGTTGCCGCTCGTCGATTCGATCAGCGTGTCGCCCGGCTTGATACGCCCGCGCGCTTCCGCCTTCCTGATCATCGACAACGCCGGACGGTCCTTCACCGAGCCCGCCGGATTGTTGCCCTCGAGCTTGGCCAGGACCACGTTGTTGCGGCTGCGGATCTCGTCGTCGGGAAGCCGGACGAGCTGCACGAGCGGCGTATTGCCGATGGTGTCTTCAATCGTTTTGTATGTCATATCGGGTCTAGCGATCGCTGCGCGAAAGAGTGTCTTCAATCCATCGATTCTAAACCACGATGTGCGACGCTGCCCTGCAGCCCTAATGCCCGCATGGATGCATGCGGGTTGCTATGCAAAAAGCCCGCGGCGGCGAGCCGCGGGAAATCGTGTGCACCAATCGAAGCAACGCAACGTACGCGAACCCCGCGCGCCGCAAGCCCCTTGTTGGCATGCCACGCGCAAGGCCCGCGATTGTTTATTTCTTCACCGCCACGGTGGGAGCGCTCTTCTGCGCGGCGGCGGGAGCGGCCGTAGCGGCCGGCTCCTTGTTCGATGCAGCTGCCGCAACCTGCGTGCTAGCAGCCGCGCCAGCCGGTCCGACAGCGAGACCCTCCGCCTGCAGGCGCTCGATGGTATGTCCGCCCATGCCCTTGACGCGCTTACCGAGATCGGCCACGTCCTTGAACGGGCCGTGCGCGTTGCGTTCGTCGAGAATCGCCTTGGCTTTTGCCGCACCGATGCCCTTGATGCCGCGCAGCGCGTCTTCGTTAGCCGTGTTGACGTCGACCGCCGCATACGCGTGGCCGAAAGCGGCGAGCATCGCCGCGGTAACCAGTACTTTTCGAAACATATTGGAATCTCCCTGTTGCCACTGGCCGGCGACCATCACCGGCCAGGAGATTCCAGTTTAAAGAGGATGCCGTACTAATTACACCTGGCCGAACAGCCAACGCACGTAACGATCCACACCTTCCTGCACGCTCAGAAACGGCGCGTCGTAGCCGGCCGCGCGCAGCTTCGACTGATCGGCCTGCGTGAAGCACTGGTACTTGCCGCGCAGCGCGTCGGGGAACGGGATGTATTCGATCAGCCCGCGCTGCACCTGATCCGCGAGCGACAGCGCCGGCTCGTTGCTCAGCGCGCGCAGCGTGTTGACCACGGTGCTCGCGATGTCGTTGAACGGCTGCGCGCGGCCGGTGCCGAGATTGAAAATGCCCGACTTCTCCGGATGATCGAAGAAGAACAGATTGACCTTGACGACGTCTTCGACCGAGATGAAATCGCGCGTCTGCTCGCCGGCCGCATAGCCGTTGTACTCGCCGAACAGCTTGACCTTGCCCTCGGCGCGGAACTCGTTGAAGTTGTGAAACGCGACCGACGCCATGCGCGCCTTGTGCGTTTCGCGTGGCCCGTACACGTTGAAATAGCGGAAGCCCGCAATCTGGCTCTTCGCGCCCGGCAGCACGCGACGAATCACCTGGTCGAACAGGAACTTCGAATAGCCGTACACGTTCAGCGGCTGCTCGACCTCGCGCTCCTCGACGAAGCGGCTCGAGCCGCCATACGTCGCCGCCGACGACGCGTACAGGAACTGGATGTTCTGCGCGAGGCAGACGTCGAGCACGTCGCGGCTATAGCGGTAGTTGTTGTCCATCATGTAGCGGCCGTCGGTTTCCATCGTGTCCGAGCAGGCGCCTTCGTGGAAGATCGCGCGCACTTTGCCGAAGTCGCCGCGCCTGAAGCGCTCGACGAATTCGGTTTTGTCGAGATAGTCGTCGATTTCGCAGTCGACCAGATTCCTGAACTTGTCCGCGCGCGTGAGGTTATCGACGGCGATGATGCGTTGTTCGCCGCGCTCGTTGAGCGTCTTCACGAGATTGCTGCCGATAAAACCGGCCGCGCCGGTGACGATGACGGTCATGATGATCCTGCGGTAGTGAGCTTAGTTCGGTCAACGCCGCGCGGGGCCGCCGGTCCGTCAGGACGACGGGGCCCCGCGGGCTGCATCAGGAAAAGAGTTCGTCGTAGTCGACGGTGGCGGTGCCAAGTTTGCCGACTACGATGCCGGCCGCGCGATTCGCGAGCCCGACGGCTTCGACGAGCGAAAGACCGGCGCCGAGCATCGCGGCGAGCGTCGCGATCACGGTGTCGCCCGCGCCCGATACATCATACACTTCGCGTGCAACGGCCGAGGCGTGCAGGATGCCGTCGTCGGAGAACAGCGTCATGCCCTCTTCCGAGCGCGTCAGCAGCAGCGCCTTGAACTGCAGTTCGGCGCGCAGCTTCGTAACGCGCGCGATCAGATCCTCCTCGGACTTCCACTGCCCGACCACCTCGCGCAGCTCGGCACGATTCGGCGTGATCAGCGTCGCGCCGCGATAGCGCTCCCAGTCGTCGCCCTTCGGATCGACGAGCACCGGCTTGGCCGCGGCGTGCGCCTTCGCGATCATCTGCGTGACGTGCGTCAGGCCGCCCTTCGCGTAGTCGGACATCAGGATCACGTCGTGCGACGGCAGCAGCTCGTCGAAACGCGCGAGACTGGCGAGCAGCACTTCGTGCGCCGGCGAGTTCTCGAAGTCGACGCGCAGCAATTGCTGCTGCCGCGACAGCACGCGCAGCTTGATCGTCGTCAGCAAGTCCGGGTCACGTTCGAGATGCGGGGTCACGCCGCTTTCGTCGAGCAACTGCACGATGCGCTCGCCGGGCTCGTCATGACCAACCACGCACAGCAGACCCGCCTGCGCGCCGAGCGCGACCGCGTTGCGCGCGACGTTCGCCGCGCCGCCGAGGCGGTCTTCCTGGCGCTGCACGTGCACGACCGGCACCGGCGCCTCCGGTGAAATGCGGTTCACGTCGCCGAACCAGTAGCGGTCGAGCATGACGTCGCCGACCACCAGCACGCGCGCCGCGCCGAGCTGCGCGCGCGGCACGACCGTCAGCTTCTGCGCCGGCGTGGCGGTGGGCGCCGCCGGCTTGACCTCAGGCATCGGCCGCAAGTTCAGAGGGTTGGGCATAGGGGCGTCCAATGGCGTGATAGTCGATTCCGAGTTCGGTCATCGCGTCCGGTTCGTACAAATTGCGGCCGTCGAAAATCAGCGGCGTCTTCAGCACCGATTTCAGATGCACGAAATCAGGACTCTTGAACTCCTTCCATTCGGTCACGATCACGAGCGCATCGGCGCCGGTCAGCGTTTCGTCCTGGGTGCTCGTGAACGTCAGGCGCACCAGCTGCTCGGGCGCCGCGTGCAGATCCATCGCGAACACGCGACGCGCCTCGGCCACGGCGACCGGATCGTACGCGCGCACGTTCGCGCCGCGCGCGAGCAACTCGCCAATCACGCGACGGCTCGGCGCCTCGCGCATATCGTCGGTATTCGGCTTGAACGCGAGACCCCACACAGCGAACGTGCGGCCGCTCAGATCCTCGCCGAGCTTCGCGGCGATCTTGTTCACGAGCACGTCCTTCTGCTGGTAGTTCACTTCCTCGACCGCTTCGAGAATGCGCAGGTTGTGGCCGCTTTCGCTCGCGGTGCGGATCAGCGCCTGCACGTCCTTTGGGAAGCACGAGCCGCCATAGCCGCAGCCCGCATACAGGAAGTGATAGCCGATGCGCGGATCGGAGCCAATACCGCGGCGCACGGCTTCGATATCGGCGCCGACCTTGTCCGCGAGATTCGACATCTCGTTCATGAACGAGATGCGCGTGGCGAGCATCGCGTTGGCCGCGTACTTCGTGAATTCGGCCGAGCGCACGTCCATGTACAGCGTGCGTTCGTGATTGCGGTTGAACGGCGCGTACAGACGCTTCATCATTTCGCGCGCGCGCATGCCCGGTTCGTCTTCGTCGATGCCGATCACGATGCGGTCCGGACGCATGAAATCGTCGACGGCCGCGCCTTCCTTCAGGAACTCGGGGTTCGACACGACCGAGAAGCGATGCTGCGCGCTGCCGGCGAGTCCACGCTTCGCGAGTTCTTCGTCGATCACCGCGCGCACGCGCTGCGCGGTGCCGACCGGCACTGTCGATTTGTCGACGATCACCTTGAAGCCGTTCGTCGTGCGACCGATGTTGCGCGCGGCCTCGAGCACGTATTGCAGATCGGCGGAGCCGTCTTCGTCGGGGGGCGTACCGACCGCGATGAACTGCACGTCGCCGTGTGCGACGCTCGCCGCGACATCGGTCGAGAACGTGATGCGGCCAGCCGCGCGCGTGCGGGCAATCATCTCCTGCAGGCCGGGCTCGTGAATCGGCACGCCGCCTTTGTTGAGGATGTCGATCTTGCGCTGATCGACGTCGAGACAGAAGACGTCGTTGCCGATTTCGGCGAGACACGCGCCGGTGACAAGGCCCACATAGCCGGTGCCGATAATGGTGATTTTCATACGCTTTCCGGTAGATGGTTCCGGTGATGAATGCCGCTCATGAGGCCGGCAGTAAACTCGTTGCGATATTCACGGGCGGTTGCGTGGCGATGAACACCGACGCGGCCAGCGCCACCCGTGCGGCATCAGTTCGGCGCGGCAATCGGCTCGACGCGGCGCGGCGCATAGGTTTCCCAACCGCTGCAACCCGGGCACTGCCAGTAGAAAAGCCGTGCCCTGAAGCCACAATTCTGGCACGTATAGCGCGGCAGATTCTTGGTGCGCTGGCGGATCAGCGTGCGCATCAGCTCGAGTTCGCTGCGCCGCGGCTCTTCGGCGACGGCCTGCTGCGCTTCGAGCAGACGCGTCATGCCGGCCAGATTCGGCGACTTCTGCATCTGCGAGCGCGCGAGCGCATGCGCGGCATCGGCACCGCGCAGCGACGCTACGTGCTCATACGCGACGTCGAGCAGATCGTTGCTTGGATGACGGTCGACCCACGTGGTCAGCAGATCGGCACCCTCCTGCGCGCGGCCGAGCGCTTCGTACGCCTTCATGATCTTCTCGGCGACGAGCGGCAGATAGGCAGGGTTCTGCTCCTCGACGCGGCGCCATTGCCCGATCGCTGCGTCCGGCGCGGCGCCGGCCGCGTCGACATCGCCGAAAAGGATCGTCGCGCGCACGTTGGTCGGATTCGCCTTCAGCGCAAGACTGAGTTGACGGCGCGCTTCGTCCGGGCTTTTTTGCTGCAGTGCTTCCTGCGCGAGTTCGCAATGGAACTGCGCGATTTCCTTGTCGAGCGACGGTGCGCCCATCGTTTCGAGATGGCGTGCGGTATCGATCGACTTGACCCAGTCCTTCTCGATTTCGTAGATCGTCAGCAGCGCGCGTTGAGCGCCTAGTGCGTAGTCGCCGGCCTGCAGCGAGCGGAAGGTTTCTTCGGCACGGTCGAGCAAACCTGCCTTCAGGAAGTCCTGGCCCAGTTCATACAGCGCGTGGTCGCGCTCGCTGACCGGCAGGTCCGCGCGGCTCAGCAGATTTTGATGCACGCGGATCGCGCGGTCCGTTTCACCACGCCGGCGGAACAGATTGCCGAGCGCGAAATGCAGTTCGACCGTTTCAGGGTCGAGCTTGACGACTTCGATGAACGCGTCGATCGCCTGGTCGGGCTGCTCGTTGAGCAGGAAGTTCAGGCCGCGAAAATACGAACGCGGCAGGTTGGCGCTTTCGGACAGCAGCGTCTTGAGGTCGTAGCGCGCCGCCATCCAGCCGAACGCGAACGCGACGGGTATGACCAGCAGCCACCAGAAGTCTAGATCCATGCGATTAATGCAAATGTGCGGGAAAGCGGAAATGAAAAGCCGTGCTCAGAGCGCGCGGCGCAAGACAGCTCAGATCAGCGGCGGCAACGGCGGCTGCTCGACGACGGCAGGGGTCTCGCGCGCTACGCGCAGCTCGCGCCTGAGCCGGCCATTCTCCATGCGCAGACGCACGACCGCCGGCATCGCCGACACGAGACCCGCGAGCAAGCCGACCACGAAAAACGCGAGGCCAATCAGAATCAGAGGCGCCGACCAGACGTAGCCGGCGAGGAAATTCAGCGTAGCGGGTTGCGTGTTGGAGAGCGCCAGCACCAGCAGCAGCACGAACACCAGCACACGGATCAGCCAGACGATAAATTTCATGAATAGATCTCTTGACGGCAGTTGCGGGTGACGCCGGCTTGATGACGCGTCGCGCCACGTTGTTGCCCGCGCCGAAGTGACCCGTATTGTAATGGATGGCCTCGCGGCTGGGCAGCAGGTGGCGGGACGGGGCACTTAGGGGCGATTCGCGACAGGCAGTGACCACGCCGGCATGCCCCCAAAGCATGGACGAAAAAAAAGCGCCCGAAGGCGCTTTTCCTGGTCTTTTGCCGACTGGCTTTGGCCGCTGACGCTAGCTATGTCACGCTGCAAGATGCACAGCGGAGCCATTAAAGGTCGTCATCCGGCTCCTCGGCCTTCAGCGGCTCCCCCGCGCGACGATCTACCCGCTCGCGCAATTCCTTGCCCGGCTTAAAGTGCGGTACGAACTTCTCAGGTACCAGCACCTTCTCGCCCGACTTCGGATTGCGTCCGACGCGGGAGGGACGGCGGTTGAGGCCGAAGCTGCCGAAGCCACGAATTTCGATGCGATGACCATTGGCAAGCGCCTCCGACATCGCATCAAGCATCGTCTTCACCGCGAAATCCGCATCTTTGAGAACAAGCTGCGGAAATCGTGTAGCCAGCTGGGCGACCAATTCCGATTTGGTCATTCTGCAGCAGACCTCTCAGGCTTACTGGTTCTGGCCGTCGAGCTTGGCCTTCAACAACGCGCCGAGGTTCGTCGTGCCGGTAGCGGCTGCGTTCGAATCCGAAGCAGCGAGGCCGCGGATGGCTTCTTGCTGCTCAGCCGAATCCTTCGCCTTGATCGACAGGTTGATGCCGCGCGACTTGCGATCGATGTTGATGATCATCGCGTTGACCTTGTCGCCTTCCTTCAGCACGTTGCGAGCGTCTTCCACGCGGTCTTGCGCGATTTCCGAAGCACGCAGGTAGCCCTCGACTTCGCCCGACAGCTGAACCACAGCACCCTTTGCGTCCACGGTCTTGACCACGCCGTCGACGATCGAACCCTTGTCGTTCATTGCAACGTAGTTGCTGAACGGGTCGCCTTCGAGTTGCTTGATACCCAGCGAAATACGTTCCTTCTCGACGTCGATGCCGAGAACGATCGCTTCCACTTCATCGCCCTTCTTGTACTTGCGAACGGCTTCCTCGCCGGTTTCGCTCCACGACAGATCCGACAGGTGAACCAGACCGTCGATGCCGCCAGGCAGACCGATGAACACGCCAAAGTCGGTGATCGACTTGATGGCGCCGCTGATCTTGTCGCCCTTCTTGAAGTTGCGGCTGAAGTCGTCCCACGGATTCGGCTTGCATTGCTTCATGCCGAGGCTGATACGACGGCGGTCTTCGTCGATTTCGAGAACCATGACTTCGACTTCGTCGCCCAACTGGACAACCTTCGACGGAGCAACGTTCTTGTTGGTCCAGTCCATTTCCGAGACGTGGACGAGGCCTTCGATGCCCGATTCCACTTCGACGAATGCGCCGTAGTCGGTGATGTTGGTGACCTTACCGAACAGACGCGTGCCCGACGGGTAACGGCGCGAGATGCCTTCCCACGGATCGTCGCCCAGTTGCTTGATACCGAGCGAAACGCGGTTCTTTTCCTGGTCGAACTTGAGGATCTTCGCGGTGACTTCCTGGCCAACCGACAGAACTTCGCTCGGGTGACGCACACGACGCCATGCGATGTCGGTGATGTGCAGCAGGCCGTCGATACCGCCGAGGTCCACGAACGCGCCGTAGTCGGTGATGTTCTTGACCACGCCTTCGACGATCGCGCCTTCCTTCAACGTTTCGAGCAGCTTCGCGCGCTCTTCGCCTTGCGTTGCCTCGATGACAGCGCGGCGCGACAGCACGACGTTGTTACGCTTGCGGTCGAGCTTGATGACGCGAAATTCGAGGGTCTTGCCTTCGTACGGGGTCGTGTCCTTGACCGGACGCGTATCGACCAGCGAACCCGGCAGGAACGCGCGGATGCCGTTGACCATCACGGTCATGCCGCCCTTGACCTTGCCCGTGATCGTGCCGGTCACGAGTTCGTTGTTGTCCAGCGCCTTTTCCAGCGACAGCCACGAAGCCAGACGCTTCGCCTTGTCACGCGACAGGATGGTGTCGCCATAGCCGTTTTCCAGCGCGTCGATCGCGACGGAAACGAAGTCGCCCGCCTGCACTTCTACCTCGCCCGCGTCGTTCAGGAACTCTTCGAGCGGGATGTAGGCTTCGGACTTCAGACCAGCGTTCACAACCACGAAGTTGTGGTCGACACGCACGACTTCGGCGGAGATCACTTCGCCAGCGCGCATGTCCTGCTTGGTCAGCGACTCTTCGAACAGAGCCGCAAAAGATTCGGTATTCGGGGTAGAGGTTTGCAGGTCGGACATAAAAATCAGAGTTTGCATGGTTTTCGCAGCGCCTGGCTCACCGGAATGGTCAGCAACTTCGGCATGGACGCGAATGCCACGCGGGGTTAAAGGGTTAAAAAACAACGCTTCGCGACCATCGCGAAGCACCTACCAGCAACGGAACTGCCGCTCTCTGGCCGCTGCTGCGTTACCGTGTTCAGTTACGCTTGCGGGACCAGCGCTTCATACCATTGCACCACCTGCTCGACCGCCTGGTCAACCGACAAGGCCGAGGTATCGAGCAGCTTTGCATCCGCCGCGGGCTTGAGCGGCGCGGCCGCGCGCTGACTGTCACGCTCGTCGCGCTCACGCAAATCCCGGAGCAAGTCATCTATACTAGCAGAAAATCCTTTTTGGATCAATTGCTTATGCCGGCGCGTCGCGCGCGCCTCGACGCTCGCGGTCATGAACACCTTCAACGCGGCATCCTGGAAGATCACCGTGCCCATGTCGCGGCCGTCGGCGACGAGCCCCGGCTCCTTGCGAAACGCCCGCTGGCGCGCCACCAAGGCGGCTCGCACGGGCGCGTGGACGGCGATCGCCGAGGCCCGGCTGCCCACCTCCTCGGCCCGAATATCGGTCGACACATCGACGCCGTCGAGCTGCGCAAGCCCCTCGCGGAACGTGATATGGAGGTCGTCGATCAATTTGACAAGTGCGTCGATGTCGTCCGCGGCAATGCCATAACGCAGGCTCGCGAGCGCGGCGAGGCGGTACAGCGCGCCGCTGTCGAGCAGGTGAAAGCCGAGGTTGGCCGCCACCATCGCGGCCACGGTGCCTTTGCCGGAGGCACTGGGGCCGTCGATCGTAATGACGGGCGTCTGGTGAAAGGGACGGGTCGGTTTCATCGAAAAAGTCGCACTTCAGGCGATTCGCACGCGAATCTGGGTTGAATCAGGGTTGCGCGAGCGCGGTGAAGCGCTCGAAATAATCGGGGAACGTCTTGCCGACGCACTTCGGGTCGTTGATGCGGATCGGTACGCCCCCCAAGCTCACGAGCGAGAAGCACATCGCCATGCGGTGATCGTCGTAGGTGTCGATCGCGGCATTCGGGATCAGCTTTTCCGGTGGCGTGACGACGAGAAAATCCTCGCCCTCCTGCACCTTCGCGCCGACCTTGCGCAGCTCGGTCGCCATCGCGGCGATCCGGTCGGTTTCCTTGACCCGCCAGCTCGCAATGTTGCGCAGCGTGCTCGTGCCGTCCGCGAACAACGCGGCGACGGCGATCGTCATGGCGGCGTCAGGAATCAGGTTGAAGTCCATATCGATCGGATCGAGCTTGCCGTGGTCGTTGCCAACCCCACGCACTTCGATCCAGTCGTCGCCCATTTGCAGGTTGGCGCCCATCTTGATGAGCGCATCGGCAAAGCCGACGTCGCCCTGGATGCTCGCGCGACCCACGCCTTCCACTCTCAGGGGCCCGCCGCCGAGCGCGCCCGCAGCGAGGAAATACGACGCCGACGACGCATCGCCCTCGACCATGATCGTGCCCGGCGACTGGTAGCGCTGACCCGCCGGCACGACGAACTGGTGCCAGCCGTGACGCTCGACCTTGATGCCGAAGCGCTCCATCAATTTGATCGTGATCTCGATGTACGGCTTCGAAATCAGCTCGCCGTCGACCTGCACGGTGGTGACGCCGCTCGCGGTGCGCAGTAGCGGCAGCGTCATCAGCAGCGAAGTCAGGAACTGGCTCGACACGTCGCCGCGCACGCGGATCGGCGCATCGGCCGCGATCTGCGCGGGGCGGATGCGCAGCGGCGGATAGCCTTCGTTCTGCTCATAGTCGATCTTCGCGCCAATCTGGCGCAGGCCGTCGACGAGATCGCCGATCGGCCGCTCGTGCATACGCGGCACGCCGTGGATCCGGTAGTCGCCGCCGTTCACGGCAAGCGCGGCGGTCAGCGGCCGCACCGCCGTGCCCGCGTTGCCGAGGAACAGATCGGCCGTGCGCGCGGTGAACGCGCCGCGCGTGCCGGTCACGACACAGGTATCGCCGTCGCGCTTCAGACGCACGCCGAGCTTTTCCAGCGCGTCAAGCATCACGCGGGTGTCGTCCGAATCGAGCAGGTTCGTGATCGTCGTGTCGCCTTCGGCGAGCGCGGCAAGCAGCAACACGCGGTTCGAGATGCTCTTCGAACCAGGCAGACGAACCGTGCCGGACGCACGGGAAAAAGGTCCGAGATCGAGGAATTCCATGATGGTCCAGTTTTCCGGTTATTTCGACGCGTCGCTGCCGGTCACGCCAGCCGCGCGCTGCTCCTGCCACTGACTGCGCGCGACCCGCGAGCGGGCGAACACGGCTTCGAGCGCGGCGCCGTCGCCGGCTTCGATCGCCGTGCGCAGGCGCGCGAGCACCGCGCTGTACGCGTCGAGTTCGTCGAGCAGCGCCGCACGATTGGCGACGCAGACGTCGCGCCACATCTCCGGACTCGACGCGGCGATGCGCGTGAAGTCGCGAAAGCCGCCCGCCGCGAACGAGAACTTCAAGGCGGCGTCGGGTGAACTGAGGATCTGCTCGACGAGCGCGAACGACAACACATGCGGCAAATGACTGACCGACGCGAACACGCGGTCGTGCTGCTGCGGCGTCATGTCCCGCACGAGCGCGCCGGTGGCGCGCCACATTGCCGCGACGCGCTCGACCGCTTCAGGCTTGTTCTCCGGCAGCGGGCACAGCACGACGTTGCGGTTCACGTACAGATCGGGCAATGCGGCATCGACGCCGCTCGACTCGCGGCCCGCGATCGGATGGCCAGGCACGAACTGACCGATCCGGGCGCCGAGCGCCTGGCGCGCGGCCGCGACCACGTCGGACTTGGTGCTGCCCGCATCGGTGACGATCGTGTTCGCGTCGAGATAGGGCGCGATGCGTTCGAGCAACGGCAGCGTCTGCGCGACCGGCGCCGCGAGCAACACGAAGTCCGCGCCCGCGAGCGCGTCGCGCAGCGCGGAGTCGTCGGTGAGCGCCGCGGCGGCGTCGATCACATCCAGCGCCAATGCGCGCTCGCTCGACGCGGATGTCCGTCCCACGCCGATCACCGTGCGCGCCCCCTCGGCCTCGCCGCGCTCACGCAACGCGCGCGCGAGCGATCCGCCGATCAGGCCGACACCGAAAATCACCAGCTTGTTAAAAGAAAAGGCGGCCACGTCGGTCACACAATAAGCGCGCCGCTCCTGCCGGCCGGACGCGCGGGGGTCAAGAATCAATCCTTACGCTGCGGCAGGCTCGGCAAGCGTCTTTTCGAGCGCCGCGAGGAACGCTTCGTTTTCCTCCGGCAGGCCGATCGTGATGCGCAGCCACTGCGGCAAGCCGTAGTTGTCGACCGGTCGTACGATCACCGCCTGCTTGAGGAGCGCGAGGTTCACACGGGCACCGGCTTTGTCGTCGCTGCCGACGCGCACCAGCACGAAGTTGCCTTCTGACGGCACGTATTCGAGGCCGAGCTTGTCGAACGCCTCGGTCAGAAGCCTGTAGCCCTGCGCGTTCAGCGCTGCGCTCTTCTCCAGAAACGCGCTGTCGTTGAGCGCCGAGATCGCCGCGGCTTGCGCGAGCGTATTCACGTTGAACGGCTGACGCAGGCGGTTCAGCAGATCGGTCAAGCCGGGCTGCGCGATCGCGAAACCGATGCGCAGGCCCGCGAGGCCGAACGCCTTCGAGAACGTGCGCGACACCAGCAGGTTCGGATAGCGGCGCACCCAGTCAATCGAGTCGTAGCGCTTGTCCGCCGACAGGTACTCGGTGTACGCCTCGTCGAGCACGACGACGACCTGGCGCGGCACCTTGTCGAGAAAAGCCCCGAGCGTGGGACCGTCGACGAACGTGCCGGTCGGATTGTTCGGATTCGCGACGAACACGAGACGGGTATCGCCGTCGATCGCGGCGAGCATCGCGTCGAGATCGTGACCATAGCGCACGGCCGGCACGACGATCGCGCGCGCGCCGACGCCCTGCGTCGCGAGTGCATAGACCGCGAACGAATACTGCGAGAACACGATCGCCTGGTCCTTCTCGACGAACGCATGCGCTGCGAGTTCGAGGATGTCGTTACTGCCATTGCCGAGCGTGATCCACTCGGCCGGCACGTCGAAGCGCGAGGCGAGTGCCGCCTTCAGCTCGAAGCCGTTCGAGTCCGGATAGCGGCCGAGATCGGCGATCGCCTGCGCCATCGCACGCTGCGCCGACTGCGGCATGCCGAGCGGATTCTCGTTCGATGCCAGCTTCACGATGCTCGCCTCGTCGAGACCGAACTCGCGAGCCACTTCCGAAATCGGCTTGCCGGCGATGTACGGCGCGATCGCACGCACATAGGAAGGGCCGAAAGACGCTGTCATGAAAAATCTCCGAACGACAATGGATGCTGAGATATGCGTTCGGGCAGCACGCGACGCTGCCCGGACTCCGCTAGCAGCCCTTAGCGGGCGCGCGGATACGAGCCGAGTATCTTCAGGAACGCGGCCTTCTCGCCGAGTCCGGCGAGCGCGGCGGCCACGGCCGGATCATCGCGATGGCCTTCGACGTCGATATAGAAGTAGTACTCCCACGTGCCGACGCGCGCCGGACGCGATTCGAAACGCGTCATCGACACGCCGTGGCGCGCGAGCGGCTCAAGCAGCTTGACCATCGCACCCGGTTCGTTCGCGACCGACACGATCAGCGAGGTCTGGTCGTAGCCGCTCGGACCGGTCGGCTGTTTGCCGATCATCACGAAACGTGTGCGGTTGTGTGGATCGTCCTGGATCAGCGCGTTGGTAACCTGCAAGCCGTAGTGGATCGCGGCGCGATCGCCCGCGATGGCCGCAACGCTCGGATCTTCGGCCGCCATTCGCGCGGCTTCCGCATTGCTCGACACCGCCTGGCGCTCGAGATGCGGCGCGTTGGTCGACAGCCAGCGCTGGCACTGCGCGAGCGCCTGCGCATGCGCGCACACGCGCGTGACGCCGGCGAGCCCGTTCTGCGTGAGCAGGTTGTGATGGATCGGCAGCGCGAGTTCGCCGCCGATGGTCAGCTGCGTTTGCAGCAGCAGATCCAGCGTGCGCGACACCGCGCCTTCGGTCGAGTTCTCGACCGGCACGACGCCGTAGTCGGCGGCGCCGGCCTCGACTGAGCGGAACACTTCGTCTATCGACGGGCACGGCAGCCCTTCGATCGACTGACCGAAGTACTCGTGCATCGCCTGTTCGCTATAGGTGCCGACCGGCCCGAGGTACGCAGCCTTGAGCGCCTTTTCGAGCGCGCGGCTCGCCGCCATGATCTCGCGCCAGATTGCGCTGATGTGTTCGTCCGCGAGCGGCCCCGCGCTCATTTCCTGCAGGCGCGCGATCACCTGCATCTCGCGCTCGGGCCGGAACACCGGCGCGTCGAAATGCTTCTTGACCTCACCCACTTCGAGCGCCACCGACGCGCGCTGATTCAGGAGCGCGATCAGCTGCGCGTCGAGCGCGTCGATACGATCGCGCAGAGGTTTGAGTCGTGTATTGAGTTCGTCGTCCATGCGTGAAAACGGCCCTGCCGGGTAACTGCTGGAAAAGATGCGCGCGCCTACGTGTCAGTGTGACTCAGGCGCTGCGCTGCTCGAATTCCTTCATGTATTCGACAAGCGTTTTGACGCCTTCGAGCGGGACGGCGTTATAAATCGACGCCCGCATGCCGCCGACGGACTTGTGGCCCTTTAGCTGCACCAATCCCCGCGCTTTCGCGCCGGACAGGAAATCTTCGTTGCGCGACTCGTCGGCGAGGAAGAACGGTACGTTCATCCGCGAACGCGAGCCACGCTCGACCTTGTTCAGATAGAAGCTGCTCGAATCGATTGAGTCGTACAGCAACTTCGATTTTTCGAGGTTGCGCGCCTCCATCGCCACGAGGCCGCCCTGCTTCTTCAACCACTTGAACACGAGCCCAGCGATATAGATCGCATAGGTGGGCGGCGTGTTGTACATCGAATTGTTTTCCGCGACGGTCTTCCATTCAAACGCCGTCGGGCAGATCGGCATTGCGCGATCGAGCATGTCCTCGCGCACGATCACGACCGTCACCCCAGCCATGCCGATGTTCTTCTGCGCGCCACCGAACAGCACGCCGTATTTGGCGATGTCCATCGGGCGCGAGAGGATATGCGACGACGCATCGGCCACGAGCGGAATGTCGCCGAGGTCGGGAATCTCGAACGTTTCAACGCCGTGGATGGTCTCGTTCGTGCATAGGTGCACGTAGGCCGGATCGTCTGAGAGCTGCCATTCCGAGCGCGCCGGCGCGCGGGTATAGCCCTCGGCCGTCTTGCCGGTCGCGGCCAGATGCACGCTGCCGTATTTCTGCGCTTCCTTGAATGACTTTTGCGACCACGAGCCGGTGATGACGAAATCCGCGCGCGGTTTCGAGCCGAGCAGATTCATCGGCACGATCGCGTTTTCGCCGAGCCCGCCGCCCTGCAGGAACAGGATGCGGTGGCTTGCCGGCACCTGCAACAAGTCGCGCAGGTCGGTCAGCGCTTCCTCGTGGATCGACATGAACTCCTTGCCGCGATGGCTCATTTCCATCACGCTCATACCGCTGCCGTGCCAGTTCAGCATCTCGTCGGCTGCTTGACGCAACACTTCTTCGGGCATGGCCGCCGGGCCGGCGGAGAAATTAAAGACGCGCATGGGTTTTCCTGGAAGCGGGCGCGAAAAAACGGAGTCGCGCGAAAATCGGCGAGAAGTGCTGCGAAATGGCTCGCCGAAAAAGAAAAATGGCCGTCTGCGCCAGTGCGCAAACGACCATTATCGCATTGTCGCCGCCAACCCGCCACGCCGGGTGACCCAGCGTTCGCGACGGCAGGCTGGCTCTACTCAGCGCAGCCTGCGAGCGGAAATTACTTGGTAGCCGGCTTGACCGATGCGACTTCCTTGTCCGCCTGGTCACGGGTTGCCTTGATCGATTCCGGCATGTATTTCTGCATCAGGCCGTTCACGACGTCGCGGCCAACCTGATCTTGCACCTGAATGAACTTGCGGCCCGTCGGGCTCTTGTAGAACGCGGTCAAATCCTTGATTTCCGACGTGCTGTAGTACTTCGCGTACGCGTCGTACTGAGCCTGCATCGCGTCCTGACGGAACGAGTCGGTCGCGAACACCTGGCCCGCGCCGTCGACCAGCTTCGGCACTGCGTTCTTCTGCAGCGTCGGGACGGCCGCCTGCTTCTGCTTGTCCGTCATCGTCTTGTTCTCGGTCAGCGCGTCCGACAGGATTGCCGGCACGAGCTGCTTGGCCTGCATCTGCGCGCTGTTGCCGATTGCACCAACCAGCTTCTGCGCGTCGATGGCGTCGAGCAGGTCCTTGATGGCAGCCTGCTTGGCCGGATCAACCGGTGCTGCTGCGGCAGCCGGAGCTGCGGGCGCCTGGTTCTGCAGCGCTTGAGCCATGGCGAAGGTCGGCACGATGGCTGCCAGCAACATCAGTTGTTTGAATCGTTTTTGCATCATTACTCCCTAAGAGAAATAAACTTGAACTGCACGCCGCACGGGAAAGCGTACCGGCCCGATACGCGGTGACCCGCAGCGTAGCTTCAACGTATTAACTGAGACTGAAAGCCGCTGGCACGGATCAAGCCGCACCGCCGCTCTCGCCGCCGTTATCACCTTCAGCGGAGCCGTCGGAATCGTTTTCCGAATCGCCCTCGGCCTCAGCAACCTGTTGCAGACCAGACAGCTTGGTCCCTTCGTCAAGGCTGATGAGTGTAACACCTTGCGTTGCACGTCCCATTTCGCGGATTTCCGACACGCGCGTGCGAATCAGCACGCCCGTCGTGGTAATCAGCATGATCTGCGCTTCCTGATCCACCAGGGTCGCGGCGACCACCTTGCCATTACGCTCCGAGGTCTGGATCGCGATCATGCCCTTCGTGCCGCGGCCGTGACGCGTGTACTCGGTGATCGGCGTGCGCTTGCCGAAGCCGTTCTCGGTTGCGGTGAGCACCGACTGCTGCTCGTCGCCGGCCACCAGCAACGCGATTACGTTCTGGCCGTCCTCGAGCTGCATGCCGCGCACGCCGCGCGCTTCGCGGCCCATCGGACGAACGTCGTTCTCGTCGAAGCGCACTGCCTTGCCCGAATCCGAGAACAGCATCACGTCGTGCTGACCGTCGGTGATCGCGGCGCCGATCAGGTAATCGCCCTCATCGAGACCGACCGCAATAATACCCTTACGCAGCGGCCGGCTGAATGCTTCGAGCGGCGTCTTTTTTACCGTTCCTAACGCGGTCGCCATGAACACGAACTTGTCGGCCGAGAATTCCTTGACCGGCAGCACGACCGTGATCTTTTCGCCTTCCTGCAACGGGAACATATTGACGATCGGCCGGCCGCGCGAATTGCGCGAGCCCTGTGGCACTTCGTAGACCTTGACCCAGTACACGCGGCCGCGGTTCGAGAAGCACAGGATGTGGTCGTGCGTATTGGCGATGAACAGCGTGTCGATCCAGTCGTCTTCCTTCATGGAAGTGGCCTGCTTGCCGCGACCACCGCGTTTCTGGGCCCGATACTCGGACAACGGCTGCGATTTCACGTAGCCCGCGTGCGACATCGTCACGACCATTTCCTGCGGCGTGATCAGGTCTTCCGTGTTCAGCTCGGTCGCGTTCAGCTCGATCTTCGAGCGACGGGCATCGCCGAATTCGGACTTGATCGAAGTGAGTTCGCCGACGATGATCGCCGAAATGCGTTCCGGGCGAGCCAGAATGTCCAGCAGGTCGGCGATCTGCGCCATCACCTCGCGGTATTCGCCGATGATCTTGTCCTGCTCGAGACCGGTCAGGCGCTGCAGACGCATTTGCAGGATTTCCTGCGCCTGGGTGTCGGACAGACGGTACAGGCCGTCGACCTGCATGCCGAACGACGGGTTCAGGCCCTCCGGACGATAGGCTTCACGACCACCCGCCGACGCATTCTCCGATTCGGCGCGCGACAGCATTTCGCGCACGAGCGACGAATCCCACGCGCGCGACATCAGTTCCTGCTTGGCGATAGGCGGCGTGGGCGCGGCCTTGATGAGCGCGATGAACTCGTCGATGTTCGCGAGCGCGACCGCCAGCCCTTCGAGCACGTGGCCCCGTTCGCGCGCCTTGCGCAGTTCGTAGACCGTGCGCCGCGTCAGCACTTCCCGACGATGCGACAGGAAGCACGTCAGCATTTCCTTCAGATTCAGCAGCTTCGGCTGGCCGTCGACGAGCGCGACCATGTTCATGCCGAAGGTGTCCTGAAGCTGGGTCGCCTTGTACAGATTGTTCAGTACGACTTCCGGCACTTCGCCGCGCTTCAGCTCGATCACGACGCGCATGCCGCTCTTGTCGGATTCGTCGCGAATGTCGGAAATGCCCTCGAGCTTCTTCTCGTTGACGAGTTCGGCGATGCGTTCGAGCAGCGAGCGCTTGTTCACCTGATACGGCAGCTCGTCGACGATGATCGCCATGCGCTGGCCGCGGTCGATTTCCTCGAAGTGCGTGAGCGCGCGCATCACGACGCGCCCGCGCCCGGTGCGATAGCCGTCGCGCACGCCGGCCACGCCGTAGATGATGCCGGCGGTCGGGAAATCGGGCGCGGGGACGATCTCGATCAGCTCGTCGATCGTCGCCTCGGGATTTTTCAGCAGATGCTGACAGGCGTCGACGACTTCGTTGAGGTTGTGTGGCGGGATGTTGGTCGCCATGCCGACCGCGATGCCGGACGAGCCGTTGATCAGCAGGTTCGGGATGCGCGCGGGCAGGATGGCCGGTTCGTTTTCGCTGCCGTCGTAGTTCGGCGTGAAGTCGACCGTTTCCTTGTCGATGTCGGCCAGCAGCTCGTGGCCGATCTTCGCCATGCGGATTTCGGTATAACGCATCGCCGCGGCGTTGTCGCCGTCGACCGAGCCGAAGTTGCCCTGGCCGTCGACGAGCATGTAGCGCAGCGAGAAATCCTGCGCCATCCGAACGATCGTGTCGTAGACAGCCGTGTCGCCGTGCGGATGGTATTTACCGATGACGTCGCCGACGATACGCGCCGACTTCTTGTATGCGCGATTCCAGTCGTTGTTCAGCTCGTGCATCGCGTACAGCACGCGCCGGTGCACCGGCTTCAGGCCATCCCGGACATCGGGAAGCGCTCGCCCTACGATCACGCTCATCGCGTAATCGAGATACGAACGGCGCATTTCCTCCTCTAGGGAGATTGGCAGAGTCTCTTTGGCGAATTGATCCATTATCCGTATCTTTTACGTGCGAAGGCGAAGGGTTCGCCGCATCTTCGCGTAAGCATTGCAGGCGCAACGCATCACGCGATTCTAACATGCCGCGCATCCGCCCCCGACGGAGGTACGTATACATATTAGAGGGGTGCCCGCCAACACCTCGCCAATAGCTCATTTTCTGCCCTGTCAGGCTCGATTCGTGCGTGGGGCCGATTCGCCTCTCAGCCAGAGCCGGCGGACCGCCCAGCGCGAAAACATTTGTTGCGCATGCACCACAATTGGAAGGGGATTTGATAGGGGACAGATTTTTTTTTCGTCGGATGGGAACGATATGGCAAAATGCCAACGCACAAAGAGTCAGACACTGCTCGAAGTCTACGCAGACGGTTTTTGTTCCGCACCAATGTTATACTTCGAGCAATGTATGACTTGTCTTCGTCAACAGGCTCGCAGTAAACCTGCGGTAATCTCAATTTCGAGAGGAGAAATATGAATAAACTTTCAAAGCTCGCGTTCATTGCAGCTACCG
>DATAQT010000339.1:0-5170 GCA_036264535.1 Paraburkholderia sp. | reverse complement strand
CGCGGCACAGCGGCAAGGAGATCGAGCAATTGCGCCGCGCGGCGGGTCTCACCAGCAACAACGCGGAAGAAGCGATCGGCCGCGTGCGGCTGGAAAAGCTCGAAGACTCGATGGCCGATACGGTGACGCAGACCGTATTGAGTCTGCTGCGGCGGATGGCCGGCACCGCGACGCAGTTGCGTCTCACCGCGAACCGTCGCGACATGCATAGCGAACTCGACGATTGGGTCGGGGCGATGAGCGCGGCGATCGAGGCCGCGTTGAACCGGACGTTACGGCAGGTGCGGCTCGAGTTGCCCGCGCGCGAGCAATTGACGTCGCTGGAAGCGGATGTCGTGGGTGAACTGGCGCGCGTGCATCGGCTGTTGACGGAGAGGATGCGGGAGGCGAGGGGATAGCGCGACTCAGCCGGAGCTGTCGCCGCCTTCCTTGCCTGCCTCGATCGCCACCACCGGCAACACCGATTGCAGCGTCAACATCCCGGCCGCCAGCGCCCGCTTATCCGCCGCCGTGAGCCGCTTGACCCAATACTCGGCGCTCGACGCGCTCGACCGATCCGCCAGCTCGAACGACGCCAGCACCCGCACCGGCTTGCGCGAGCGCGTATAGCGCGCGCCCGTGCCGCTCACGTGTTTGTCGAAGCGAGCCGCGACATCGGTTGCGATGCCGGTATAGACGCTGCCGTCCGAGCATTCGAGCAGATAGAGAAACCACGCCATAACCGCGCTGCTAGCCTTTGAACGGATTGTGATCGCGCAGCTCGTCCACGTACGCGTGAATGCTGTTCTTTTCGTTGTCGAGGAAATGGCCGACCGCATCGGCGAAGGCCGGATGCGCGAGCCAATGCGTCGAGCGCGTGACCGTCGGCAGGAAGCCGCGCGCCATCTTGTGCTCGCCCTGCGCACCGCCCTCGAATGCCCCGAGCTTTTCTTCGATGCAGAATTCGAGCGGCTGATAGTACGCGGTTTCGAAGTGCAAACACGGCACGTGTTCGAGCGCGCCCCAATAGCGGCCGAATAGCGTGCCGCCGGTTTTCTCGTCGCGCTGATAGACGACGAGCGAGCTCGCGATCGGCTTGCCCTCGTATTCGGCGATCACGAGCAGCAGATTCTCAGGCATCGACGCGCCGATCATCCGGAAGAAATCGAGGTTCAGGTACGGACTCGAAAAATGCTCGCGATAGGTTTGCCGATAGCACTTGCTGAAGAAGCGCCAGTCGGCGTCCTTGATGTCTTCGCCGCGAATCCTTCGCATCGTGATGCCCGCGTCGCGCACCTTGCGGCGCTCGGCGCGGATGTTCTTGCGCTTCTTCTGTTCGAGCGTCGACAGGAAATCTTCGAAGTCGCGATAGCCGTCATTGAGCCAGTGAAACTGCACGCCTTCGCGTTGCATCATGCCGATATCGGTGAGCGCGTCCGCTTCGCTTTGGGTCGGAAACAGCACATGTAGCGACGACACCTCGGCCTGCTCGGCGAACGCCATCAGGGTGGCCGCGAGATGGCGCAACGCGTGATGGTTCGCCGACAGCAGCCGGTTGCCCTGCACCGGCGTGAACGGCACCGCGCACAGCAGCTTCGGATAGTAGGCCAGCCCGTTGCGCTTGTACGCGTCCGCCCAGGCCCAGTCGAACACATACTCGCCGTACGAGTGGCCCTTCAGATAGACGGGCGCGGCCGCTGCGAGCTTGCCCGTGCGCGCGTCGGTCAGCGTGACGAATTGCGGCGCCCAACCGGTGTCGGCGACTGCGCAATGTGTCGCGTTGAGCGCGCTCAGAAACTCGTGCCGCAGAAACGGCGTGGGCTGCGGCTGCGCGGCGAGAAGGGCGTTCCACTCGGCGGCGTCCACCTCGGAGGGCGATGCCAGAATGCCCGTGCGATAATCGATACGTTGCTGGTTCAATCTGCGTGACTGTTTGAAATGACCGGCGCGGCGCTGTGAAGGTCAAGCGGCCGCGTCGTTGGTTAAGTTGGTTTATCCGGTTTGTTCAATTCCGCCGAGCCATCGAGCCGCGGTACCCGCGAGCCTCCAGGGCTTGCCTGTCGATCCTGCCATGAAGACCCGAATCGCTCTTGCTCAAATCAATGTCACTGTCGGCGATTTCGCCGGCAACGTCGCGAAGATCGTCGCCGCCGCGCGCGCCGCGCACAGCGATGGTGCGAAGCTGCTGGTCGCGCCTGAACTCGCGCTGTCGGGTTATCCACCCGAAGACCTGCTGCTGCGCCCCGCGTTCTATACCGCGAGCGCGGCCGCGCTGGCCGATCTCGCCGCGCAATTGAAGCCGCTTACGGGTCTGCATGTGATCGTCGGTCATCCGCTGCGCGATGCGACGGACAACCTGGCGAACGGCCATGGTAATGCAAACGCGCCGATCGAGCGCGGCGTGCCGCCGGTCGATACGTTCAACGCGGCATCGTTGATCGTCGACGGCGAAGTGAAGGGCACCTACCGCAAGCAGGATCTGCCGAACACCGAGGTGTTCGACGAGAAGCGCTACTTCGCATCCGACCCGCAGCCGTTCGTGTTCGAGCTCGACGGCGTCAGGTATGGCGTGGTGATCTGCGAGGACGCATGGCATGCGTCGGCCGCGCAGATGGCGAAGGCCGCGGGCGCGCAGGTGCTGCTGATTCCGAACGGCTCGCCGTATCACCTGAACAAGGAAGCGGTGCGCTTCGACATCCTGCGCGCGCGGATTCGTGAGACCGGTATTCCGATGGTCTACGTGAACATGGTCGGCGGCCAGGACGAGCTCGTGTTCGACGGCGGTTCGTTCGTGCTCGACGCGCAGGGTGAACTCGTCGCGAAGCTCGCGCAGTTCGAGGAAACCACGGCCATCGTCGAGTTCGACGATGGCAAGCCGCTGCCGGCCGCGATCGCGCCGGAGCAGTCGATCGAGGCGCAGGTGTACGCGGCGCTCGTGATGGGCGTGCGCGACTACATCGGCAAGAACGGCTTTCCCGGCGCGCTGATCGGTCTATCGGGTGGCGTCGATTCGGCGCTCGTACTGGCGGTCGCATGCGACGCGCTAGGGGCCGACAAGGTGCGCGCGGTGATGATGCCGTCGCGCTACACGGCCGATATCTCCACCACCGACGCCGCCGAGATGGCACGCCGCGTCGGCGTGCGCTACGACGAGATCGCGATCGCGCCGATGTTCGACGCGTTCCGCGGCTCGCTTGCCGAGGAGTTCGCGGGCCGCGCCGAAGATGCGACCGAAGAGAACATCCAGGCGCGCATTCGCGGCACATTGCTGATGGCGCTGTCGAACAAGTTCGGCTCGATCGTGCTGACCACGGGCAACAAGAGCGAGATGGCGGTCGGCTATTGCACGCTGTACGGCGACATGGCCGGCGGCTTCGCGGTGATCAAGGACATCGCGAAGACGCTCGTGTATCGCCTGTGCCACTATCGCAACGCGGCCACCACCTTTGCGACGCGCGACGTGATTCCCGAGCGCATTCTGACGCGCGCGCCGTCGGCGGAGTTGCGCGAGAACCAGACCGACCAGGACAGCCTGCCCGAGTACGAGGTACTCGACGCGATCATGCGCATGTACATGGAAGAGGACCGTTCGCTCGCGGAGATCATTGCCGCGGGCTACGCGGTCGACGACGTGAAGCGCGTCACGCGCCTGATCAAGATCAACGAATACAAGCGCCGTCAGGCACCGATCGGTATTCGCGTCACGCATCGCGCGTTCGGCCGCGACTGGCGTTATCCGATCACGTCGCGCTACACCGAGCCGGTGGAGTGAAAGACGACGCGCGCGCCGATGCCGCAATGCAACCGGCGCGGCGTAGAATAAAAATCATTCTTCTCCTTTCCACTCTCCCAATCACGAGACGAGGTTCGCCATGAAGCGCATCACCGCAGTCATCAAACCGTTCAAACTCGACGAAGTGCGCGAGGCGCTCGCGGAAGTCGGCCTCACCGGCCTGACCGTTACCGAGGTCAAGGGCTTTGGCCGCCAGAAGGGGCACACCGAGCTCTATCGTGGTGCGGAGTATGTGGTCGACTTTCTGCCGAAAGTGAAGATCGAAGTCGTGGTCGCGGACAGCCAGTGCGATCAGGTCATCGACGCGATCATCGGCGCGGCGCGTACCGGCAAGATTGGCGACGGCAAGATCTTCGTCGCGGAAGTCGAACGCGTGATCCGTATCCGCACCGGCGAAGAAAACGAAGCAGCGGTATAAGCCGGCGCGACGACGCACCGGCCCGGTGCGCGCAATGATTTAAAATCGCGCACCCAATAAAAAACGGTGCAATACCCTTGCGGGCATTGCACCGATACGCGCCTCTCGCAGCAGCGTGAAAAAGATTCTCTTGGAGAAATCTGTGTTACGCCCCGAAGGAAGTCCCTTCGGGGCTACACCGTTCGATTAGAACGAGTGCTGGATACCTGCGTACACGCCGCTCTGTTGGCGACCTTGCAGCGGGTTATCCGTCGCGGTAGCGAAGCCCGGGTTGTTCGCGTTCAGACCGAAGTTGGCAGTCCGGCTGTTGCGCACCGTTGCAGCTTGCAGGTCGAGCAGCGTGCGCTTGGACAGGTTGTACGAACCGCCGACCGTATAGATCGTCGCATTACCCGCACCGTTGTTGCCGTTCACGTGATAGACCGCCGCGATCAGCGCTGCAGCCGGTGTTGCCTGCCACGTCACACCGACCCATTCGTGATCGAGCGTGGTCGGCTGGCCCGGCAGAACGCCCGTTGCACCCGCCGAACGGACAGCCTGGTAAGCGCCTTGGATCTTGAACTGGCCGAGGAAGATGTTGAACATCGCCGAGTATTCACGCGATGCCGAGAACACGCCGCCGTCCGCATTGGCCCCATTGATCACGCCGACTTGCGGACCGTACAGCCCGCCGTTTGCCGGGTTGCGGATTTCGTCGTACATGCCGCGGATCTGGAACAGCGAGTTCGTGTAGGTGACCTGCGCGCCAGCTTCGCGACCTTGCGGGGTCGTGCCGTTACCGTTCCAGCTCGTCGCGTTCGACAGCGCGTACTGACCGTAGAAGTCAAAGCCCGCGATCTTCGGCGATTGGTATGCGAAGTTGTTGCTCGACTGCGGCCAGTTGCGGCCACGAACGAGCGATGCCGACGACCAGTTCGACTGACCGAACGGGTCGAAGTCCCACACGCCGTTCGAGATGAAGAGCATGCGGCCCAACGTGA
>DATAQT010000338.1:0-2179 GCA_036264535.1 Paraburkholderia sp. | reverse complement strand
TGCATCGCTGCGGGAGGCGCCGTATGCCTTCGGCGCGACGCTCGAGGACGCGTTGTCGGCCGATGCCGGCAGTTTCGACGCGACCGCGGCGGATCACGCGGTTTCGCAGACCATCTGTACGTTCATCCTGTACACCGAGGGCCATCCGGCCGGACTGATCGAGGCGCATTTCGATGACACTGCGGCGCGCCGCGCGTTCGTCTGCGAATTGTGGGTGGCGCCGGCCGTGCGTCATTTACGCGGCGGCGAACTGCTCGTCGACACCTCCGGCCACTGGCTCGTCGGCGCGGGGGCCACGGAAATCTACGCGTGGGTCGCCGACGCGACCCGCAACGCGATGCGCTTTTACGAGGCGCTTGGCTTTGGCCCGACCGGCGAGCACCGCCGTGTCGACCGCGCGCCCGAACAGGCCGAAAGTCTGCTGGTGCGACACGTGCCGACGACCTCGCAGGTGTTTCAGCAGTGATCCCGCAAGCGGCGCGTCGCGCGCCGCTCGTCTTCGCCGTCTCTTCATCACGGTCTTTTCCCCGCCAGTATTTCTTTCGCACCGCCACGCGTCGATCGCACGAACGACGCGCGTTGCGTCCGCACGTGCGAGCACCGATTCTCCCGGGAAAAATACTGTTCGCGCGCGTGTACGCCTGTAAAATACGCAAAATTTTTCGCCGAACGCTATGTCGCCCAAGAAATCGCCCTTTTTCGAACTGCGCAGCGGCTCTGTCGACACGCTGATGTTCGTGGTCAAAACGACCGACCTCGATGCAATGCGTGCCGAACTGACGCGACGCTTCGAGGCGACCCCCGAATTCTTCGCTAACGACGTCGTCGCGATCGACGTGCGGCGTCTCGCCGGCAACGAACGCGTGCCGCTCGCCGAGATCGCGCAACTGCTCGACAGCGTGCGCATGCGTCCGCTCGGCGTGGTCGCGAACGCGGAGCAGGTTTGGGCGACGGAGTCGGGATTGCCGTTGCTCGAAGCGCGCGATCGGCGCGGCGCGCCGTTGAAGCAGGCCGATGAGGACAGCGCGGCGGCGAGCGCGGCAACAGGCGCAGCAGCAAGCGCAGGCACGATCGAGGCAACGGCCACCGCATCAGCGGCAACAGGAACGACCGCAAGCGCGGCCGCCTCCACCGCCGTCGAACCCACACCCGCGGCCGAACCGGTACGCCTCGCGACGTCGCCGCAAACGATGGTGGTCGACAAGCCGCTGCGCTCCGGCCAGCGCATTTACGCCAAAGGCGATCTGGTCGTGCTCGGTCTCGTCAGCTATGGCGCCGAGGTGATCGCGGAAGGCAACATCCATATTTACGCGCCGCTGCGCGGCCGGGCATTGGCCGGCGTGCAGGGCAATCACGACGCGCGCATCTTCTGCACGTGTCTCGAACCGGAACTGATCTCGATCGCGGGCATCTACCGAACGACCGAGAACCCGCTGCCGGCCGACGTGCTCGGCAAGGCGGTGCAGATCTGGCTCGAAGAAGAAAAACTCATGATCGAACCGCTGCGGCTCACGTAAAGCGCCGCGGGCCGCGCATCAATTGACGCATTTGACGAACACAAGGTAAGGGTAATGGCAAAAATCATTGTGGTGACTTCGGGCAAGGGTGGCGTGGGCAAGACGACCACGAGCGCGAGCTTTGCGTCGGCCCTCGCGTTGCGCGGCAGCAAGACCGCCGTGATCGACTTCGACGTCGGCCTGCGCAACCTCGACCTCATCATGGGCTGCGAGCGCCGCGTCGTGTACGACCTGATCAACGTGATCCAGGGCGAAGCGAATCTGAACCAGGCACTGATCAAGGACAAGAAGTGCGAGAACCTGTTCATCCTGCCGGCCTCGCAGACGCGCGACAAGGACGCGCTGACGATGGAAGGCGTCGAGAAGGTCATCAACGATCTGATCGCGATGGACTTCGAATTCATCGTCTGCGATTCGCCTGCCGGTATCGAGTCGGGCGCGCTGCTTGCGATGCACTTCGCCGACGAAGCGCTGATCGTGACGAACCCGGAAGTGTCGTCGGTACGTGACTCCGATCGCATTCTCGGCATCCTGTCGTCGAAGACCAAGCGCGCGATCGAAAGCAAGGAGCCGATCAAGGAACACCTGCTGATCACGCGCTACAACCCGAAGCGCGTCAGCGAAGGCGAAATGCTGTCGCTGACCGACATCCAGGAAATTCT
>DATAQT010000219.1:0-3359 GCA_036264535.1 Paraburkholderia sp. | reverse complement strand
TTCGACGCTATCAGCAGACCGCGCATCGCGATGAAGGTGTCGCGGCCCCAGTCGGTGAACCACGGAAAGCCCGCGAGGATCGTGCGCCCTTCGTTGCGCGTGACGACGTAGGCGTCGGCCGAGCGTTGCAGGCGCGAACCGAGTGCGGCGCGGCGTTGTTGTTCGGTGTCGGCGAGGTGGGTGGCGTGGGCGACGGTATGAGATGGGTCGTTCATGCCTGCCGTGGCGGCCGCATCCGACGCGCTCACGATCATCACCGCTTCGCCCTCAGCGAGATTGAAGCTGAATACGCCGGGTGTCGCGAGGTCTTCACTGCAATCGAGGCCGCGCTCCTGCTCGCGCACGTAGCAGAAGTTGCGATACCAGTCGGGGGCATGCGTGTAGGCGCCGTTCGTCGCCGCCCGCACGACCGGCAGTCCGCCATACGGTTGCCAGTTCGCGCACGATTGATCGGCGCTGACCCGCGCGCCGAAGTTGAAGGCCGGGTTCTCGTGATGCAGCGCATGATAATCGCGGCCCGACAGCAGCGGTCTGACCTTCAGCACGGGGGCATCGGGAGCGTTGCCTTCGAGCCGCCAGCGCAACACCGTTTCACACGTCGTTTTGCTGACGAACACTTCGGCGATCACCGCCGCATGCGCATCGAGCTGAATGCGCCAGGTCGGCCACGGCGCGCTATCGAAACTCGCAAGCCTTCCGCGCAGATCCGGATAGATCACGTCAGGCTCATAGCGCTGCATGCTCAATGGGTACCGCTGACCATCCGCCTCGAGCCACGCCTCGATGCCATTGACGAGCACCATGCGCCCGCCCGGCGCGCGTGTCGCGGCGAGCAGCAAAGCGTGATAGCGGCGCGTGCGCAGCATGCCGACCGTGCCCGACGCAAAGCCGCCGAAGCCGTCGGCTTCGAGCCATTCATCTTCGAGTCGAGCGATGTCGATGGGCGATTCGATGCGAGTCATTCAATCGTTCTCGTGCGTGAACCATAAAGCACAAACCATAGCGCAGATGGCATTGCCATGAACATTGACCTTCCCGATACTTTCCGTTTTCTTTCGATCAACTGACGAATTGTCGAAAGTTATGCCGCGCGCAAACGTTTCACAATTATTTCTTGAAAGGAATGGAGACTGCACCCGCTTTCACCGAACCGGATGCAGAGATGAGAAAAATCAGTTGCATCGCGAGCGCCACATGGCTGGTGCTCGCCACGATAGCGTTGAACGGTTGTGGCGCGGACGACACCCCTTCCGCGAGCAACGCTTCGACAACGGCCCCTGTCGCGAACGACCCGGCGCAACAACCTGCGACGGCGGCAGCAGCGATTCCGAACGCCTCCCCGCCATTCGCGAATGACACGGCGAGCAACCCGGCAAGCGGCGCTGTGGCCACCACCGATCCGATCACGCAAAACATGCAGGCCAGTCTCGCGGCCGACAGCCAGCAGGTCGCGCCGGTCATGCGCTACGCGCCCGGCGACAGCGCGAACAACTAGCCGGCGACTCGTAAGCACCAGCAACGCATAACCGATCAGGAACCACCCCCAAGGCGCGTTCACCCGCGCTATTCTTCCCCAACGCAGAAGGTGATATTCGATGACATCAACTAGCCGTCGCCGTTTCCTGCAGACCGTGGCTTCATCCGCGGGCGCCGCCGCCGCGATGACCGCCTTGCCCGAGTCGATCCGCAACGCGCTCGCCGTGCCCGCATACTCGCGCACAGGTACGATCAACGATGTCGAGCACATTGTCGTGTTCATGCAGGAGAACCGCTCGTTCGACCACTACTTCGGCCATCTGCGCGGCGTGCGCGGTTACAACGACCGCTTCCCGATTCCGTTGCCGAGCGGCCTGCCGGTGTGGAATCAACCGTCGAAGGAAGACCCGACCAAGCCGGTGCTGCCGTTCCACCTCAACACCTCGACGACGAGCGCGCAATGCGTCGGCGATCTCGATCACTCGTGGTACAAGACCCAATACGCGATCGACGGCGGCCGCTACGACCAGTGGCCCGCCAACAAGACCGACATGACGATGGGCTACCACCTGCGTAGCGACATCCCGTTCCACTACGCGCTCGCCGACGCGTTCACGATCTGCGATGCGTACTTCTGCTCGCTGCCGGGACCGACGCACCCGAACCGCGCGTATCTGATGACCGGCATGGTCGACCCGACCGGCACGATGGGCGGCCCGCTGCTCGACAACAACGACTGGGTCGACGGCGATGGTCCGCCGAACTATCAACTGCTGTCGTGGACCACGTATCCGGAGCGTCTGCAGTCCGCGGGCATTTCGTGGCAGATCTATCAGCAGGGCACCTCGGGCGCCGATCCGCTAAACGGCAACTACGGCACCAACATCCTGCAGAACTTCACGAACTTCATCAACGCGCAGCCGGGCTCGCCGCTCTACCAGCGCGCGCAAACCGTGCGCACGATCGACGACCTGAAGGCCGACGTGCTCGCGAACCAACTGCCGCAGGTGTCGTGGCTGTGCCCGCCGGCCGCGTACTCGGAGCATCCGAGCTACACGCCCGCGTACGGCGCCGAATACACCTCGCAGATTCTCGACGCGCTGACGTCGAACCCCGAGGTGTGGAGCAAGACCGTGCTCTTCATCATGTACGACGAGAACGACGGCTTCTTCGACCACCTCGTGCCGCCGCAACCGCCGACGACGACCACGCAGGGCAAGTCGACGGTCACGACCGACGGCGAAATCCACAACGTCGTCAATCCGCTGCGCGGCGGCAGCTACACCGCCGACGGCTATCCGTACGGCCTCGGCCCGCGCGTGCCGATGACGATCGTGTCGCCGTGGACCAAGGGCGGCTTCGTGTGCTCGCAGGTGTTCGATCACACGTCGGTGATCCGCTTCATCGAGACGCGCTTCGGGGTGCATGAGCCGAACATCACGGCCTGGCGTCGCGCGGTGTGCGGCGACCTGACCACCGCGTTCGACTTCCGCACGCCGGACTCGAAGATGCCGCCGCTGCCGGACACGAGCAACTACATGAGCATGGCCGACAACCAGTGCGCGACGCAACCGAAGCCGACCGTCCCGACCACGCCGACTCCGGTCGACGCGCAGGAAACGGGCATCCGCTTCGCGCGCGCGTTGCCGTACGAGTTGCACGTGAACGGCGCGGCGAACGCGGGCAACGACACGTTCGAAATCACGCTCGGCAACACCGGCGACCAGGGCGCGCATTTCTATGTGTACGCGACGAATCGCACCGATGGTCCGTGGCGCTATACGGTCGAAGCCGGCAAGTCGCTCAGCGATACGTTCGACCTGAGCACGACGAACGGCGTGTATGCGTTCGACGTGTTCGGCCCGAACGGCTTCGTGCGCAAG
>DATAQT010000093.1:0-18395 GCA_036264535.1 Paraburkholderia sp. | reverse complement strand
CGGCACCGTGCGCAGCGACTGATAGAAGCTGAACGTCATGTTCCACGCCTGGCTCGTGAAGATCGCGAAGATCGCGGCGAGCTCGGCGCCGAGCACGCGGCCCGGGAACAGCGCGAGAAAGAACGTGACCGTAAACGAGATGTAGCCGAGTACCGGCACCGACTGCAGGATGTCGAGAATCGGCACCAGCACCAGACCGGCGCGGCGGCTTTTGGCGGCCAGCGTGCCGTACACGAGCGTGAAGCTCAGCGACGCGACCATCGCCGCGAGCATGCGCAACGTCGTGCGCATCGCGTACTCGGGCAGGTTGGCTGGATCGAGCGAAATCACCTGTGTCTTTAGCGTCGACATCGGCGCAAGCGTCTGATGAAAGCCGATCGAGGCCATCGCGAGCAGACAGATGATCAGCGGAAAGGCGACGAAGTCCCATCCGTTCGGGAGCAGCCGCCGGGCGGACGCGTTGGCCGTGCGGTTCAGGTTGAAACTGAACTCCATCAGTAACCTCCGGGGCCGTGAGTGTTTGCGTGAAGCGATATCGCGCCGGCGTACCGGACGGCGGCACGTGCATCGATACGCGTTGGATCGTTGAGTTGGAACATGACGAAACGCAAGTTGATGAAAGGGCTTGTTCAGCAAGCGCCGGCCACGAAGAAGCAACACCACAATCTTTCGATGATGGCGTTGATTCGTGACGAAAACTTGGCAGAACTTAAGAGAACAGCGATCGGATGCGGCGCCACAGGGTGGCGAACCGGCGCGGTCGGACGGGATCGAGCGACAGCAGCGAATCGTAGTGAGCGCGCGACTCGTTGCGATAGGGCAGATGCGGCAAAAGCAGAGCGAAATTCATGACGTTTCTCCGCGCGTCGTACGTGACGCGGCAAGCGGAAGGCGGGCAGACGTTCCAACGTCGCACGCTCGGCGCGGCGTCAGGGTGCTACCTGCTTTCCTTCTGTAAGGCTGAAGGGAAGGGGCATAAACAACAACTGTCACTGTCGGGCATTTCGGCTCCTCGTCTGGTTGCGCTGCGCGCGGCGGCGCAGCATGGTTCTACCGCGCTCGCCCGAATCCACGAGGAAGCGCGGACCAGGGGCGAGCGGCGGCCGCAAGCCCGGGGGCTTGCGAGGGCGAGCCAGTGCGGACGAGCGAAGGCCGCGTCCACAAGGCGCTAATGATCGAGGTGCACGAAGGAGATTTGCTACGGCGCGCACCGTTCTGCCTGCTGGCGGAACGGCGGCGCGAGGAAGGGGCGCGGACGTTCTGCCGGTCAGGCAGTGAAACTGTTCGAAGATCGACTACTGCAGGTGTCCAAGGCATCAGCCCCAATTGAGAAGACGGGCGAATTCTAGACGCGGTAAAAACCCGAAGTCAACCAGATTCTGTAAGCAGAGCCAACATTAATCGACGAAGGCTTGCGCACTGAGTTTGAGAGTCATTCGCGCGGCCTGAGAAGGCGACGTTGTCTTGATGAGTTTTTACTTGCGTTTTTGCGGTCGATGTCAATACAATCCGCGCCATCGCATCAAAGGAGTCGTCCGTGGACGCATGTTCAGGTAGTGGAAGTCCGATGCCGGCCAGCGCCGGCAACACAACCGCGAGATAGTCGCCGCAGGTTCACTCCTTCGCCGCTAACTCGCCCTGGTCGGGTTAGCGCGCTTCAATACTGACCGGCCTTTGCCGCCGGTTATCCGTGGCACGCTTCCTCATTTCCGATTGTCATCTGCAAGGCTGCTTGCGGGGGCGGTCGCGCTTACGCTTTGCGCACGCTGTGCGCTACATGTTTCGCACAAGTGCATGTTTCGGTGCGGTCCGTTGGCGTGTCCGCGCTGGCTCGCGCAAGCCTGCGTGCCGGCAAATGACTTGAACACATGTTTGCCATCCGCCTGTGCGAATAACGGCAGAGTCATCCGCGTATAACTTCAATTTCCCAATACATGATGAAAAATTTCGATAAGCGCAGATTGTGGGGTTCCGGCGGTCCCATCGCCGTGAGTGCGGTTCTTTCTCTTGGCCTTGTTCCTTGCGCGTTCGCTCAGGCAACGGATGAAAGTGCGCCGGCGCAAGCGGCGCCCGCCGATCAGACCGCCGCCGCGCCGACGGGATTGTGGGAGCGCTCGAACCTGCTCGGCGACATGGGCGGCTTGCGTCCCTGGCTCGGCAACTATGGTGTGACGTTCAATCTGCAGGAGACCAGCGAGTACATGGGCAACCTGTCGGGCGGCACCAATCGCGGAGGGACGTATCAGGGCTTGACCGAGTTCGGGCTAGTCGTCGATATGCAAAAGGCCTTTGGATTGCCGGGCGGGACGTTCAACGTGTCGGGTCTGCAAATTCATGGCACGAGCCTGACCGCCAGAAATCTGCAAACGCTGCAAACCGCGAGCGGCATCGAAGCCGACGCCGCGACCCGTCTGTGGGAGTTGTGGTATCAGCAGTCGCTTGGCAACGTCGACGTGAAAATCGGCCAGCAGAGTCTCGACCAGGAGTTCATGGTCAGCCAGTACGCGGCCAGTTTCATGAATGCGACGTTCGGCTGGCCCGTGCTGCCGTCCGTCGATCTGCCCGCGGGCGGACCGGCTTATCCGCTGTCGTCGCTCGGCGTGCGGGCGCGGGCGTCGTTTTCGAATGGCGTGACCGTGCTGGGCGGCGTATTCGACGGCAATCCCGCGCCAGGCGTCGGCGATCCGCAGAAGCTCAACGCGAGCGGCACGAACTTCAATCTCGGCAACGGCGCGCTCGTGATCGGGGAGGTGCAATACGCGATCAACCAGCCGTCGCCGAACCCGTCCGATCCGCAACCGGCCGGCTTGCCGGGCACCTACAAGCTCGGCTTCTGGTACAACAGCAACCGTTTTGCGGATCAGGGTTTCGGCACGAGCGGACTATCGCTCGCGAATCCGGCGAGCAACGGTGTGCCGACGAGTCATCGCGGCAACTACAGCATTTACGCGGTCGCAGATCAGATGGTGTGGCGCGCGGGCCCCGACAGTCCGCAGTCGCTCGGTGTATTCGCGCGCATCATGGGCGCGCCGGGCGATCGCAATCTCGTCGACCTCGGCGTGAACGCCGGCGTGACGCTCAAGGCGCCGTTCAAGGGGCGCGACAACGACGTCGTCGGACTCGCGCTAGGCTACGCGAAGATCGGTTCGCACGCGCAGGATCTTTCGAACGTCCAGGCGCTATACACGCCCGGCTATCCGCCGCGCAGCGCGGAGACGATGCTCGAGGCAACCTATCAGTACCAGGTCGCGCCGTGGTGGATGCTGCAAGCGGACTTCCAGTACTTCTGGCGGCCGGGCGGCGGAATCCCCGATCCGGACGATTCGTCCCAGCGCATCAGGAACGAAGCGGTTCTCGGCTTGCGCACGACGATTCAGTTTTGAGGGATGGTCACCACGCCGGTGGGCGGCGATCGATTGCTTTGCGCAAACGCCGCGCGCCGCATCCCCGAACACGATCGGTCGATGCGGCGGGCGAGCCTGCGCGACGGCTGACAGATGACTAGAGTCAATCGGTCAAGCGCCGACGCCGCTCACCCCTGCGTATGCGCGGCGACCGCGTCCAGGGTGCGCGCCGAGTACACCAGCGTCGCGCCCGCGTTGATCGCCATCGCGACGCCGAGCGCTTCGGCGATTTCCTCGCGTGTCGCGCCGTGCTTCAGCGCCTCGGCCGTATGGACCGTGATACAGCCGTCACAGCGCAGGCTGACCGCGACCGCGAGCGCAATCAGCTCACGCGTTTTGGCGCCCAGCAGGTTAGTCTTCTGACCGGCGCTCGACATCGCCTGATACGCCTTCACGCTGTCCGGCGCGAGCTTCGACATTTCGCCGATACGGCCGAACAGTTCCTTGCGGTAATCAATCCAGTTCAACATGGCAGTGCTCCTTGGTCCGTTGCGCGCCGGCGGTTGCCGGCGTCGTTGAACAGAGTATTGCGCCGCACCGCGATATCCTGAATACTCATTCGACTCAACTTCTAGCGCGCTCGTCTCATGGACACGCTCAGTCGCCTGATCGACCTTGCCCGGCCACAAGCTAGCCTCGATCTTCGCTGCCTGCTCTCAGGCGCATTCGATATCGATCACGCGCCGCTGGAGGCGGGCGTCGCGCCGTTTCATCTGGTGCTTGACGGCGCCTGCGTGATCGAGACCGCCGCGGGTCAACAGCTCGAATTGCGCGCCGGCGATTTCATGCTGTTTCCACGGGGCGCCGCGCATCGCGTGCGCGACCTGAAGCGCTCGGTGGGCGGCATGCCGTTGACGCTCGGGCACGACGGCATGGTGCCGGTCCGGCGCAATGATGGCCATCAAGCCGGCGACACGTCCGCGCGCGCGGCGAACGACACTGCCGTTGATGCCGACGTCGATCTGCTGTGCGGCCGTTTCGTATACACGCCAGGCTCATCGGCGCTCCTGCTCAATGCGCTGCCCGATCCAATGCACGTGTCACTCGGCGACACGCAAACGCTCGATGCGCTGCAAACGGTGATCGCGTTGATGCGCGGCGAAGCGGAGCGGCGTCAGGCCGGAGCGCTCACGATCGTCACCGCCTTGAGCCACGCGCTGTTCGCGATGGCGCTGCGTGTTCACGGCGAGCGCAACGCGAACAGCGCCGGCATGCTCGCGTTGCTGACGGACGCACGTCTCGGCGCCTCGGTGCAGGCCATGCTCGACGCGCCCGATCGCGCCTGGACGATCGCCGAACTCGGCGAGCGCGCGGCGATGTCGCGTGCGACTTACGCGCGCCACTTCAACGAGCGCGCGGGCGTGACCGTGATGGATTTTCTGACCCAGATCCGCATGGCGATCGCCAGCGATCTGCTGTTGCGCACGCAACGCAGCGCGGCCGACATCGGCGAGGCAGTCGGCTATCAATCGGAGGCTGCTTTCGGCAAGGCGTTTGCGCAAAGCGTCGGCATGACGCCGGGGCGCTACCGGCGTCGCACGCAAGCGGACGATGCTTCGGAACCCTGACCAAAGACTCGACGCGCGCATGATCGTATCGGCCCGCGGGACGAACGGGCGGTGCCGCGATTCTATTTGGGCGGCTCGCTCCTCGCGAACGCGCGTCTTTCGAGCGACGCCATCAGCCGCGCGATCACGAGCGCGCAGACCGTGCCGAGCGTCACTTCGCCGAGCCGCAGGAACGCCTTGTCCCAGGCGGGCCCGATGCCCGGCACGAGCAGCATGATGGTCGCGGTGATGCCGCCAAGGCGCGCCGCGCTGCCGACGTTGACGACCCAGCAGATCATGATCGCAGCCGCCACGGTGGCCGCGTAGGCGGCAAAATGCCCGCCGCCCGCGAGCGTGCCGACCAGCCCGCAGATGCCACCGACCATCGCACCGATGAACTGGTCGCGCGACAGCTTGCGGGTGTCGATATAACTATGCTGACTCACCGCGATCGCGGTGATCGCGGCCCAGAACGCCTGTTCGGTATGCAGCGCGTGGCCGATGCCGAACGCGAGACTCGCGCCCGCGACCGCCTGCACGGCCATGAAGCCGCCCTCGATCAAGCGGTCGCCGAGCGGCAGCGTCTTCAGAAAAGCAAATAGCGCATCGGCGGCGTGCGTGCGCGAGGAGGGGCGTGAATCGTCGGACGGAGTCATCGGATGAAGCCGGCTCGGCGGGGCATGGTGGTGCCGTATTCTAGCCGCTCCGCTGGACGCTTCCGCCACTTTCTACATCGTGCCGAACAGCGCGCGCGGCCGGTCGCGCAGCGTATGCGCCAGAATCTGCAGGCCGCGCCTCAACTGCTCGCGCGACTCGGCGCAAGCGAGATTAACATCGATTGATTTGCCGCCCCCCCACCCGCCGGAATTCGCCGTCGACGTTGCGTCCCGTATGCCCACAAGCCCGGCTGTATCGTCGGGGAGGGGGGGGCGGCCTACGGAATTTTCCCCCCCGTCGAAACCGCCATATCCCCTCCCCGAAGGGGGGGATTTGAAATCGGACAGGCCCTATCTTTTGTCTCGAAATTCACAACGCATACGGCACCGACGCCGCTGACCGCTCATGCCGACCCTGTGCCGTACGCGATTTTTATGGTGGTTTTTTCGTTTTCGTTCGACCTGGTTTCTCGTGTGAGCGGATTGCCGGATACGCATGTCTTTCGCCGCGTTTGTCGGGAAAGCAGGTTTTCCAGTCGGCCGGGCGAAAGTAAGAGGTGTTAGATGAATATCCTGTTGGTGGAAGACGATCCCGCGCAAGCAGATTCGATCGAGAGGGCGATCAGGCAATCCGGGCATCAGATCAGCACGGTCGGGCGGGGCAAGGACGCAATCAGTTTTTTACAGACTAACGAGGTCGACCTCGTGGTGCTCGATTGGGAACTGCCGGGCGTGAGCGGGTTCGAGGTGCTGTACTGGATACGCCGTCATCTGGGCCGCGAACCCGCGGTGCTGTTTGTGACCAGCCGGCTTCTGGAAGTCGACATCGTGCAGGCGCTGGACGCCGGTGCGGATGACTACGTCGTCAAGCCTTTTCGGACCGAAGAGCTGGTGGCGAGAGTCGGCGCGCTGTTGCGCCGCACCCGGCGCAGCATAAAGGTCGAAAGCGCGATCGCCGTTGGACCGTATCTCTTCGACGTCACGCAGCGCGGTGTCTTTCTGCACGGTGAAGCGATCGTACTGACGGAAAAGGAGTTCGACGTGGCGGCGTATTTCTTCGCGAACGTGGGACGGGTCGTCTCCAAACGGCTGCTGGCGAAGCTGGCCTGGGGCCGCGAACTGGACAGTACCTCGCGCACGATCGACACGCATATCTACCGGCTTCGACGTAAGTTGTCCCTGCGTCCGGACAACGGCGTGCGTTTAGCCACTGTCTATACGCACGGATACCGGCTCGACGAGGTCGACGTCGGCAGCGCGGACACGGAACCCCCGGCGGGCTCCGAGCCGGAAGAGCCGGTCGAGGGGAACGACAGCCCCGAGCAGGGAGTGCAAGGCAATTTCTGCTAGCCGCTTGACATGAGGCCCTGTGCGACCTGAAGCGTATTCCGGTCGCCGGGGCTTCATCGCGCACGTCCGCATTGAGTCGTCACACAGTTCGGCGTATCTTAAAAACCAATTCACAACGACCCCTCCCTGCCTCTCACGCATAGCCGGTGAGAGGACCACTGATGAACACACCCGCAGATAGTTCCGAGCGCGAATGGATCGTGTCGCTGATCCAGACCAAAATGATGCCGCCGCGCCTTCCCGCGAGTTGCGTGCAACGGCCTGAATTGCTCCGGCGACTCGAGGAACGACGCCCGCGTCAGGTGACGCTCGTCACCGCGCCGGCGGGTTTCGGTAAAACGACTTTGCTTGCCGCGTGGAGCGAGGCGCAAGCGAGAAAGAAGCGTCCCGTTGGCTGGCTCAGTCTCGATGAAGAGGACGACGACCCGCGGCAGCTCGGTGCCTATCTGGTGGCGGCGCTTTCTCGCGCCTCGAAGGACATCGCGTGGCAAGCACAGCAACTCCTCGATAGCGATGCGCACACGCCGGTCCGAACGATCATTTCAGTGCTGCTCAATGGCATCGCCGCACACGGCCGCGGTGTTTTTCTCGTGCTGGACGACGTCGATCGTCTGAGCGCGAAGCCCGTTCTCGCGATCGTGACGCGCCTGCTGCGCTACGCACCCGAGAACCTGCACGTCCTGCTCGGAGCACGTGGCGAACCGGCGCTGTCTCTGAGCGAGCTGCGCTCGCCGGACAAGCTCTCGCGTGTGGATGTCGACGACCTTCGTTTTTCGCTCGACGATGCTCAGGCGTTTTTCGGCCGCGCCGGTAACGCGCCGCTCAACCGCAACAGCGTCGAGTTATTGAACACCGCGACCGAAGGTTGGGTGGCCGGTTTGCAACTGGCTTCCCTTGGACTGAACCGGGTCGATGATGTGGCCGCGCTCGCCAGTCATCTGGCCGGTTCCCGGTTCGGAATCGATCGCTACCTGAACGATACGGTGTTCGCACATTTGCCGGCGCACATGCTGACGTTTCTGCTGCACACGTCGATTCTCGAGCGGCTTACCGCGACGCTGTGCGACGAGGTCATGGGCGGTGAAGGTGAAAGCGGAGAGAAACTGGACTGGCTCGAACGGCATAACGTGTTCATCCGGCCGCTCGATGACGCGCAAAGCTGGTATCGCTATCACGCATTGCTGAGCGATGCGCTGCGCCGCCGTCTCGTGCGTCAAACGCCGCGACAGGTCCCGTTGCTGCATCGCCGGGCCAGTCTCTGGTTCGCCAGGGCTCGCCTGTGGCCCGAGGCCGTGAGACATGCGCTGGCGGCGGGCGATATCGAGGAGGCAGCGCAGTGGGCCGAAAACTGTGCGATGGAAATGCTCCAGCGCGGAGACCCGTTCATGCTGCCGGGCTGGCTTCACAAACTTCCGCCGGATGTGATCGCGGGTCGACTGCGTTTGCGTCTGGCGAAAGCATGGGCTCTGGCGATGTCGCTTGAAACGACGCGCGCGACGAAGGAGATCGGCGCGATTGCCGAGGAGTTCGCGCGTATGGCTCGCGATGATCGGTCGGTGGCCGGCGAGGTTGCATGGGCGGAGATCAACGCGATCCGCGCCGTGATCGCTGCCGTGAGCGACGAAAGCGAACATGCGCTGGAACTGGGGCGTGCCGTTGAGGCATCGACAGCGCCTGCGGAGCCGTGGGTGCGGTATTACGCGCAAACCGCGGAGATTTTTGGTTTGACGTATAGAGGGCAGTTCAGTTACATATCGCGCGTCTGGAGAGCGCGGGTCGATCAGGTGGGCGTCACCCGCAAGCCGAACAGCGCGGATATGCTGCGCGACGCGGTGTACGGCATTGCCGCGCTGATCCACGGTGACCTTCCCGATGCGAAGCGGGTGATGGAGGTGGCGCTGCGCTACTCCGAGGATAAGCTGGGGGAGTGGTCGGCGGGCGCGGCTGCGGCAGCCGGTTGCCTTGCGTCGATTCACTACGAGTGCAACGAGTTGTCCAAAGCGCACAAGTTGATCGAGGGTCGCATGACCATCGCCCTGGAGACCTCGCCACTCGCTGCGTTGATGCGCTTTATGCTGACCGGGTCGCGGCTGTTGTGGCGCGATGGTAAAAAGGGGCCGGCGCTGGCCGTTCTCGAGGATGGTCGGCAGGTCGCGATCGCACGTCGATGGTTGCGTCTGAAGCTGGCGTGCGATGCGGAAACCGTCAGACAGCTGCTTGCCGACGGTGGCGTGGTCGAAGCGAGACAGATCGCCGACGAACTGAGCGCGAGCGTACCGATGATGTGCGAAGGACGACGCGGCTCAGCGCTGGAAACGTGGGTGAGCTACTGTGTACTGGAAGCCCGCGTTCTGCTCGCCGAAAATGCCGCGGAAAGTGCCATCGGTTTTCTGACGCGCGCACTTGACGACCTGGTTGCACTGGGCTGGCGCTATGCCGAGGCCGTCGTTTCGTTGCTTCTTGCGCTTGCGCATGAGCGCAACGGTGCGCCGGACAAGGCGTTTTCCGCGCTGGAAAACGCGCTGCGGATCGGCTGCGCGATGGGCTTGATCAATAGCTTCGTCGACGAAGGGCGGCCTATGCGTGCGTTACTGGAACGCTTTCGCCGCACGCAAGCAGAAATCTCGGCAGGGCACGCAGCGTATATCGGCACGTTGCTGTCGGCTTTCGACGAGGTCGACAATATGCCAGCTTCGCTGCCGAGCTATGCCGACACGAAGATGGCGCCGGGCACACTGAGCGCGAGAGAGCTCGAAATACTGGGCTACGTCGCTCGCGGGCTGTCCAACAAGGAAATTGGCCGATCATTGAACCTGGCGCCAGAGACGGTCAAATGGCACATGAAGAACGTGTTCGAAAAGCTGAACGTCAGTTCGCGTTTCGAGGCCGTGCAGAGTGCCTTCGGCGTTCAACCTGGAACGGACTGAAGCGCCGCACTGCCTGGTTGCGCGGGCTGCGCGGGCTGCGCGGGCTGCGCGGGCGCCCCAGGCCCTCACCGCGGCTCGCGTCCAAATGCTTCGCGCAGCTTGCGCTTCGCCCGTTGCAACGTATCGCGCCGTTCCTTCGGCAGATTTCGGCCCGCCCGATTGATATAGAAATTGAGCATCGACATCGCCGATTGGAACGGCGTGCCTTTGCGGCGGCGGCTTGCCGTCGACGAGTGCTTCAACGATTGCGCGATGGACTCCGCGCTGCCGGTTCTGAATATATCCTTCTGGATGTCCATCGCGTCGCTCGTTTCCATCACGTGATGCGACCATCTCTTCGCGCCGGTGGCGCCATTCGTCTTCGCGGTTTTCGCGCGATGCGCGGCGTGCGCCTGGGCGTGGCGCTGACGCGGCGGCCGTCCCGACTTGCCGCGCGACACGGGGCGTTTCGATCTGTTGCTGGTCTTGCGGGTCGCCATCGTGTTCTCTCCTCAAGCGCCATGTCGGGGTGGCCGCGCGTCGAACGTCGCAGGCTGGACGATCAAAGCTTCACGCCGCCGGCCTCGGGCGCATCCGACGAAGCCGGAGGAATTTCTCTGGTGCCGAGGTCGTCGCGGCGCGTATAGACGTCGCCGCCCCAGTACGGTTCGCTGCCGTAGTACTGATGCACGGTGGTGGCCCACGTCTGATCGGCCATCGATGGCCAGTGATCCTGATCAAATCCCGGCGCGTTCTTCACGCGCTCGGCCACCATGTTCAGCACGAAGCATTTCTCCTCTGTGTCGAGCGTCAGCGCATGCCACGGAATCGCCAGCAGCTTGTCGCCGATGCCGAGAAAGCCGCCGCTCGACAGCACCGCATACGCGACCCGGCCCGAACGCACGTCGAGCATGATGTCCTTGATCTTGCCGATGTGCTCGCCGTCGCTGCTGATGACCTTGTTGCCGTCGAGCGTAGCCGCGGCCATTACGTCCGGGCCTGGGCCTTCCGCGGTCGCGGCGCCTTTGCCGACGATGTTCGCACCTTGTGTCTGGGTCTGGATGACCATGATGAATCTCCTTTGAAGGGGGAATGTACCGAGGCTCTGAGCAACGGCCGTTCCATCCGGCAGCGCGACCCTCGCACCGCGTCGTGCGCGCCGCATCCGCTCGACGATGCGCCGCGCCCGTAAACGCGCGCGTAAAGGATGCGAGCGCGTTTGAAATTATTTCGTCATGGCCGACGAAAGCGCACATGAATAAAAACGTGATGCGAGCATGCGACGAATGCATCGCGCGGCATAGGCCTTGCTCGACTGGGTGACAGCAGCGGGGAACGGAAGGATCACCCCGTCCTATTTACTTCAGGGAGAACCAGGATGAGCAAGTATCCGAAGGCATGGCTGGTCGCGGCGTGTGTCGTCGCGTCGAGCGCGGCGTTCGCGCAGGCGGGCGGTGGCAACGGCAATAGCGGCGGCGGGGGCGGCCAGGCGCATGGCGCAGCGACCGCCGCGCCGACCACGGGTAACGAGCCCGCGTCGAATGCAATGGGCAGCACGGCGGGTTCGTCGTCGATGACGCATCATCAGAAGAAGTCGAAGGCAAGCAAGCCGATGACCGATACGACGAACACACCCGGTGCCAATGCCAGCAGCGATACGAAGGGACAGTAACGCATCGACGGATGCGGGCGCTGCAATGTACCGATGCGTGCGTCTAGCGTCTGGGCCCCGGGTCCATTACTGAGCCGCCGGACGCGTCCCAACGCTTGTTTCTTTCACGGCGGCGGCTTTCTTGCGCGCCGCGCGTGACTTTCTCAGCAGACTCGTCAGCGAACCGTCGATGCTGTCGTCGACCGACGACTGCCGCGTCTTGCGGCCTTTCGCACCGGAGGCGCGCGCGAGTTTCGCCGCGCGTTTTTCCGCCTGAGCGAGCAGTACCGCGAAGGCTAGTTCGTCGACCTTGAGTCCGCGGCGCGATTGGCCCGGCGCGAGGCTCTGCAATTCATCGGCTTCGAACGCGCTGATGATCGCTGGATGGATATAGCAGCGCCGGCAGACGGCCGGCGTATTGCGCAGCAGCGCCGCTACGTCCTTCACGGTCGCGACGATGTGGCGGCGCGCCTCGGCCGCGCTGCCGCACATCAACCGCCGCAACGCCGCCAGCGCGTACACGCTGCCGGCCCACGTTCGGTAGTCCTTCGCCGTGAAGTCCGCGCCACTGACGCGGCGCAAGTAATCGTTGATATCGGTCGAGCCGACGGGGTGCCGCGTGCCGTCCTCGTCGAGATACTGGAACAGGTCGTGACCCGGCAACTCTGCGCAACGCCGCACGATGCGCCTGATGTGCGGATTATCGACGGTCACGTCGTGCTCGATGCCGCTCTTGCCGCGAAACCTGAAGCGCAATTGACCGGCTTCGATCTTCACGTGCTTCTTGCGCAGCGTCGTTAGTCCGTACGACTGATTATCGCGCGCGTATTCGACGCTGCCGATGCGGATCAGCGTCGTGTCGAGCAACTGCACGATGGCCGCGATCACCTTGTCGAGCGGCATGCCCGGCAGCTTCAGATCGCGCGCGACGCGGGCGCGGATTCTCGGCAACGCGCGGCCGAACTCGGCCATCCGTTGGTACTTGTCGGCGTCGCGCGTTTCGCGCCAACGCGGGTGATAGCGATACTGCTTGCGGCCGCGCGCGTCGCGGCCGGTCGCCTGCAAATGGCCGCGCGGATCGGGGCAGATCCACACGTTTTCATAGGCGGGAGGAATCGCGAGCGAGTTGATGCGTTGAATCTCGTCGTCGTCGACGATGCGCTCGCCGTTCACGTCGAAATAGATGAAACCGTTCCTGTCGCGCTGGCGGGTGTAGCCAGGCTTCGCGTCGTCGGCGTGGCGCAGACCCGGCGGCATCGGCTGCGGTGCGGCATTGCCGTTCGCGGTCGTCGAGTCGCGTGATGCGGTCGTGGAAGGAGTCGCGGTAGCCATCGTCGCAGGTAGAAAGTTCAAGCGTGGTTCGGACCGGTTCGCCAGGTGTGGGCGCGCCCTGTGATCGGCGGGAAGCAAGCGAGATGCCACTGGCAACTGGGATAGGGCTACGAAGCGGAACGGTCCTTGCGGAAAAGCCGGGGTGATCAACCGCAAAGGAGCTTTCATGAGCAGCACACTCAATCCCGATGAGGAGCCGCGGCAGACCGTCAAGCAAACATCTGGCACGACGGGAACGCTGGGTCCGAGCGATTCGTCCGATAGCGGCAGCGACGTGGCTGGCGCGAAGCGTCACGAGTTCGACGTCGATACGGAACTCGACAATCACGCGCTCGAAACCGGCGACGCCGAACTCGGCAGTGATACCGATCGCTTCGGTACGGGCGAACGCGCGTCGGCCGACGGCGATTCGACTTTGGAGGTGGACCGCGATATCGACGTGGACCACGTTGTCGATCCGCCGGTGCCGCCGGGCGCGGAGCGTTCCGACGAAGACGAAACAGACCTTTGAACCCGCAATGCAACACGCAACGCAACCACCGAAACACGATGTCCATACCAGGCACGTGTTTTGCTCGACAACACTTTAGAAGGGACGCCGGGCTATGCACATGCCTAACGAGCAAGTGCATGACCCCGGCGCCGCAGAAAGGAGAGGACGCATGTCTGACGCACTGAACGGCTGCAAAGTAGCGGTACTCGCGGTAGACGGTTTCGAGCAGGCTGAACTCGTGGAGCCGAAGCGCGCGCTTGCTGAGGCGGGCGCGACGGTCCACGTGATTTCGGCGAAGCCGGGCAAGATTCAGGGTTTCAAGCACGTCGACAAGGCCGACACGGTCGACGTCGATACGACCTTCGACAAGGCACGTCCCGACGACTATGACGCGGTGGTGCTGCCGGGCGGTGTCGTGAACGGCGACGCGCTCCGGCTGCTGCGCGAGGCGCAGGACTTCGTCAAAGCCGTCGACAAGGCGAACAAGCCGATCGCGGTGATCTGCCATGGCACGTGGCTGCCGGTATCGGCGGGAATCATCAAGGGGCGTACGGTGACGAGCTGGCCGAGCCTGCAGGACGATATTCGCAACGCGGGCGGCACCTGGGTCGACCAGGAAGTGGTCGAGGACGGCAATCTGATTTCGAGCCGCAAGCCCGACGACCTTCCCGCGTTCAACAAGACGCTGATCGGGCAACTGAAGAAGCGCAAGGCGGCATGAACGAAGGCGGCGCGCTGGTTTCGGCGCATCGGCCCCGGTGATTCGACAGGGAGAAAATGCATGAAATTCCGGTATTCCCTACAAGTGTTGACCGCCGCGCTAGCGGTGTTCGGCGTGAGCGCCGCATCGATCGACACGGCCTGCGCGCAGGCAAGCGACGCGCCCGCGAGCGCCGCCCCGGCCGGCAGCACGACGCTGTCGCCGGCGGATCAGCAGTTCGTGCTCGAAGCGTCGAAGTCTGACGCCACCGAAATCGCCGCCAGCAAGGTCGCGCTGAAAAACTCGAACAATCCGCAGGTGAAAAAGTTCGCGCAACAGATGATCACCGACCACACGAAGCTTTCGCAGGCCATGGGCGCGCTCGTCGCGAAGAAGGGCTTCAAGCCGACGCCGTCAGAGGATTCGGCGCTGGTCGGCAAGCTGCAGACGTTGAAGGGCAGCGAGTTCGATCAGGCCTACGTCGAGCAGGTCGGCGTGGAAGCGCATCAACGCGCGGTGGATCTGTTCCAGCAGCAAAGCGAAAGCGGCACCGACGCGCAGCTGAAGGCCGCGGCCGCGCATGCGCTGCCGACCATCAGGCATCACCTCGAGATGGCGCAGCAACTCGCCGGCAAATTGAAGGGCGCGTCATGAACGCAATCCTGCCGCGGCCTGCTTACGAGGACTCTCTGATGCAGATCAATTTCCCCGACGACGAACCGGCCTTCGACGGCGCGAACCTGACGGTGCGTTTTCTCGCGCGCGTGGATGGCGAGCCGGTGATTTGCGCCATTACCGCCGAGGCGCTCGAAGATCATTTTGGCGCGAACTCCGCACTCGAATCTGATTTGATGGCCGCCTTCGACAAGGGCCGTCAGCGCATCCGCTCGGTTTGCGCGGAAGCGCTCGACCAGAACAAGGGAGAAGGCGTAGTGTTACATAGCGGACTGTTCAGAGTAGAAGGCATGGAGCCGGATCGCGGCGCCGCGGCGTAGCGCCGTCGCGTGCCGCGCTGACCGGGCGCGTCGCTTCCCAGGCGCGCCACGCAGTGGCGGTATGGTCCGCGAACGCCTGTTAACGATAAGGAGGCCTTATGTCACTCATCGTCGCAGCACGCTTCACGACTTTTCCGGCTGCGGAAAGCGCGGCGCAAAAGCTTTTCGATGCAGGTTTCGTCGAAGAGGACGTCACGCTGTTTTTCGTCAATCCGCGCGGGCAGCACGCGCGTTTTCCGATCGGCGGCGACACCGACACCGACCCCGGCGCGCGCGAGGCGCCTAAAGGCGCGGGCATGGGTGTGACGATCGGCGCGGTAATCGGCGCGGTAGTCGGCGTGGCGATCTTCGCGGTGTTTTCCGCGCCCCTGCTGATCTCGCTGATCGCGGCGGGTGTCGGCGCGTATGTCGGCTCGCTGGTCGGCGCAATGTCGCGCACTCGCGAGCACGCCAGGTCGAACCACCATCGCATGCCGTTTCACGAGGAGGCCCGCGATTCGGGTGTGCTCGTTGCCGTGCACGTGTCGCCGGACAATCAGTTCGAGGCCGCGCGAGTGCTGCGTGAAGCGGGCGGCGCATCGATCGAGAAGGCGTCCGGCCGCTGGCAGCAGGGACGTTGGGCCGATTTCGATCCGCGGAAGACGCCCGAGCCGATGCAGGAATTCGCGGAGAAGCACGCGTGATGGAAGCTTCGCGTCGATGCGGCCAGGCCGCGTCGGATAGCGAGGCGCCGTACCAACAAAAAACGGCCCGATGACGATCATCGGGCCGTTTTTCATTTTCCGTTCTCCACGGCGTCGCTTCGGCGCGCTACACCCACAGTTGCCGCGCAGCGGGCGGCTGCTGGTGTCGCTCGACCTGTCTTTCGCCGCGCATTTGACCGCATGAGGCGGGCGTTACGCCGTCATGCGCGCTGCCGCACGTCGGCATCGCGGCGCGCGCCTGGGTGGGCGCCGCTTCGGGCGATGCGACGTGGGTGCGAATCTGCATCACGGTAGCCGAACTGACGATGGCGACCGCCGCTAGAAATTTCATGCTGCTGGTTTTTTTCATGGTGATTCTCCCTGTCGTTATAGATTGCCAACTGCATCCGGCAAGCAACCGCTGTGCCATTCGCCGAACCGCCGAACCACGCGCCGAACCACGGATTCCAACGCAAGCCGGGCACGCGTCATGCGCGGTATCCGATGCACGCCGCCGCGCGTCGCACCGATTCATCGCGAGGCGAGAAAGACCTCGCGCGGCGGATTCCGCGATGAACAAAATCTCTGGAGGTATTGAATGGCTACCAATGTTGTTTCCGTGTTGAACGATCTGGTCGAAACGTCGAAGGATGGCGAAAAGGGCTTTATGAAGGCAGCCGAGGATGCGCACGACGAGCAGCTGAAGATGCTGTTCCGCTCGAGTGCCGAAGACTGCTCGCGCGGCGCGCGTGAGTTGCAGGATGCCGTGCAGACCATGGGCGGCAAGCCCGAAACCGGCGGCAGCATGACCGGCGCGCTGCATCGCGGCTGGGTCGACGTGAAGTCCGCGGTGACGGATCGCAGCGACCATGCGATTCTCGCCGAGTGCGAAAAGGGCGAGGACGTTGCGAAGAAACGCTATCACGATGCGCTCGAAGAGGATTTGCCGGCCGACGTGCGGGCGATCGTCGAGCGGCAGTACCAGGGCGTGCTGCAGACCCATGATCGCGTGCGCGATCTGCGCGACCAGTATGCGGCGATGAAGCGTTGATCGAAGCGTCAGTGCAGTAGAAAGAGCCGGCAGTTCAAATGCCGGCTCTTTGACTTTCCACGTTATTTTCCACTCGGTCGAATCGGCGCGAACCGATCGCGCGGCTATCAGTCGGCGGCGATCTTCAGATGGTTCTTCACGCTCTCCACGCCCTTCACGTTCTGCACGACGTCTGCGGCGGCGGACTTGTCGTCGGCCGAAGGCACCGAACCCGTGAGCCACACGACGCCGTTGCGGGTCTTCACGTGGATATGCGTCGACTTGACGTTCTTCGCGGCAAGCAGATCCGCCTTGACCTTGGTCGTGATGGTGCCGTCATCGATATGCTGGCCGACGCTTTCCGACGATGCGGACGGGGCCGGAGCGGTCGTCTGGGCGGTTGCGTTCAGCGCGAATGCGACGACGGCGATGCTGCCTGCGGTCTTGAGAAGCTGGATCGTCTTCATAGTGCTCTCCTTCAGGTGTTGATGAAAATGGCGGTCTTGTTGCCGGTGGCCGATCGCGGCCGAAGCCGCTGATGACACACGTGGGAGCGTCGCCGCTACGGTACCGTCAGGGCCCCGTTTCCCGACACCGGACGCGTTACTCGCAGTCGCGCTTGATCGGCGCGTTTGCGAAGGGCGGCGTCCGTCCACACATCGCTGGTCCGCAAACATCGTGCCCGCCCGCTTCGCGCCAATCGGCGTGGCTCGCGAAAGCCGCATCCACGAGGGTTTTTCCACTGACGAATCCGTTTCCGACGTGGCATGTCGCGTCGTGGCCCAAGGTCCGCCGAAAGGGACCGGAAATTGCCTGTCGTTTGTAAAAACCGGCGCGCGCGGCCTGCGCAATTCATGGGCCTGAATAAACAAAGCGCAATCAAAACAGCGCATTGCGGGAGCTGGTACGAAGGTTGCGTTGAAGAGGCAAAACCGCCTCAGTCAATGTTTGGCTACTAACGAACGGGATCTACTCCAATGCCTTCGATCGAACTACGCACAAGGCAGTCTCTTGCGCTCACGCCGCGTCTTCAGCAGTCGGTGCGTCTCCTGCAATTGTCGGCGCTCGAGTTCCAGCAGGAATTGCGCACGGCCCTCGATACCAATCCGTTCCTTGAATACGACTCGTCGGAGACGGAGGACGTGGCGCTCGCCGGCACGACGCCGGGCGAGGACGCCGGCGCGCTGCCCGCCGCCGCCGATACGCTTGCCCCCGCCGAACCGGACGGGATGCCCGCGGAAAGCGCCGGTGGCGATACGCTCGAAGGCGGGGGCCAGGACGACATGCCCGCCGACTTCTCCGGCGACTACGGTTCACGCAGTTCGTCGCGTCAGAACGGCGACGCGGACGGCAGCGACCCGGCCGACTGGGCCCGCTCGCAACCTACTCTGCGCGAACAGCTGCACGACGCGCTGCGCCTGTATCGGCTCGACGACCGCGATCGCGCGGTGGCCCGCTTCATCATCGAGGCGCTCGACGACGACGGCTATCTGCGGCAATCGCTCGCCGAGCTGGCCGACAGCGTCGATCTCGAACCCGAGCTGAGCGAGGAAGAACTGCTGGTGGCGTTGCGCCTCGTGCAGTCGCTCGATCGGCCGGGGCTCGGCGCGCGTTCGCTCTCGGAATGCCTCGCGCTGCAGATCCATGC
>DATAQT010000086.1:0-3325 GCA_036264535.1 Paraburkholderia sp. | reverse complement strand
GTGCCGCTCGCGCGTTGCCTGCAATGGTCGCTCGATATGACGGGGATCGTCTGGTTGCAGCGTAACGACGAGACGCTGCAGTGGTCCCTCGTGCGGTGGAATGCGTGACCCGCGGGGTCGTACGGAGAACTGAGCGTTTCTCTGTGCGCCAGGCCCCGCGCGTTACTGCGCGGGCTGCTTTCTGCGCGAACGCGCGAGTTCGAGGTCCTCGCACAATTGCCGCGCACCTTGCGCGATGCGCGGCGTGGGGCGGTCGATCAGATCCCCGTTGATCGCAAACAGATTGTTGTTCGCGACGGCCGCGAGACCTGGCCAGGCGCGCCATGTGTCGAGTTGCGGCAGTGCCGTGTCGGGCTGCGTCGCGCCGGGCGCGGCGGTGACGATCGCTTCCGGATTCGCCGCGAGCACCGCTTCGGTCGACACCGTCGGCACGAGCGGCTGCAGGTCCGCGAACACGTTGCGGCCGCCGCACAGCGCGATCACGTCGCTGATCATGTGCTCGCCGTTGAGCGTCATCAGCGGCCGTTCCCATACCTGATAAAACACGCTGACGCTCGGGCGGTTCGCGTACCGCGCGCGCAGACGGGCGATGTCGTCGCGATACGCGCTGGCCGCGGCGTCCGCGCTCGCCGATGTGCCGAGCAGCCGGCCGAGCTTCGTCAGCGAAACGGCGACGTCGTCGAGACGGTGCGGCTCGCTGAAAAAGAGCGGCACGTGAAGTTCGCGCAGGCGATCGAGCTGACGCTGCGCATTGCCATGCCGCCACACGACGATCAGATCCGGTTTCAGCGCGACGATGCGTTCGAGGTCGAGCGCCTTGTTGTCGCCGACGCGCGGAAGTTGCTTCGCTTCAGGCGGATAGTCGCTGTACGACACGGCGCCGACGATCTTCGAGCCACCGCCCGCGGCGTACAGCAGTTCGGTCACGTGCGGCGCGAGGCTGATCACGCGCTGCGCGGGCGCGGCGAGCGTGACGCTCGCGCCGCTGTCGTCGGTGACGGTGATCGCGGCGGGTGCGCTGAGCGCATTCAGAGCGAGCGATGCGGCGCCGAGCCAACGGATCAAGCTCCGCGCGGGCGCGGCAAAGCGGATCGGGCGAGCCAGGCGGATCATCGGGCGAGGGCGGGTCACGAAGCGTTGAGCGGGTTGGGTTTGCAGAACAGCGCGCTAAACCGCTCGCGCGGCATCGATCGCGCGAACCGCCTGGGCCAACTGTTGTTCGAAGCGGGTCCAGTCGGCCTCGTCGCCCGGCAGCCCGAAGCGCAGGCTGGCTGATGGCGCGCCAGACGATGGCGGAAACAGTCGCGTCCATACTCCGCGCCGCGCGAGCGCTTCATGCAACGCGACGGCGCGTGCGTCGTCGGTCCAGGCGAAAAGCGGCGTGCCGTGTGTCGCAAAACCGTGCGCATGCAGGAGCGCGGCAAGCCGCGCGCTCTCGCTGATGAGCCGCTCGCGCATCCGGGTTTGCCACGCGGCATCGGCCAATGCGGCGCTCACTGCGTGACGGGCCGGACCGCTGACCGTCCACGCGCCGAGCTTGTCGCGCAGCGCGGCGAGCAAGGCGGGCGCACCCAGTACGAACCCGGCGCGCGCACCCGCGAGTCCGAAGAACTTGCCGGGCGAGCGCAACACGACGAGACCGTCCAGATGCGTATGTGCCGCCAGTGACACGACCCGCGCGACCGGCAGCGTATCGGCGAAGGCTTCGTCGACGAGCAGCGTGCCGCCGCGCTCGCGCAACTGCGCGTGCCAGCGCAGCAGCCTGGCGGCGTCGACGTGCGCGGCTGTCGGATTGTTGGGATTGACGATCGCCACGTGCGTGAGCGTGGCGGGGAGTGTGTCGCATCGCACGTCGAGCGGCGCGAGATCGTGTCCCGCGCGCGCGAATGCGGGTGCGTACTCGCCGTAGGTCAGCGGCGCGAGGCCGACCGTCGCGCGCGGCAGCAACGCGGGCAGCGCGCGAATCGCCGCCTGGCTGCCGGCGACCGGCAGCACGTGCGCGGCATCGGGCGCGCCGTAATACGTGGCGGCGCGTTCAGCGAAGCCGTCGCCTTCGTCGGGCAGGCGGCGCCACGCGTCGACGGGCAGCGGCGGCACCGGATAGCCGTGCGGATTGATCCCCGTCGACAGATCGAGCCATTGCGCGAACGGAATGCCGTAGCGCGTCGCGGCTTCGTGCAGGTTGCCGCCGTGCGCTATCGGGCCGCTTGCGGTGTTATCGCGCGGCTGTAGCCGGTCGGTCATCCGCTCAGCCATGAAACGGCACGCTCAACAACGCCATTACGATCAGCACGGCCAGCCAGAGAATCACCGTGCGTTCGACGAGCACCAACGCGGCGCCCACATGACGCGCCTCGGCGGGATGGCCGAAGCCCAGCGGCGGCCGATGTTCGAGCGTACCGTGATACACCGCCGGGCCGCCGATCAGCACGTTCAGGCTGCCGGCGCCGGCCGCCATCACCGGGCCCGCGTTCGGGCTGTCCCAGCGCGGCGCCTGCTCGCGCCAGCAGCGCCAGGCGGTCAGCGTGTCGCCGAGCAGCGCGTAGCTGGTGGCGGTCAGGCGCGCGGGAATCCAGTTCAGCACGTCGTCGAGGCGCGCGGCGGCCCAGCCAAAGCGCAGATAGCGCGGCGTGCGATAACCCCACATCGCATCGAGCGTATTGACGAGGCGAAAGCCGAGCGCGCCCGGGCCGCCCGCGAGCGCGAACCAGAACAACGCGCCGAAGATCGCGTCGTTGCCGTTTTCGAGCGCCGATTCGATCGCGGCGCGCGCGAGCGCGGCTTCGTCGGACTGTGTGGTGTCGCGCGAGACGATCCGCGCGGTCAATTCACGCGCCGTAGCGATATCGTGTTGACCGAGCGCCAGCGCGATGGGCGCGATGTGATCACGCAGGCTGCGAGCGCCGAGCGCGAACCACAGCAGTGCGACATGCAGCGCGCAGGCCGCGAAAAGCGGCAGCACGGCGACGAGCCACCACGCGATCAGCACCGGCGGCAACACCGCGAGCGCCCATGCCAACAAGCCTTTGAGCCGCAGACGCCGGCCGTGATTGAAGCGCGCCTCGAGGCGCGCGGCCCAGTTGCCGAAGCCGACGAGCGGATGCGCGCCGCTCGGCTCGCCGAACCAGCGATCGACGGCAACGCCCGCGGTCGCGAGTGTTGCGATCAGCGGCATCGTGAGCGCGTGCATCACGCGCGGCTCGCGCTTTTCAGCGTGAGCGGCAGACCCGCGACCATCAGCGTGGCCGCGCTGCTCAACGCGGCGATGCGCTGGTTGAGGCGGCCGAGCTCGTCGACGTAAAGACGCGTGGCTTCGCCGAGCGGC
>DATAQT010000046.1:0-34245 GCA_036264535.1 Paraburkholderia sp. | reverse complement strand
TCTGAACGGCTACAGCGCCTACGCGACATTGGCAGTGGGTTCGGCGCTCGCGCTGTTCCTGTATCCGCATTCGATCACGGCGGTGTTGTCGTCGAAATCGGGTAACACGATCCGCCGCAACATGGCGATGCTGCCGGCGTACTCGCTGGTGCTCGGTCTGCTCGCGCTGCTCGGCTTCATGGCGCTCGCCGCTGGCGTGAAGGACATGCCGGAGTTCGCACCGTACTTCAAGGCCTTCGGCCCGAACTTCGCGGTGCCGGCGCTGTTCCTGCACTTCTTCCCGTCGTGGTTCGTCGGCGTCGCGTTCGCGGCGATCGGTATCGGCGCGCTGGTGCCGGCGGCGATCATGTCGATTGCGGCGGCGAACCTGTACACGCGTAACGTGCACAAGGAGTTCATCAACCGCAACATGACGCACCACCAGGAGACCAACGTCGCCAAGCTGGTGTCGCTGATCGTCAAGGTCGGCGCGGTCGCGTTCATTCTCGGTCTGCCGCTCACGTACGCGATCCAGCTGCAGCTGCTCGGCGGTATCTGGATCATCCAGACGCTGCCGGCCATCGTGCTGGGTCTGTACACGCGCGTGCTCGACTACCGGGGTTTGTTGATCGGCTGGGCGGCCGGTATCGCGACCGGCACGTGGATGGCGATTTCGCTGAAGCTCGCGAGCTCGATCTTCACGATCCACCTGTTCGGGATGGCGATTCCGGGCTATGCGGCGGTGTGGTCGCTGATCGTGAACCTCGTGGTGTCGGTCGTCGTGAGCCTGCTCGTGCGCGCGGTGGGCATGCAGCGCGCCGAGGACCGCACGCGTCCGGAAGACTACCTGGACGTCGTCGAAGGCTGATCCGGCCGCAAATCACGTTCAGAAAAACGCAACGCCCGCCAACGAAAGTTCGCGGGCGTTTGTGTTGGCGGGGCACTCCAGGGCAGGATAGCGGAACCGTCCTTTCACGCGTTCGCCGCGCGCCGCCATGGCTGCTGCCGATACTCCCCCCGTGATCTCCCGCCGCGCGGCGCTCAGCCGGATGGTGCGCGCGATCACCTCGCCGTATTACCGCTACCGGCACGCGAAAATGCTGCACAGCCTGCGCGTCGGCCTTGCGATGCTGGTGTCGATTCTCGCCACGACCGGCATCGATATTCCGCACGGCATCTGGTCGTCGGTGACGCTGCTGGTCGTGATCGGCGGTTTGCAGCATCACGGCAATATCCGCAAAAAAGCGGCCGAGCGCGCGGCCGGCACGCTGCTCGGCGCATCGATCGGGCTGCTGCTGATCGTGCAGCAGAACTTCATCGGCTCGCTGCCGTTCACGTATGTGCTGATGGCGGTCATCGCGTCGATCTGCGCCTGGTTCGCGATCGGCTCGTCCGGTTATATCGGGCTCCTGACCGCGATCACGATGTGCATCGTCGCGGGCCACGGCGACAATCTGATCGACGTCGGCCTGTGGCGCACGTTGAACGTGCTGATCGGTATTGTCATCGCGCTGGCGTTTTCGTTCGCGTTTCCGCTGCACGCGACCTATTCGTGGCGCTATGAGCTCGCCGCCAATCTGCGCGAATGCGCGAGCATCTACGGGCGGCTCGTCGACGGCGAGACGATCACCGAGGAAGAGCAGGTCAAGCGCTTCCTGCGGATCAACAAGCGGCTCGTGCAATTGCGCTCGCTGATGCCATCGGTCGCGAAGGAAATCGACGTGCCGCAGACGAAGCTCGAGGAGATCCAGCGGCTGCATCGCTCGGTGCTCAGCGCACTCGAACTGCTGGCGACGGGGCCGCTGATGCATGCCGACGCCGCCGCGCGCACCGTTTATGCAAATCATTGCGGCGCCGAGGTGCGGGCCGTGCGCGCGATCCTGCTGTCGACCGCGCGCGGGCTGCGCTTCGGCCGCCCGACGCGCTTCGGCATTCCGGCGGCCGTGCCGCTAGCGAAAGGAAATAGCGCCGTGGCCGCCGCGTTGCCGCCCGACTGGCAAGGGCCGTACTGGCTCGGTCAGCGGCTCGCGGAGCAGGTGGACCGGCTGCGCGCGCTGCTGCTGGAGACCGAGCCGAACTGGAATATCGAGCAGCACGAGCGCGCGGCGCGCAGCGCTTAGGCGCGCCAGGCCTCAAACCTGCGGCGGCAGCGTGATCATCCACATCAAGCCGAAGCGGTCTACCACCATCCCGAAGCCCTTGCTCCAGAACGTTTGCTGGAATGGCATCACGACCTGGCCGCCATCGGCGAGCGCGTTGAAGTATTTCTCCGCCGCCGCGCCGTCTTCGACGGTCAGCGACAGGCTGAAGCCGTTGAACGGGCCGGCCGCCGGGTCGCAGTTGCCGTCGGAAGCCATCCACGTGCTCGAGCCCAGCTGCACGTTTGCGTGCATGATCTTGTCGGCGAGCTCGGGGCGCGGCGGGTTGTGCGCGTCCGGCGGTGCTTCCTTGAACAGCATCTTGAGGGTCACCTGGGCGCCGAGCTTGTCGGTGTAGAAGTCGAGCGCTTCCTGGCAGCGGCCGTTGAAGAACACATAGGGCTGAACGTACATGATCGTCTCCATGGTCAGGCGTTGGGTGGGCATCACTCCCCGCAAACGGTGGCGGGGAGATGCGTGGAGTCGATTGTAGTCGGCGGCAGCGCGCAAATTGTGACGCCATGTCTCAAGCGTCGAGGGGGCGGTAAACGAGGAGCGGCGCTGAACCGTGAGGTTCAGCGACGCCTGTCATGAATGGCTTGCGCGCGGATCAGCGTGCGCGGCGTCACTCAGCGAGCCACGCCCAGTACCTCAACGCAGCGTTTCGATCAGCTTTTCCAGCTTCACCGCGTCCGCGGCGAACGTGCGGATGCCTTCGGCGAGCTTCTCGGTCGCCATCGCGTCGTCGTTGACGAGGAAGCGGAACGATTTCTCGTCGACCGGCACGCGCTCGATGTCCGCGTCGCCCGATGTTTCCGGGGACAGCTTGCGCTCGATCTTGTCGGTGCTCTCCTGGAGCTTCTGCAGCAGGTCGTGGCTGATCGTCAGCAGATCGCAGCCGGCCAGTTCGAGGATCTGCGAGGTCGAGCGGAAGCTCGCTCCCATCACCTCGGTCTTGTAGCCGAACTTTTTGTAGTACGCGTAGATGCGGCGCACCGACTTGACGCCGGGATCGTTGGCGCCGCCGTCTTTCGCTTCGTCCCACGCGCTGCCGGCGCTCTTCTTGTACCAGTCGTAGATGCGGCCGACGAACGGCGAGATCAACTGCGCGCCCGCGTCCGCACAGGCCGCCGCCTGCGCGAGCGAGAACAGGAGCGTCATGTTGCAATGGATGCCGTCCTTCTGCAGCACCTCGGCCGCCCGCACGCCTTCCCACGTCGAGGCGAGCTTGATCAGCACGCGGTCGCGCTCGATGCCGTGCTCCTTGTAGAGCGCGATCAGTTCGCGGCCTTTCGCGATCGAGCCTTCGACGTCGAACGACAGGCGCGCGTCGACTTCGGTCGACACCCGCCCCGGGATGATCTTGAGAATCTCAGTGCCGAACGCGATCAGCAACTGGTCGATGATCGCGCGGACCGGCTTCGACGCATGTGCCTTGACGGTCTTTTCGAGCAGCGGCCGGTAATCGTCTTTCTGCACGGCCTTCAGAATCAGCGACGGATTGGTGGTCGCATCCCGCGGCTTGTACTGCGCGAGCTGCTGGAAGTCGCCGGTGTCGGCCACCACGGTGGTGTATTGCTTGAGTTGGTCGAGTGCGGTTGTCATGTTCGGGCCTTCAGGGCGCGCGTGCGCCATGGTTCAGGGGAAATGAGGACGCCGCCGCGCCGGCTGGGCAGAGCAGAGCTGAAGAACCAGCCAGCGCCGGCGGCCGCGGGTCAAGCCGCAGCGCGTCCCGCGATGGCGCCGGGAAACGCTGCCGGATACATCTATTCTATGGCGGATCGCCGCGGACGGTATGAACTCCGAATATGGACAGCAGGGCCGGGCGATCCGTTCACACGCGCCGTGCGGTCAAGACGACTTGCGTCACCACGCCGGCGACGAGCCCCCAGAACGCCGAGCCGATCGACAGCAGCGTGAGCCCCGAGGCGGTCACCATGAACGTCACGAGCGCCGCCTCGCGCTGCCTCGTGTCCTGCATCGCATTGGCGAGCCCGCTCATGATCGAGCCGAACAGCGCGAGCGCGGCGACCGCCACGACCAGCTCCTTCGGAAATGCCGCGAATAGCGCGGCGATCGTCGCGCCAAAGACACCCGCGAGCAGATAGAAAATGCCGCCCCATACGGCGGCCGTGTACCGCCTCGCGGGGTTTTCGTGCGCTTCGGGGCCGGTGCAGATCGCCGCCGTGATGGCCGCAAGATTGATGCCGTGCGAACCGAACGGCGCGAGCAGCAGGGACGCGACGCCGGTCGTCGCGATCAGCGGCGCGGACGGAGTCGTGTAGCCGTCCGCGCGCAGCACCGCGATGCCCGGCACGTTCTGCGAGGCCATCGCGACCACGAAGAGCGGAATGCCGATGCTCACGCAAGCCGCCACGGAAAACGACGGCATCGTCAGCACCGGATGCGCGAGTGCGACGTGAAAGTGGCTGAAGTCGAGCAGCCCGAGGCCGCCGGCGGCGGCGGTGCCGGCCACGAGGGTCGTCGGAATCGCGTAGCGCGGCACGAACCGTTTGACGATCAGGTAGGTGAAAAACATCGTCAGCACGAGCGCGGTCTGGAACTGCGCGGCGCGGAAAATCTCGATGCCGATCTCGAACAGGATGCCCGCGAGCAGCGCTGAGGCGAGGCCGGACGGAATCCGCTTCATCAGCGCGTCGAACCAGCCGGTCACGCCGACCAGCGTCAGCAGCGCCGCGCAGAAGATGAACGCGCCGATCGCCTGCGCATACTCGACATGCGGCAGCGATGACACCAGCAGCGCCGCGCCCGGCGTCGACCATGCGATCACGATTGGCGCGCGAAAGCGCAGCGACAGGCCGATCGTGCAGAGGCCCATGCCGATCGACAGCGCCCAGATCCAGGACGAAATCTGCGCATCGCTCAGATGCGCGGCCTGGCCCGCCTGGAACATCAGCACGAGCGAGCTCGTGTAGCCGGTCATCGCCGCGACGAAGCCCGCGACGATCGTCGACAGCGACGTATCGGCGAGCGGATTGAAACGCCTGGGCTCGGTGGCGGCGGGGGACAGCTGGGGCGACGGGGACGAACTCATGCGAAGGCTTTCTTGTTGTGGATGTTGAAGCATCAGGATTTGAATGTTGAACGGCGGGCGTTACTTGCTCAGCACCCGCATAGCCGTCTCGAGGCCCGCGAGCGTCAGCGGATACATGCGGTGGCCCAGCACTTCGCGGATCGCGCTGACCGACTGCCGGTACGGCCATAGCGCTTCCGGTTCCGGGTTCAGCCACGCGAAATGCGAAAAATGATCGGCAAGCCGGCGCAACCACACCGCGCCGGCCTCGGCGTTGTTGTACTCGACCGAGCCGCCCGGCTGCAGCACCTCGTACGGGCTCATCGTCGCGTCGCCGACGAAGATCAGCTTGTAGTCGGGCGTGAACTTGTGCAGCACGTCCCACGTGGGCGTGCGCTCAGCGTGGCGACGACGGTTGTGCTTCCACAGGAAGTCGTACACGCAGTTGTGGAAATAGTAGAACTCGAGGTGCTTGAACTCGGCCTTCGCGGCGGAGAACAGCTCCTCGGTGCGCTTCACGTGGTCGTCCATCGAGCCGCCGACGTCGAGCAGCATCAGCACCTTCACGTTGTTGTGCCGCTCGGGCACCATCTTCAGATCGAGCCAGCCGGCGTTCGCAGCGGTGCTGCGGATCGTGTCGGGCAGATCGAGTTCCTCGGCCGCGCCTTCGCGGGCGAAACGGCGCAAGCGCCGCAGCGCCACCTTGATGTTGCGCGTGCCGATTTCGACCTGATCGTCGTAGTCGCGATACGCGCGCGCTTCCCACACCTTGACGGCCGTGCGGTTGCCGGCCGCGTCGCCGCCGATGCGCACGCCCTCGGGGTTATAGCCGCCATTGCCGAACGGCGACGTGCCGCCCGTGCCGATCCATTTGTTGCCGCCCTGGTGGCGTTCCTTCTGCTCGTCGAACAGTTCCTTCAGGCGCTCCATCAGCTTGTCGATGCCGCCCATGGCCTCGATCTGCGCTTTTTCTTCGGGCGACAGATCGCGTTGCAGTTTCTTCTTGAGCCAGTCGAGCGGAATGTCGAACGCAAGCTCCGAGGTGGCCGCGACGCCGTTGAAGTACGCGCCGAACGCCTGGTCGAACTTGTCGAAGTACTGCTCGTCCTTCACGAGCGTGATGCGCGCGAGGTAGTAGAACTCGTCGAGCGACGGCGCGATCACGTTGGCCTTCAGCGCTTCGAGCAGCGTCAGATATTCCTTCACCGAGACCGGCAATCTGGCGGCGCGCAGCGAATAGAAGAAGTCGATCAGCATGCTGGATGTCCTGCGGCGCGGCGCCCGCTCAACGGTTGTTGCGGTTCATGAAGAGCAGCCGCTCGAACAGGTTCACGTCCTGTTCGTTCTTCAGCAGCGCGCCGTGCAGCGGCGGCACGATCTGCTTCTGATCGGCCGAGCGCAGTGCTTCGGGCGGAATGTCTTCGGCGAGCAGCAGCTTGAGCCAGTCGAGCAGTTCGGACGTGGACGGCTTCTTCTTCAGCCCCGCGACGTTGCGCAGCTCGAAGAAGCTCTGCAGCGCCGCCGCGAGAAGATCCTTCTTGATGCCGGGGTAGTGCACGTCGACGATCTGCTGCATCGTCGTCGCGTCGGGAAACTTGATGTAGTGGAAGAAGCAGCGGCGCAGGAACGCGTCGGGCAATTCCTTCTCGTTGTTCGACGTGATGATCACGAGCGGACGATGCTTCGCGCGCACCAGTTCGCGCGTCTCGTACACGTAGAACTCCATGCGGTCGAGTTCGCGCAGCAGGTCGTTGGGGAATTCGATGTCGGCCTTGTCGACTTCGTCGATCAGCAGCACGCTCTGCTCGTCCGATTCGAACGCCTGCCACAGCACGCCCTTGACGATGTAGTTGCGGATGTCCTTCACGCGCTCGTCGCCGAGCTGCGAATCGCGCAGACGCGAGACCGCGTCGTATTCGTATAGTCCTTGCTGCGCCTTGGTGGTCGACTTGATGTGCCATTGCAGCAGCGGCATGCCGAGCGCGGCGGCGACTTCCTCGGCGAGCATGGTCTTACCGGTGCCGGGTTCGCCCTTGATCAGCAGCGGACGCCTGAGCGTCATCGCGGCGTTGACCGCGAGCTTGAGGTCGTCGGTGGCGACGTACTGCGATGAGCCTTCGAAACGCATGGCGAGATGCTCTTGAGCGGAAAAAAACCCAGTATAAGTCAGAAGGCCTGTTGGCCTGAAACCGGCTCACGTATGGTGTCAGCCGCGCTGTGATGTGGTGGTGGCGGTGCTGTGGTGTCGTTGTGAAGCCGCCGCGGGCATGGCGCGCGGCCCGTTGCGGCGGGCGTTGCGCGGCTCCCGCGTCTGGTGGACGTTCGGCGTGGCGTCGCGGTACAATGAGCCCGATTTTTTTGGCCTGCGTGGCTACCCTACAAGAAGAACGGCCGGACCGCTGCCTTTCTGGGCACCCGATTCCCCTCAAGCCAGGTTACATCTATGAATAAATTCGTCGGCAAACACGTCGTGATCGCAGCGCTGTCGGTGCTCGCGGGCTATGCGGCCAGTGCCCAGGCTGCGGATGTCGTAGGCAACGCCAAGGCGGGCCAGGACAAGGTCGCGATGTGTATCGGCTGCCACGGCATCCCTGAATACCGCACGGCTTATCCAGAGGTTTTCCGCGTGCCGAAGCTCGGCGGGCAGAATCAGGCGTACCTCGAAAACGCGCTGCACGCCTACAAGAAGGGCGACCGCCATTTCGACACGATGCACGCGATCGCAGTGACGCTGTCGGATCAGGACATCGCCGACGTCGCCGCGTACTACGCAGCGCAAAATGCCGCTTCGAAAAACAATCCCGACAAGTGATCGGCGTCGGTCACCAGTTCATCCAATTCGCGGGATAGGAGAATTCATGATCAAGCCCCAACAGGCACTCCACACGGTATTCAAGGCGGTCGGCGCGGCGGCTGTCATCGGTCTGGCCATGGCGAACGGCGCGTACGCGGCCGACGCCGGCAACGGCAAGGTGCTCGCCGACAGCCACAACTGCGCGGCCTGCCACGGCGTCAACCTGAACAAGCCGGTGAGCCCGGAGTATCCGAAGCTGGCCGGCCAGCACGCTGACTATGTGTACTGGGCACTGCGTCAGTACCAGATGGGAACGGGCAATCCGCACTTTGGCCGCAACAACGCGATCATGCAGGCGCAGGTGCAGAGCCTGTCGCTCAGCGACATGAAGGACATCGCCGCTTACGTCGAATCGCTGGACGGCGATCTCGTGCAGAAGAAGTAAGCGTTGGGCGCGGGTTTCGCGCCGAAGCTTTAAAAGCAAAACACCCCGCCTCGGCGGGGTGTTTTGCTTTGGGGCGTCGTACCGTGGCGTGCCTTGTGTTGCGCCGCGGCGGCGGTTCCAGTCGTTTGAGTCGCCCTGCTCGCTTCAATCGCGCGTCGCGCGTCGCTCGATGCGCTGAAGATACGCGTCCGTGTCCGGCGGTGTGCCGGTGCGCTGTGCTTCCCAGATGGTTTCGCCGAGGCAGTCCATGATCGCGTGTTGCGCTTCGTGCGTCGAGCCGAGGCGCGCCGCGAGCCGGTCGTGCGCGGCCCGAATGCCGGGCGGCTGATCGATCGACAACTGCTCGGAGATCGCCAGATGCATCGACAGATGCAGGAACGGATTGGTCTGGCCACGCTCCGGCGAATAGTCCTGCGCCTGGGCGGCCGGGGCGTCGGCAAGTTCGGCGTGATATTCCGGATGTTCGACGATCCAGTCGGCGGCGATCGCCTCGAGCGGCGTCAGAATCTCGCCGTGGCGCTGTTTGCGCCAGGTGTCGGTGAAAAAGAGGCGAACTTCGTCGCGGCTGGGATTGAACATCGTGGAACCGATTCGTGGGAGTAGGGCATGCGCGGCGCACGACGCTGCATGTACGCACTGCGCAGTGCTCGGAAACCACTATTTTACGCGGCGGCCGCAAGCGCTGCATGCGCGGGGCTCGGCCTTGGGTTTCGAACTGGCCTGCGCTTAGAGATCGGGTGGCGGCGTCTTCGGCCGGAACTCGCACAGGGGCTCGATCACGCAATGCCAGCATTCGGGGCGGCGCGCCTTGCACACATAGCGTCCATGCAGGATCAGCCAGTGGTGCGCATCGTGTCTGAATTCGGCGGGCGTGAATTTTTCGAGCGCCGCTTCGACCGCGCGCACGTCCTTGCCGGGCGCGAGCCCGGTGCGGTTGGCGACGCGGAAAATGTGCGTGTCGACCGCAATGGTCGGATGGCCGAACGCCGTGTTCAGGATCACGTTGGCCGTCTTGCGGCCGACACCCGGCAGCCCTTCGAGCGCCTCGCGATCCTCGGGCACCTCGCCGCCGTACTGGTCGAGCAGGATGCGGCAGGTCGCGATCACGTTCTTCGCCTTCGTACGATACAGACCAATCGTCTTGATATAGCTCGCGACACCTTCCTCGCCAAGGTCGAACACCTGCTGCGGCGTGTTCGCCACCGGGAACATCTTGCGCATCGCCTTGTTGACCGACACGTCGGTCGCCTGCGCCGACAGCAGCACGGCGATCAGCAGTTCGAACGGTGTCGAGTACTCGAGCTCGGTAGTCGGATGCGGGTTCAGGCTCTGAAGCGTTTCGTAGATCGCGCGGCGTTTGTTCGCGTTCATGCGGAGCGGCTCGGTGTGGGTTGGGCGGGCTGAGCCAGCGTGATCAGCCAGCGGTCGGCGGCGGGTTTGGCTCGTGGGACGGCTGCTCCGGGTCGCGCGTGCTGTCGCTGCCGGGCAGACCAAGACGGCGGCGACGCGCTTCGGCGGCCTCGATCTGTGCCTGCACGTCGGCGCTGACATTCTCGGTGTTCAGCGGTCCCTGGCCCTTCGCGGCCATTTCGTCCTTTTTCTTGCGCGCGCGTTCGAGCGCGGCCTGGATGATCGCGCGTTTCTTCGCTTCGGCGTCGTCCGCCACTGGGGCGGCGAGGGTGCCGGTCGGCTGTGTCGCGCCGGCGGCCGGCACCGCGACCGGTGCAGCAGACGGCGCGCTCGCGCTCGCGCTCGCGGCTCGCCGCGCCGCAGCACGCGCTTCGGCGGCGTCGCGCTCGCGCGCGAGACGTGTCTCGTGGCGGTTATGACGCGCCCGCGCTGCGTCGGCCAGGTTCTGGCTCCAGGCATCCCAGCCGGTGGCCTCGTCGGTCACGGGCAGCATCGCGATGCAGTCGACCGGACAGGGCGGCACGCACAGGTCGCAGCCGGTACACAGCTCGGCGATCACGGTGTGCATCTGTTTCGGTGCGCCAACTATCGCGTCGACGGGGCATGCCTGCATGCACAGCGTGCAGCCGATGCACACCTGTTCGTCGATAACCGCCAGCGGACGCGGACGTTCGACTCCATTGGCGGAATTGAGCGGAATCACCGGTTTGCCGAGCAGCGCGGCGAGGCGAGCGATGCCCTCGGCACCGCCCGGTGGGCACTGGTTATAGTTCGCCTCGCCGCTCGCGACGGCTTCGGCATACGGACGGCATGCGGGATAACCGCACTTCGTGCATTGAGTTTGGGGCAGCAGATCTTCGATGCGATCCGCGAGTGTTTTGACGTCTGTCACGGTTACGGCGCGGGGACTTGGCGTGCGCTCGCACGACCTGAACTAAATGCCACATTATCGCCGATTTCCCGGATTGCCATTCGCAATCCATGTGCCATAATCGAAGCGCTTCATTCGAAAGACCGCAGAAAAGGGTGTGTTTCCCAACCACGACGCGCCCGTCAACGCCGCCAGTACAAAGGCTCCAGGAGAGGCCGGCGGCGCGATCCGGATAACGCGGCTCACGAAGACGATGCCACCATGAATCAGCCGAAAATCAAAAGAGATCCTGAAGGCACGAGGCGCCGCATTCTGCTTGCGGCGGCCGAAGAGTTCGCAAATGGAGGGCTGTTCGGCGCGCGCGTCGATCAGATCGCCCGCCGCGCGGAAACCAACGAACGTATGCTCTATTACTACTTCGGTAGCAAGGAGCAGCTGTTTACCGCGGTACTCGAGCACGCGTTCAGCGCACTCAACGAAGCGGAACGCACGCTCGAGCTCAATGGAATCGCGCCCGTCGAGGCCGTTACGCGTCTCGCGCATTTCGTGTGGGACTACTACCGCGACCATCCCGAGTTGCTGCGGCTCATCAACAACGAGAATCTGCACGAAGCACGCTATATGCAGAAGTCGACGCGCATCCGCGAAATGATCTCGCCGATCGTCGCCACGCTCGGCGGCATTCTCGAACGAGGGCAACGCGCCGGGCTGTTTCGCACGAACATCGACCCGCTGCGCTTTTACGTGACGCTTTCGGGCATGGGTTACTACATCGTGTCGAACCGTTTTACGCTCGAGGCGACGCTCGGCCGCGATTTCAGCAGCGCCGCCGAACGCAGCGAAGTGATTCAGATGAATACCGAACTGCTGCTCGCCTATCTGTTGAGAAAGTAACGGGCGGTCGCGCGGCGATCATTGCCGCGACAAAAAATCAGTATCACGAATCAAGCACGATAAAAAAGCCAACACCCTCCCGAAGAGGCCGTTGGCTTTTTAAGCGCTACTGCAAGTTCAATGCTCAGGCTTCGACTTTTTCTTTCGTCGTCTTTGCAGTCTTGTTGTGCTCGAGAATGAAGTCGCGCAATTGCGGATAAATGATCGTGCGCCAGCGGCGGCCCGAGAAAATGCCGTAGTGGCCGCATTTTTCCGCGGTGAAGTGACGCTTGTTCTTCGCCGGAATGCCGCTGCACAGGTCATGCGCCGCGTAGGTCTGGCCGTCGCCGGAAATGTCGTCGAGTTCGCCTTCGATCGTAAACAGCGCGGTCGTCGTGATGTCCTGCGGCCGTACCCGTTCGCCAGCGACGTCCCACGTGCCGTCGGCAAGACGGAATTCCTGGAAGACGACGCGGATCGTATCGAGGTAATAGTCGGCGTCCATGTCGAGGACGGCGTTGTACTCGTCGTAGAAGTTGCGGTGCGCTTCGGCGTCGTCTTCGTCGCCGCGCAGCAGGCTCTGGTAGTAATCCCAGTGCGATGCCGCGTGACGCTCCGGATTCATCGCGACGAACCCCGTGTGCTGCAGGAAGCCCGGATAGACCTTGCGGCCCGCGCCCGGATAGTTGGGCGGCACGGTGAAGATCACGTTGTTCTCGAACCACTCGTACGAATGCTGCGTGGCGAGCGAGTTGACTGCGGTCGGGCTCTTACGAGCGTCGATCGGGCCGCCCATCATCGTCATGGTGCGCGGGGTGTCCTCGCCGCGGCTCGCGAGCAGCGAAATGGCGGCGAGCACCGGCACGGTCGGTTGACACACCGAGATCACGTGCAGATTCTTCGCGCCGATATGGCGAATGAATTCCTGGATATAGGCGATGTAATCATTCAGACCGAACTCGCCGGCTTCGAACGGCACCATGCGCGCGTCGATCCAGTCGGTGATGTAGACCTTGTGGTCTTGCAGCAACGTGCGCACGGTGTCGCGCAGCAGCGTGGCGTGGTGTCCCGACAACGGCGCGCAGACGAGCACGACCGGCTCGTCTTTCAACTGGGTGACAGCATCGCTGTCGTCGGCGAAACGCTTGAAGCGCATCAGGCGGCAGAACGGCTTCTCGATGAAGGTCTGCTCGACGATCGGAATGTTATGACCGTCTTTGACAATCTGGTGAATGTTGAACTCGGGCTTTTCGTAATCCTTGCCTAGCCGGTACAGCAGTTCATAACCGGCGGAGAGGCGCGTAGCGCCCGGCACGTAGGCTAACGGACTGGCCGGATTGGCAAATGACTTCGATGCGGCCTGAGCCCAGGCGGTGAGGGGGCTCAACATCGCCCGCTGGAATTCGTGAAGTTGATAGAGCATGTTTGCTCCGTTTTAGGCGGTTCGCATTGGGCTTCGCAAACACGCGTGAGGCGTTGCGGCGGGCCATTCTGGTTGTGGGCACATTCTTGTTGGCCGACAGTCGGATCGATAATATCGAACAAAGCAGTTTTGTGCAATGCAACAATTTTCGCATTCAGTGTACGCAAACTGTCACGGCGTCATGCTAACGGCGATGCTGCTGCGCCGCTATCAGGGCTTGCCTGAACCTCAAGCTCCATCGCGCGGATGCCGTTATGCAGCGGATGGCCGGTTGCCTGCGCCATTTCCTGCTCGTGTTTCATCAGGTTCAGTCCGGTGTGGACAAGCGCCACGTGCGAAAACGCCTGCGGGAAATTGCCGACCAGACGTTTTTCGACCGGATCGTACTCCTCGGCGAGCAGGCCGACGTCGTTGCACAGCGCGAGCAGCCGCTCGTACATCTCGATCGCTTCCTGCACGCGCCCCTGCAGCGCGAGGTTATCCACCATCCAGAACGAACACGCAAGAAAGGTGCCTTCGCCGGGCGGCAGGCCATCGTCGTATTCGGTGGTGCGGTAGCGCATCACGAAGCCGCCATGCATCAGGTCGCGCTCGATCGCCTCAACGGTCCCCTTGATGCGCGGATCCCGCGGCGGCAGAAAGCCGACCAGCGGCATCAGCAGCACGCTCGCGTCGAGCTGATCGCAGCCGTAGTACTGTGAAAAAGCGTTGAGCTGCGGATTCCACGCCTTCTCGCAGACCTCGGCATGGATCGTGTCGCGCGTCGCGCGCCAATCGTCGAGCGGGCCGTCGAGCTTGAACATTTCGGCCGAGCGGATCGCGCGGTCGAACGCGACCCACGCCATCACTTTCGAGAACGTGAAATGCTGGCGGCCGCCGCGCGTCTCCCAGATGCCTTCGTCGGGTTCGTGCCAGATCGTCGTCAGGTGCTCGAGCATCGCGCATTGCACGCTCCATGCGGTGACGTCCGCCTGCAGGCCGCCGACGCGCGCGAGATGCAGCGCGTTCATCACCTCGCCGTAGACGTCGAGCTGACGCTGCCCGACCGCGTTGTTGCCGATCCGCACCGGCTTCGCGCCCTGGTAACCGGGCAGCCAGTCGATTTCGAATTCGGGCAGACGCCGCTCGCCGGCGATGCCGTACATGATCTGCAACTGGTTCGGCGCGCCCGCCATCACGCGGCCGAGCCAGCTGCGCCACGCGCGCGCTTCGTCGTAATAGCCGCCACGCATCATCGCGAGCAGCGTGATGGTCGCGTCGCGCAGCCAGCAGTAGCGGTAGTCCCAGTTGCGCGTGCCGCCGAGCTGTTCGGGCAGCGACGTGGTGGGTGCCGCGACGATGCCGCCGGTCGGCTCGTAAGCGAGCGCGCGCAGCGTGATCAGCGAGCGGCGGATTGGCCCCGCCCAGCGGCCTTCGACGGTGCCGCGCTCAGCCCATTCGAGCCAGTGATTCTCGGTGCGTGCGAGCGCGGTGTGAGGATCTCGCCCGGGCGGAATGCGCAGGTGCGACGGCGCATACGAGAGCGAGAACGGCACGCGCTCGCCCGCCGTCACGGTGAATTCGGCGACGGTCTTCATGTCCTCGCCGCGCAGCTCGACCGGCGTGCGCAGCACCGCGGTGTCCGGGCCGACGATCGCCTTGATGCCGCTGTCGTGCTTGAGCTTGTCGACCCACGGAATCGAAAAACCGTAGTCGAAGCGCAGCACCAGCTCCATCTTCATGCGCACGGTGCCGCGCTTGCCCACGACGATGCGGATCATTTCCGACCAGCCGTTGCCGGGCGGCATGAAGTCGATCAGCGTCACGGCGCCGTCGGGCGTTTCGAAGTCGGTTTCGAGAATCAGCGTTTCGCCACGGTAACGGCGCGTGATGGTCGGCGCGGCGCCTTCGGCCGGCGTGGCTGGGGTGATCAGCCAGCGACCGTTGTCGGGTGTGCCGAGCAGCGCGGCGAAGCACGCGCCCGAGTCGAAGCGCGGCCAGCAGAGCCAGTCGACGGAACCCTCGCGGGAGACGAGCGCGGCGGTGTGGCCGTCGCCGATGAGTGCGTATTCTTCGATGTGTGCAGGCATGGAAAACGTGTCGGAAAACGAGTCGTTGTTACGGACGGCGACAGCAGCCGCGCTTCGAATGGGTGTTATTACCGGACTACGATGAGCATTGTTTGGTTCACCGCACAGTACGGCAAAACGCGGGTTGGTAAATTGTCAAATCCATGCATACAATCGGACTTCATGCCGATGTCCGGCGACTTGCCGGGCTGCGAATCGGCCTTGCTCATGGCGTATGCAGACGCCGTTTCCGAGGACGAAAGCCATGCTGAACCCTTCGAAATCCGATTGCATCACGATTCTCGCGGCCGCCAGCCAGCTTGCCGGCGATTCCATGTTGCCACTCGATCATGACCGGCTCGGCCTGAGCCGCAATGGCATGTTGACTGCCGCGTCCTTCCTGGTCGAGCGGGCCTGCTTCCGGCGCTATCAGCAGGATGCCGGTCATTATGCGGTCGGCGCGCTGTCGCTGCAGGGACGCTGGCGGCTCGACCAGCTCGCGAACGGGTGAGCGGTAGCGCTGAACGTTCGTAGGGCACGTTCCTCACGCATTCTCGTCGCGCGTCGATCTAGCGTGCGATGCACGCTTCTCGCGTATGTCACAGCGTGACATTTGTGGCGCTCCCGCGCGTGCGAATCGCGCTGGCAGGGCTGCGAGCCTTCTCTTCGTGCGAAATCATCCCGACACACCGGACGCAACTGTCGCGCCCGGTGTCGCGTCGCCAGTCGCTCACAGATGTGACGAGCCCACGCCAAAGATCCCGATGATGCCGATGATGATCAGATAAAGCGCGACGATGTAGTTCAACAGGCGCGGCATGACTAGGATCAGAATGCCGGCGATCAGCGAAACGAGCGGGCCCAGGCTGAGAGTGACGTTCATGGAGACTCCGTGGTTGAGACGCGTGATGCGCGATTGAAAAGGGATTGAAAAAACGCCCCGCCATGCGGGACACGAGCCGCTGGCGCGGACCGCAAGCCAGCGGCGGATTCACTGCATGATCCGACCTAACGCTCTTATACTGACTTCGACAACAACAACGCGGAACGACGTTCGATTCGCGGCGCGGCAGACCAGACACCGTTACAACCGCTTGTACCCGGGCTCGTACGCGAGCCTGTACCAGACAACCGATGTCGAGGAGGTCTCATGCTTCGCAGTCGCCGTGCCGTCGGGCGTGTTGCCGTGCGCCCAGTTCCGGTTTCCGTTTTTACTTCTGTTCTTGCCAGGGTTTGCCTCGCGGGTACCCGTGCGCGTGGCGCGGATTCCGCTGCGGATTGCGCCGCGCGGCGCGGGCGGCAGCCAGCGCCCTTGCGGGCCGCCGGTTCGATAATAAAAGGTTTCGTGCTCATGGTTTCGATTGTTGCTTCGCACGCGTATGCGCAAGATTCTGGCCCGGTCCCCGCGGACGGCGTCTATACGATGCTGGTCGGTACTTACACCGGCGGCAAGAGCGAAGGCATCTACGTCTTTCGCTTCGATACGAAGACTGGCGCGTCGACCCAGGTGTCGGTCGCGCAGACGGTCAATCCGTCGTATCTGGTGGTGAGCCGCGATCGCCGCTTCGTCTATTCGGTCAACGAACTGCCCGGCGACAACGGTCCGGCCACGCAGCGCGGCGGCATCAGCGCGTTCGGCTTCGATGCCGCGCGCGGGCAGCTGACGTTTCTGAACAAGGTGTCGTCGGATGGCAATGATCCGTGCTATCTGAGCATCTCGCCGGACGGCAAGTATCTGCTGACCGCGAACTACTCGGTCGCGGCCGATCCGGGCGGCAGCTTCGCAGTGTTTCCGCTACAGGGAGACGGCCAGGTCGGCACGTCGGTGCAGACCGTGCATCACGAGGGCGGCGGTCCGGTGAAAGGGCGCCAGGACAACTCGCACGTGCATTCGACCGTGTTCTCGCCGGACGGCCACTATCTCTTCACCCAGGACCTCGGCGCCGACAAGCTGTACTCGTACCGCTACGCGCCGCAGAGCAGCGCCGGCGCCGGCCCGTTCGTCGCGACCGATTGGGGCTACACGCAGCAGAAGGCCGGCACGGGGCCGCGCCACCTGATTTTCGGCGCGGACGGCAAGCACGCGTATCTGACGAGCGAACTCGCGGCGACCGTCAGCACGTTCGACTACCACGACGGCAGACTGAAACTCGTGCAGACGCTGCCGCTCTCCGAGCCGGGCTTCAAGGGGAAGGTGGGCGCGGCGGCGATCCATATGTCGCCGGACGGACGCTTCGTGTACGCGTCCAATCGCGGCGACGCGAACGAGATCGTGATCTTTGCGGTCGATCCGGCCAACGGGCATCTGAAGCAGATCGGCCGGCAGGCGACCCTCGGCAAATCGCCGCGCGAGTTTGCCATCGATCCGAGCGGCAACTGGCTGATCGTCGGCAATCAGTTGAGCGACACGGTCTATGTGTTCAAACGCGATCCGCAGACGGGGTTGCTCGATCCGAATCCGAGGCAGCATTTCGAACTCGGCTCGCCGGTCGATTTCAAGCTGGTGTCGCCGTCGTGATGCACGGCACGCGCGGGTAAATAAAAACGGACAGCTCACGTGGTGAGGCTGTCCGTTTTTTCGTCGGCGGCGCCCGGCCTGTCATCGTGTCATTGACGACCCGCCTCGCCGATTCACCGCCCGATCATTCCGCGGGCCCTTGTGCAAGCACTTCGCGGCTGCCGTTGATGCTCATCGCCGACACCAGCCCGGCCGTCTCCATCTGCTCGACGAGCCTCGCCGCGCGGTTATAGCCGATGCGCAACTGTCGCTGCACGGATGAGATCGACGCGCGCCGCGTGCGCACGACGAACGCGACCGCTTCGTCGTACAGCGGATCGGCCTCCGCATCCGGCGTCTCGCCGAACAGATCCTGGGCCGCGCCGCCGTCGGTGGTCGGACCGTCGAGAATGCCTTCCTCGTACTGCGGCTCGCCGAACTGCTTCAGATACTCGACGATCGCATGCACTTCCTCGTCGGCGACGAACGCGCCGTGCACGCGCTGCGGGTAGCCGGTGCCGGGCGGCAGGAACAGCATGTCGCCCTGGCCGAGCAGCGACTCGGCGCCCATCTGGTCGAGAATCGTGCGCGAGTCGATCTTCGAGGACACCTGGAACGCGACGCGCGTCGGGATGTTCGCCTTGATGAGGCCGGTGATCACATCGACGGACGGGCGCTGCGTCGCGAGGATCAGGTGGATGCCGGCCGCGCGCGCCTTCTGCGCGAGTCGCGCGATCAGCTCCTCGATCTTCTTGCCGGCGACCATCATCAGATCGGCGAGCTCGTCGATCACGACGACGATCAGCGGCAGCGGCGCGAGCGGCTCGGGTGCATCGGGCGTCAGCGAGAACGGGTTGCCGAGCTTCTTGCCCTTCGCCTCGGCGTCGCGGATTTTCTGGTTGAAGCCGGCGAGATTGCGCACGCCGACGGCCGACATCAGCCGGTAGCGCTTCTCCATTTCGCCGACGCACCAGTTCAGCGCGTTGGCCGCGAGCTTCATGTCGGTGACCACTGGTGCGAGCAGATGCGGAATTCCTTCGTACACCGAAAGCTCGAGCATCTTCGGGTCGATCATGATCAGGCGCACTTCCTCGGGCGTCGCCTTGAACAGCAGCGAGCAGATCATCGCGTTGATCGCGACCGACTTGCCCGAACCGGTCGTGCCGGCCACCAGCATGTGCGGGGCCTTCGCGAGATCGGCGACGACCGGATGGCCGGTGATGTCCTTGCCCATCGCGAGCGTCAGTTGCGAGTGCGAGTTCTGGTAGACGCTCGCTTCGAGGATTTCGGAGAGGCGGATCGTCTGGCGCTTGGCGTTCGGCAGTTCGAGGCCCATGCAGGTCTTGCCCGGAATCGTTTCGACCACGCGGATCGACGTGAGACCGAGGCCGCGCGACAGGTCCTTCATCAGACCGACGATCTGGCTGCCGCGCACGCCGAGCGCCGGCTCGACTTCGAAGCGCGTGATGACCGGACCCGCCGATGCGCCGACCACCGTCACCGGCACCTTGAATTCCTGCAGGCGCTGCTCGATCAGCTGACCGGTTTCGCGCAGCTTTTCGTCCGAGATCGGTTCGATGTTTGCGTCCGCGGGCGCGAGTAGGTCGAGCGTCGGCAGCTCGACCATCGATGCGGCCGGCGCATGGAACTCGAAGCCGTTGGCCGGCGCTTGGCCGCGTAGCGCCGGGCGGGCGACGGCGGGTTCGGTGGCGGGTTGATCGGCGGGTTGGCTCTGGGGTTGCACTGTTGGGGCAGACGCGGGCGTTGGCGTTGACGCGATCGGCGTTTCGGTGGCCAGCGTGTCCTCGACCGACGCCACGTTTGCGCCGACCCAAGGTTCGATCCCGGTTGCCGGCGCGGCGAAGCCCGGGAAACGCACCACGTTCGAGACGACCGCTGGCTCGGACAACGGCGTAGCGAGGTTCGCCGTAGTCGTTGAAGTCGAAAGCGCGGCGTTCGCCGGTTCGGTCACGGCGGCCAGGGCAGGGGTGTACGACGTGGCGTGCATCGGCTGCACACTTGCGCTCGACGACGATGCGACGGCTTCCGTCAGCGGCGAGTCCGCCGGCGCCGCAGCGCGTTGAGCCGCGGCGTGGCCGAGCTTGCTCTCCCAAGGCACGAGCGTTTTGTCGATGACGATTTCGGCGCCGGGCGCCGGGGCCTGCAAGAGCGTTGCGTTGACCGAGGAGGCCGGTTCAATGGCTCGCGTCGACTCTTCGCTTTGCGATGCCGGGGCGTTGGGACTGGTCGCTATGGCTGTCGTCGATTGCGCAGGGGCGGGGGAGGGGGCGACGGGTTCGCCGACCGGTTCCGCAATGGTCGCGCCGGTCTGCGGCTGACTGTCGACCTCGGGCGCCGTCTGCGTCGAATCGCTTTCCATCGGCTGTACTTCTTCCTGCTGCGCGTCGTCGGGCAGACCGGCCGCGAAGCGCTGGAACGACGTCGCGATCGACATCTCCTGTTGCGACACGCTGGCGGCGTGCGCGGCGGTCGCGGGCTCAGCCATAGCGGACGCCGTCGGTTCGATTTCCGGGGGCGTGTCGGTAACCGGCTCTGCAGACGCGAGTTCAGCCGGCATCTCGGCGGCAGAAACGGGCTCCGCCACGGCGAATTCGACGGCCGCAGCCGCCACTTCGGCCACCGACTCCGTCGCTGTCGTCGTCTGCGGGGCCGAAATCAGCGGCGCATGAATGACCGGCGGTTCGGTCGGCCATTGCGCAACCGCTTCGTTGCCGTCTTCGACAAGCGTATCGGACTGAGCCAACGCTGGCTCACGCGGCAACTCGACCGGCGCGGCATCACGCAGCGCCTGCACCGAACCCCCAGCACTGTGCGCATGGGGCGCCGCAGCCGCCTCGCCGCTCTGGACAGGCAGCGCATCGCGTGGCGCCGGTTGCACGTCCAACGCCGTCGACACAGGCTCCGCATCGCCGATTTTTGCACTCTCGGCGCCACGACTGCGCGCGAGGCTCACGCCGGCCATATCGGTCCAGCGCGCGGCGTTTTCCGCGATGCTGCGCAGCGTTTCCTCGACGCTCGCGGACGGCGCGACTGTCGACGTGTTCGCCATCGGCCGCGTGAAATTCGGTGCGGGCCGGCGCGCGATCGACGGCAATGTCACGCCGTTGGCGCGGGTAGCGGCCGGGAAAGATTGACGCGGAGTCGCGCCGCGATTGAGCGGCGCGCTGCCCTCGGCCGGACGTGACAGCGGTGACGGACGGCCGCCGCGGCCCGCGGTATTCATCGATCCCGCCGTCATGCCGATACCGGCGCCCGACGCGGCATTGCGGCCCGTCATCGATTGTGCCGCCTTCGCCGACACGCCCGCGGCCGCGGCGGCCGCTGCAGCCAACGCGGCACTGGAGCCGAACGGCGCGGCCGAGCGTTGTTCGCCAACCGAGCGCCGACCGACCTGCGCCGTACCATTGCGAGCCGACGTACCCGACGTACCCGACGTACCCGACGTACCCGACGTACCCGACGTACCCGACGTACCCGACGTACCCGACGTACCCGAGACACTCGGTGCACCCAGCGAAGCCGCCGCGCTCGCCGCACGCGACTCTGTCGCGCGCAACCAGCCGGCCGGCGCGACCGGCTCGGTCGGCACGAACGACGCGGCGGACCTGTCCTCGGCCTTGTCCCATTGCAGCGCCTGCGTCGACAGCGACGCTACCGGACGCTGGGACGCAATCGACCCCGCGCGCATCTCCGGCTCGACCTGCTTGAGCGGCGCACGCGCCGCGCCAGCACCAGCATCGGCGCGCCAGCCTGCGCCGGCGCCACGGGCGGAAGCGTCCTTGCTACCCGCGCCGCCAGCCGCCGCACCGCCGGCAGCAGCGGTGGAACCCGCAGAGGAACCCGCGCGCCCGCTCGCCGGCGGACGCCATACCGTCGGCCGCGCGTAGCGTCCCTTGCTGTTGCGCGGCGCCATCGTGTTGGTGGCGGGCATTGCGTGCGACGGCGCGCCTTCGTCGACGGTGCGGTGGCGGCGCGCATCCTCGTCACGCTTCGCGAGTCCGCGCGACAGGCCGAGGCCGAACGCGCCGTCGGCCCACGCGGCGACGTCGCTCCAGCGGAAGTCGATGAGCCAGGGCAGGCTGATTACCAGCAGCGCGAGCGCCGCGAGCGGCGTGCCGATATGGCCGAGCAGATGACCCAGCCCCGCGGCGAGCACATGACCGAAGCCATTGACGCCCGCGGTGCCGATCAGCGAACCCTCGAGCGTGCAACTCGCGATCAGCACGCAGACGAAGCCGAGCCACAGCCGGATCGTGCCGGGACCGCGCAGACCCGCGCCGCCTGGCAGCACCGACTTCACGAGGCGCCACAAAAGAGGAATGAACCAGACGGCCGACCCGCCGAACCAGCCGAAAACTACCGTGTGCATACCAGACATCTACGAATGACGAAGCGCGCGCAAGCGCAATCCGTCGATTTTAAACCGGCGCAGCGCGCGGCTTCGAAGGCCGGTGCAGGTCTCGAACGCAGCGCGAACATGCATCATTTGTCGCTGCGATCGAACATGAGCGCGTCACCGTTGTCGAGGATCAACTGCATCTGCTGGGGCGCTCGCATCTGCACGCCGGTGCGATCGATGCGCTCGAGCGCAGCGAGGAACGGTTTTTCGATCTCGCCGCCCGGCGAGACGCACGCCATGCGCGTGCCGGCGAGCGTGTCGAAGCTGAGCTTGCCGTCCTTCAGCATGTAAGAACCCATGAAGCGGTTGCAGCCGGAAAAGCCGCTCGCATGACGCCGGCCGCCTTCGGTCGACAACGTGAGCGTGAGCGGTCCCTGATCCTTCGACGGCACCGCGCGCGCCGTACCGTCGACGTTCTTCCACGAGATCAGCACCCAGCTGGTGTCGTCGAGCAACTGCGCGGCGGCGGGATTGAACGGATCGGGCGGCGGCGCCGCCGAATCCGGATGCTTCGGGATCGCGCAGGCACCGAGCAGCGCGGCGATGCTCAACGCGGCGACGGCCGTGCGCAGGCACGGAGTGATGCGCGCAAGACGTCGCGGGCGGGAGCGGATGAGCATGGCGTCGGTCCTCTTCAAACTGGCGAAGGCGTAAGGGTAACGTACTAAGCTTGTCGTGCGCGAGCGAAGGCGCGCGGATCGACCGCCATCGCTGCGCCGACGCCTTGCGGGCGCCGCGCGGCAAGGGGCCCGCATGTTAACATCGCGGTCTATCCAATCCCACCCTCATCCCGACTTTTATCTGGAGACCCCATGCAGATCGGCCAACGGATCGGCACGCCCCTTTCTGAATCCGCGACGCGCGTCATGCTGCTCGGCGCCGGCGAACTCGGCAAGGAAGTGATCATCGCGCTGCAACGGCTGGGCGTCGAAGTGATCGCCGTCGACCGTTATCCGAATGCGCCGGGCCATCAGGTCGCGCATCGCGCGCACGTGATCGACATGACCGACCGCGCCGCGCTGCGCGCGCTGGTCGAGCAGGAACGCCCGCATCTGATCGTCCCCGAAATCGAGGCGATCGCCACCGACGAGCTGGCCGCGATCGAAACCGAGGCGCTCGCCGAGGTGATCCCGACCGCGCGCGCCACCCAACTGACGATGAACCGCGAAGGCATCCGCCGCCTCGCCGCCGAAGAACTCGGCCTCGCGACTTCGCCGTACGCGTTCGCCGATTCGCTCGACGAACTGCGCGCGGGCATCGCGAAGGTCGGCTATCCGTGCGTCGTGAAGCCGGTGATGTCGTCCTCGGGCAAGGGGCAATCGGTGCTGCGCAGCGACGCCGACGTCGAGCCGGCATGGCAGTACGCGATGGCGGGCGGCCGCGTCAATTTCGGGCGCGTGATCGTCGAGGGCTTCATCGACTTCGAATACGAAATCACCCAGCTGACCGTACGCGCGATCGACCCGGCGAGCGGCCAGGTCGGCACCTGGTTCTGCGATCCGATCGGCCACGTGCAGGTCGCGGGCGACTATGTCGAATCGTGGCAGCCGCAACCGATGAGCACGCTCGCACTCGAGCGCTCGCGCGAGATCGCGCACAAGGTGACGGCGGCGCTCGGCGGCCGTGGCCTTTTTGGCGTGGAACTTTTCGTGCGCGGCGACGACGTATGGTTTTCGGAAGTCAGCCCGCGTCCGCACGACACGGGGCTCGTCACGCTGTGTTCGCAGCGCTTCTCGGAGTTCGAGCTGCATGCGCGCGCGATCCTCGGTTTGCCGGTCGACACGTCGCTGCGAGCGCCGGGTGCGTCGGCGGTGATCTACGGTGGTCGCGACGAGGCCGGCATCGCGTTCGAAGGTGTCGCGGCCGCGTTGGCGGTACCCAATGCGGATCTGCGCCTGTTCGGCAAGCCGGAGAGCTTCGTCAAGCGTCGCATGGGCGTAGCGCTCGCGACCGGCGAGAACATCGACGAAGCGCGCTCGCGCGCGAAGCAGGCCGCGGCTGCGGTGCGGCCGGTGTCGGCGAAGTAAGTAAGGGTAAGCGGCGGCGCGCGGTGCAAAAACGTGCGGGACGCACACGACAGCGCGCGCCACATTCGTGTTGCCTTATCGATGCAAAGAACTCGGAGTAGAGGATCGTATGGCGACTGAAACGCGCAGCAATCAGTGGCACGGCGCGCTTCGCCGTGCCGGCGCGCTCGGCGTGGCGTTCGCGCTGTGCGCTGGCATCGGCGGCTGCGGGCTCGCGGCCGCGCCGTGCCGGGTCGCTTCGGCGGGACTGAAGATCGTGCCGATCGTCGGGCACGTCGCCGCCGCGCCGACCGATGCGTGTGCCGATGTCATCGATCCTTGAGCTGTCGCTGAACTGCCTGTGACTCGTTTGTATACCGGCCTCGAAGCCGGTGCGCGTTCCGTGCCTGACCCCCGCAACAATCGAGGTGTTCGATGAAGACATGGCGTGTTGCAATTCTCACGGCGGCAGCATCGGCAGTGGCCTGGGCGGCGGCATCTTCGGGCAGCGCTGCGGCCGCGCCGCTGCAGTTCAGGCACATCGAGGGCAAGAACCACCAGACGCGTAAATACACCTGCGCGACCGGCAAGGTCCTGCAGGTCACCTACTGGAACGCCCAGAACGGACAAAGCTTCGCCGTGCTGCCGGTGAAAGGCACCTCGATGCTGTTCGTCAACACGATCTCGGCGTCCGGCGCGAAGTACCAGGCTGGCAGCTATACGTGGTGGACCAAGGGTCCGCGCGCCAATCTGTATGATCTGACGAGCGGCGAGAACGCGCCGCCGATGCTGTCCGACTGCGTGACCGTGATCCGCTGACTCCCCATTCCCCCGCGCGGCCCCGTCCGCTCGCGCACATCGTTTCCGTTCGAGTAGTAAGCTGTCCGGCATGGCGTTCGCCATGCCCGTCTGCCATGCCGCGCGCGGTGTCGTGTTGCGCGCGCGGTTGCCGTTGTCGTCTTCGATCGTCCGGTTCCGGACCCCAGTGGTGCAACAGTGGGTGCAGCAAAGGGTTCAAGCAGCGAGTCGAGTGCGCCGCTTGAGTCCGCTGCTGGTCCCCGAGTCATCAAGCGAGACCCTCAATGAAAGCATCGGACCTGTTCGTCAAATCGCTGGAAGCCGACGGTGTCGAGTACGTGTTTGGCATCCCCGGTGAAGAAAATCTCGATCTGCTCGAGTCGCTGCGTCGCTCGAAAATCCGTCTGATCCTCACGCGCCACGAGCAGGCGGCCGGCTTCATGGCCGCCACCTACGGACGGCTCACCGGCCGCACGGGCGTCTGTCTGTCGACGCTCGGCCCCGGCGCGACCAACTTCGTGACCGCGGCCGCCTACGCGCAGTTGGGCGGCATGCCCATGCTGATGGTCACCGGCCAGAAGCCGATCAAGTCGAGCAAGCAGGGGCACTTCCAGATCGTCGACGTGGTGCGGATGATGGAGCCGCTCACCAAGTACACGCGGCAGATCGTGTCGATCGGCAATATTCCGGCGGCGGTACGCGAGGCGGTGCGCCTCGCCGAGGAGGAACGACCCGGCGCCACGCACCTCGAACTGCCGGAGGACGTCGCGCACGAGGAGGGCGACGGCAAGCCGATTCCGAAGAGCTTCAGCCGCCGCCCGGTCGCCGAGGAAAAGGCGGTCGCGCGTGCGGTCCAGGCGATCACCGCCGCGAAACATCCGCTCCTGATGATCGGCGCGGGCGGCAACCGCAAGACCACGACGAAGATGCTGCGCGAGTTCGTCGACCAGATCGGCATTCCGTTTTTCACGACGCAGATGGGCAAGGGTGTGATCGACGAATCGCATCCGATGTGGCTCGGCAACGCGACGCTCTCCGACGGCGACTTCGTGCACCGTGCGATCGAGCTTGCGGACTGCATCATCAACGTCGGTCACGACGTGATCGAAAAGCCGCCCTTCTTCATGCGCAGTGGCGAGGCCGGCGAGAAGACCGTGATCCACGTGAACTTCCTCGGCGCCGAAGTCGATCCGGTGTATTTCCCGCAGATCGAAGTGGTCGGCGATATCGCGAACGCGGTGTGGCAGCTGAAGGAGAGCCTGAAGACGCGTCAGGAGCATTGGGACTTCACGCGTTTCAAGGAAATCAAGCAGCACTTCGAGGCGCATCTGGTGAAGGGCCAGCACGACGACCGTTTTCCGATGTACCCGGTGCGGATCGTCAACGACGTCTACGAGACCACGCCGGTCGACGGCATCGTGTGTCTGGATAACGGAATGTACAAGATCTGGTTCGCGCGCTATTACCGCGCGCACGAGCCGAATTCGCTGCTGCTCGACAACGCGCTGGCGTCGATGGGCGCGGGGCTGCCGTCGGCGATCGCGAGCAAGATCGTGCATCCGGAGCGCAAGGTGATCGCCGTGTGCGGCGACGGAGGCTTCATGATGAACTCGCAGGAACTCGAAACGGCGGTGCGTCTGAAACTCGATCTCGTGATCCTGATTCTGCGTGACGACGCGTTCGGCATGATCCGCTGGAAGCAGGAGAACATGAACTTCCCGGACTACGGCATGACGCTCGCCAATCCCGATTTCGTTGCCTATGCGCAAAGCTATGGCGCGCAGGGGCATCGGATCGAGGCGGCCGAACAGTTCGCGCCGCTCTTGCGCGAGTGCTTCGCGACGCCCGGCGTGCACGTGATCGACGTGCCGATCGACTATTCGGACAACGAGCGCGTGCTCAATCGCGAGATCAAACGGCTATCCGCGCAGCTTTGAGCATCCGTGCATCGAATCAAGGAGAACGCGACATGTTGCAGAAAACCTATCCGTACTACCTCGCCAATGAGCCGGTGGCTGCCAACACCGATCTCGAAGTCACCGACAAATTCAGCGGCGAAGTCGCCACGCGCGTCGCGATGGCCGACGCGGCCGCGATCGACAAGGCGATCGGCCACGCGGTCGACGCGATGCCGGCCATGCGCGCCTACCCGCCGTTCAAGCGCCAGGCGGTGCTCGAACATTGCGTGAAGCGGTTTCGCGAGCGCTACGACGAACTCGCGCTCGCGCTGTGCATCGAGGCGGGCAAGCCGATCAACGATTCGAAGGGCGAGGTCACGCGGCTGATCGATACGTTCAAGGTCGCCGCGGAGGAGAGCGTGCGGATCGACGGCGAGATCGTCAATCTGCAGATTTCGCCGCGCGCGAACGGTTACCACGGCTACGTGAAGCGCGTGCCGATCGGGCCGTGCTCGTTCATCTCGCCCTTCAATTTCCCGCTGAACCTGACCGCGCACAAGGTCGCGCCGGCGATCGCGGCGGGCGTGCCGTTCGTGCTGAAGCCGGCGAGCCGCACGCCGGTCGGCGCGCTGATCATGGGCGAGATTCTCGCGGAAACCGATCTGCCGAAGGGCGCGTTCTCGATTTTGCCGGCGCATCGCGACGGCGCCGACCTGTTCACGACCGACGAGCGCTTCAAGCTGCTGTCGTTTACGGGCTCGCCCGCGGTCGGCTGGGAGTTGAAGAGCAAAGCCGGCAAGAAGAAGGTGATTCTGGAGTTGGGCGGCAACGCGGCCGCGATCGTCGACGGCGATCAGGGCGGCAAGCTCGACTACGTGGTCGACCGGCTCGCGTTCGGCGCGTTCTATCAGTCGGGGCAGAGTTGCATCGGCGTGCAGCGGATCCTCGCGCATGCGAGCGTCTACGACGCGCTGCGCGAGAAGCTGATCGCGAAGACCAGGTCGCTCGTGATGGGCGATCCGAAGAACGAAAAGACCTTCGTCGGACCGATGATCTCCGAATCGGAGGCGAAGCGGCTCGCCGGCTGGATGGAGGGCGCCGTGCAGGCGGGCGCGAAGGTCGTTGCGGGCGGCAAGGTCGAGGGCGCGATGTTCGAGGCGACACTGCTCGAAGGCGTGAAGCGCGACACCGATCTGTATCGCAAGGAGGCGTTCGGGCCGGTCGCGATACTCGAGCGTTTCGACGATTTCGAGGCGGCGCTCGCGCAGGTCAACGACAGCGACTTCGGCCTGCAGGCCGGCGTGTTCACCGATTCGCTCGCGCACGCGCATCGCGCGTGGGATGCGCTGGAAGTGGGCGGCGTCGTGATCAACGACGTGCCGTCGTTCCGCGTCGACAACATGCCGTACGGGGGCGTCAAGGATTCGGGGCTCGGGCGCGAGGGCGTGCGCTATGCGATCGAAGACATGACCGAAATGCGGCTGATGGTGATGCGCGAGACGTGGTGAGGGCGGCGACCTGACGTGAATGGGCGCGGCCGGCGGCTTGCGATGGGGCCAGTTCGGGCGCGTCGGCCGATAGGTAGCGCCGTCCGCCGCCGCGCCCGAGCGTCCGGCTGTCATGCCACTGTCGTCTGTGCGCACTACGCTGCGACCGAAGCACCGGCCGCGAGCCGCCGGCTTGCCATCATGAGGGTTTGTGCTGAGGTGCTACAATACTGGCCTTTCGGCGGGTGTTTCCGCCAGCCGGAGCCGGCCGCATTATCCGAACTCAGACGGGTCTCGCGCGGAACGACGTGGCTCCCCCTTCATCCTGATGCCCTCCGCGGTCTCCGACCGCTGCCGCGCGCATCGCGCCAAGCGCATTTTTAGCGAAAGCCACCATGTCCGACACAGCCGTCACGCCCAGCACCGAGACTTTCGATCAATTCGGCCTCGCACCCGACATCCTGAAGGCCATCAAGGAATCGGGCTACACGTCGCCCACGCCGATCCAGGCGAAGGCGATCCCGGTCGTGCTGGCGGGCCGTGACGTGATGGGCGCCGCGCAGACCGGCACCGGCAAGACCGCGAGCTTCTCGCTGCCGATCATCCAGCGTCTGCTGCCGCAAGCCAGTACGAGCGCATCGCCGGCGCGCCATCCGGTGCGCGCGCTGATCCTCACGCCGACCCGCGAACTCGCCGACCAGGTCGCCGCGAACGTGCAGGCTTACGCGAAGCACACGGCGCTGCGCAGCGCGGTCGTATTCGGTGGCGTTGACATGAATCCGCAGTCCGAGCAGTTGCGCCGCGGCGTTGAAATTCTGATCGCGACGCCGGGTCGTCTGCTCGATCACGTCCAGCAGAGAACCGCGAACCTGGGCCAGGTGCAGATGCTGGTGCTCGACGAAGCCGACCGCATGCTCGACATGGGCTTCCTGCCCGACTTGCAGCGCATCCTGAACCTGCTGCCGAAAGAGCGCCAGACGCTGCTCTTTTCCGCGACGTTCTCGGGCGAAATCAAGAAGCTCGCCGCGACGTATCTTCGCGACCCGCAGACCATCGAAGTCGCGCGCAGCAACTCGACCGCGACCAACGTCACGCAGATCGTCTACGAAGTCGCCGAGGGCGACAAGACCGGCGCGGTCGTGCAACTGATCCGCGAGCGCGGCCTGAAGCAGGTGCTCGTGTTCTGCAACAGCAAGATCGGCGCGAGCCGGCTCGCGCGCAGCCTCGAGCGTGATGGCGTGGTCGCGACCGCGATTCACGGCGACCGCTCGCAAAACGAGCGCATGCAGGCGCTCGACGCCTTCAAGCGTGGCGAAGTCGAGGCCCTGGTCGCGACGGACGTCGCCGCGCGCGGTCTCGATATCGTCGAACTGCCGACGGTGATCAACTTCGACCTGCCGTTCAACGCCGAAGACTACGTGCACCGGATCGGCCGTACCGGCCGCGCGGGTGCGTCGGGCGACGCGCTGTCGCTGTGCAGCCCGAACGAGCGCAAGCAGCTGGCCGACATCGAGAAGCTGATCAAGCGCCCGCTCGACTTGCAGCGTCTGACCGTCGAAGCGCCGGTGCGCCATCATCATGAGGACCGTCCGCTGCGCCGCGAACGCAGCGAATCACGCGACGAGCGCACCCGCCGTCGCCCGGGTGGGGCGTCGGGTTCGTATGACCGGCCGCATCATCATCATCGCGCGCAGCCGGTCGACGATTTCTTCCTGAAGCCGTACGAGCCGTCGCCGGCATCGGTGCGCAATTTCGAGGAGTCGGCCGCATCGAACGGCGCGCCGCAGAAGCCGGCGCCGAAGCGGCAGCTGGCCGCGTTGCTCGGTGGCTTCGGGATGCCGAGAAAGACACCTTCGCCGTCGTAAGGCGGGCTGTCGGGTCCAGAGTGCTCGGGGTGCAACGCCCCGAGTGTAAAAGCCGTGGAGCCGCGCGGTTCGATGTCTCAGAAAACGCAGCAGGCTCTACGCGCGCGCATCATGCCGATGCGCGAATGTTCATCCGTTTCGCCCAGGCCGTCGTCGCAGCGCTGTAGAACTCCTCCAGCGTCGCAGGCGGCTCGCTGCCCAGGTCCAGTCCCAGATGTCGTGCCGCCGCGCCTAGCGCTTCGAGCGGTTTGTCGCTATCGAGCGCAGTCGCGCCGTTCTGCTTGCTCAGCTTCTCGCCGTGCTCGTTCGTGACGACCGGCACATGCAGATACTCGGGCGTCGCCACGTCGAGGCAACGCTGCAGATAAATCTGCCGCGCCGTCGAATCCATCAGATCCGCGCCACGCACGATGTGCGTGATGTCCGCGTCCGCGTCGTCCACCACCACCGCGAGTTGATACGCCCATTGATCGTCCGCGCGGCGCAGCACGAAATCGCCGACCTCGGTCGCGAGGTTTTGCGTCTGTGGGCCCTGCCAGCGATCGTCGAACCTGATCACGGCGGCATCGCCGTCGGGCACGCGCAGGCGCCAGGCGCGTGCCGGCTTGCCATGCAGACCCGTGCGGCACGTGCCGGGGTAGGCGAGCGTCGTGTTGCGCGCGTGCGCGTGCAAGAGCGAATCGGCGATTTCCTTGCGAGTGCAGCTGCACGGATAGACGAGCCCCGTCGATCTCAACTGCTCCAGCGCCTGCTGATAGCGCGCCATGCGCTGGCTTTGCCAGACCGGCGTTTCGTCGGCGCGCATGCCGAAGCGATCGAGGGTCGCGAGGATGTCCTCGGCGGCGCCGGGCACCGTGCGCGGTCCGTCGATATCTTCCATGCGCACGAGCCACGCGCCGCGGTGCGCGCGCGCGTCGAGCCAGCTCGCGAGCGCGCTGACCAGCGAGCCGAAATGCAGCGGCCCGGTCGGCGATGGCGCGAAGCGTCCGCGATAGGTCATGGGTTGGGGACGGGAGGCGAGGCGTCCGCGCCGCCGGCTGCCCCGGCCGTCCGGGCCGTCCGGGCGGTCGTTAGACGGCGCACGCGGCCTTGCTGTCCGGATGGCATGCCGGACAGGTCTTGCCCGCGACGTACCTCGGCGATTGCTGTTGCTCTGGCGTGACCACCGCGCGGCAGCCGAAGCATTGCACGGTCGCGGTCGGTTCGAGCTGCGGGCTCAGCGCGGTGCGATAGTCGAACACGAAGCAGTCGCCGCGATAATGCGCGCCGCCCACTTCCTCGAAGTATTTGAGGATGCCGCCTTCGAGCTGGTACACGTTCTCGATGCCGACCTCCTTCATATGGATGGCGGCCTTCTCGCAGCGGATGCCGCCCGTGCAGAACGAGACGACCGTCTTGCCTTCGAGATCGGCGCGGTTGTTCTCGATCACCTCGGGGAACTCGCTGAATTTCGTGATGCGATAGTCGAGCGCGTTGTCGAACGTGCCGACGTCGACTTCGAACGCGTTGCGCGTGTCGAGCATCACGACGGGGCGGCCTTCGTCATCGTGACCGCGGTCGAGCCAGGCCTTCAGCGTGGGTGCGTCGACGAACGGTGCGCGGCCGAGCTCGGGGCGGATCGCCGGCTTTTTCATCGTGATGATTTCGCGCTTGAGCTTGACCAGCATGCGCGTGAACGGCTGCGAGTCCGACAGGCTTTCCTTGAACTGCAGCTTCCCGAACTTGCCTTCGAACAGCGGATCGTGGCGGATGTAGTCGATGAACGCGTCGGTGTTCTCGCGCGTGCCAGCGGTAAACAGGTTGATGCCTTCCGGTGCGAGCAGGATGGTGCCGCGCAGGCCGAGCTCATTGCAACGCTCGGTGACGAACGGGCGCCAGGCGGCGGTGTCTTCGATGGTCGCGAATTGATACGCGGAGAGATTGACGATACTCATGTGTGTTCAGCGGTAAAGATGGCCGGCGTGGCGAGGGGCGGCGCGTGGCGGGTTACGTCGTCGCTGTTGGTCCCCGTATGAGACCCGCGATTTGGCGCCGGGTTTGCCGCGCGGTTTGTCGCGCGGTTTGCCGGTTAGCGGCCACGTCGAAACTGGCGAAACCTCTATTATCCCTCAACCCGGCATTTCCCCCGACCTGGCCGAATGGCGAAGGGGTTGCGCCAGCACAAACAACGCTCTCGCCGAGCGTGCCCTGGCCGGATGGCCAACGCGCAGTTTTGACCTGAAATCCGCGGGAGGGTGGAGTTACAATGTCGCCCATGTCAGATCCCCGCTTCGTTCATCTCCGCGTTCACTCCGAATTCTCGATTGCCGACGGCATCGTGCGTCTCGACGACATCGTCGCGGCGGCGGCCAAAGACGGTCAGGGCGCGCTCGCGCTCACCGATCTCGGCAACGCATTCGGCCTCGTCCGTTTCTACAAGGAAGCGCGTGGCAAAGGGGTCAAACCCATTGCCGGATGCGACGTCTGGATCACCAATCCGGACGATCGCGACAAGCCTTCGCGTCTGCTGCTGCTGGTCAAGGACCGGCGCGGTTACCTGAACCTCTGCGAATTGCTCAGCAAGGCGTCGCTGACGAACCAGTATCGCGGTCGCGCGGAAATCGAAGCCGGCTGGCTCGAATCCGGGCTGGGCGAAGGGCTGCTCGCACTGTCGGGCGCGCAGCAGGGCGACATCGGTCTCGCGCTGGCGGCCGGTAACGAAGAAGCGGCGAAGCGCAACGCACGGCATTGGGAGAAGGTGTTCCCAGGCGGCTTCTATATCGAGTTGCAGCGCTGCGGTCAGCCGGGCGGCGAGCAGTACGTGCAGCAGGCGGTCGCGCTCGCGGCAGCGCTGAAACTGCCGGTCGTCGCAACGCACCCGATGCAGTTCATGACACCGGACGACTTCACCGCGCACGAAGCGCGCGTGTGCATTTCCGAAGGCGATATCCTCGCGAATCCGCGTCGCCAGAAGCGCTTCACGTCCGAGCAATATTTCCGCTCGCAACAGGAGATGGCCGCGCTGTTCGCGGATATCCCGTCGGCGCTCGTGAACACGGTGCAGATCGCGAAGCGCTGCAATCTGACGCTTGAACTCGGCAAGCCGAAGCTGCCGCTGTTTCCGACGCCGGACGGCATGTCGCTCGACGACTATCTCGTGCAACTGTCGAAAGAAGGCCTCGAAAAGCGGCTCGAACAGCTGTATCCGGACGAGGCCGAGCGCGACGCGCAACGCGCGACGTACTACCAGCGCCTCGATTTCGAGTGCGGCACGATCATCAAGATGGGCTTTCCGGGCTACTTCCTGATCGTTGCGGACTTCATCAACTGGGCGAAGAACAACGGCGTGCCGGTCGGTCCGGGCCGGGGTTCGGGCGCGGGCTCGCTGGTCGCGTATGCGCTTGGCGTGACCGATCTCGATCCGCTGCGCTACAACCTTCTGTTCGAGCGTTTCCTGAATCCGGAGCGGGTGTCGATGCCCGACTTCGATATCGACTTCTGCCAGCACGGCCGCGATCGCGTGATCCAGTACGTGAAGGAGAAGTACGGCGCGAACGCGGTGTCGCAGATCGCGACGTTCGGCACGATGGCGGCGAAGGCCGCGGTGCGCGACATCGGCCGCGTGCTCGATCTCGGCTACATGTTTACGGACGGTATCGCGAAGCTGATCCCGTTCAAGCCGGGCAAGCACGTGACGATCGCCGACGCGATGAAGGAAGAGCCGCTACTGCAGGAGCGCTTCGACAACGAAGACGAAGTGCACCAGCTGCTCGAACTCGCGCAACGCGTGGAGGGCTTGACGCGTAACGTCGGTATGCACGCGGGCGGTGTGCTGATCGCGCCCGGCAAGCTGACCGATTTCTGCCCGCTCTATACGCAGGGCGACGAAAGCGGCGTCGTCAGCCAGTACGACAAGGACGACGTCGAAGCGGTCGGCCTCGTGAAGTTCGACTTTCTGGGCCTGACCACGCTGACTATTCTGGATTGGGCCGAGCGCTACATCCGCCGCCTCGATGCGTCGAAGCAGGACTGGTCGCTCGCGCAGGTCCCGCTCGACGACCCCGCATCGTTCTCGATCCTGAAGAAAGCGAACACGGTCGCCGTGTTCCAGCTGGAAAGCCGCGGCATGCAGGGCATGCTGAAGGACGCGCAGCCCGACCGCTTCGAGGACATCATCGCGCTCGTCGCGTTGTACCGTCCGGGTCCGATGGACCTGATCCCGAGCTTCTGCGCACGTAAGCATGGCCGCGAGGTGGTCGAGTATCCGGACCCGCGCGTCG
>DATAQT010000359.1:0-21391 GCA_036264535.1 Paraburkholderia sp. | reverse complement strand
TCGCGTGGGACCACGAACTCGATGCCGCGCTGAACCCGTCGTTCTACCAGGCCCGCACGGCCGGACCGACGTTATCCAGCCTCGAACTGGCGCGCCGCGTCGAAGCCGCTGATCCGCGTCTTCAGGTGACCTATCTGCCGCTCGCGGTCGAACCGGGCCACACGCTGCAGATGATGGTGCTGCCGCCACCGACCCGGCGACGAAACAGCCCTACCCGCTCGACTTCAACCAGATCGCCGTCGATCCCGTCACCGCCGGGATCGAGGGACGCGAATGGGGCGCCGTGTCGCTCGCGCGGCTCAACCTGATTCCGTTCGTTTACAAGCTGCACTACACGCTGCAGCTACCGTTTACCGGCGGCGTTGACATCGGCACATGGCTGATGGGGATCGTCGGCATCGTATGGCTGTTCGATAGCGCGATTGCGCTGTGCCTGTCGTTTCCGAGCCTGAATGCCTGGCGCAAGTCGCTCGCGTTCCGCCTGAAACGCGGCGGCTACGCGCTGACGTTCGATCTGCACCGCTCGGGCGGCGCGTGGATCTGGGGCCTGCTGACGATCGTCGCACTGACGTCGGTCTCGATGAACCTGTCGTCGCAGGTAGTGCGGCCGATCGTCTCAAGACTGTCGACGCTGACGCCCGATCCGTTCAACAACCCCGAGATCCTGCGCGCGCCGCAACCGGGCGATCAGGTGCTGAGCCGCGAGCGCATCGTCGAACTCGCCGAACAGGCCGGCAAGGAGATGCATGTCGCCACGCCGCCGGGCGGTCTCTACTACGCCCAATTCATGCACGCGTACGGCGTCGGCTTCTACACGCCCGGTAACGATCATGGCGACAGCGGCCTCGGCAACCCGTGGATGTATTGGGACGCCGCCACGGGCAAGCGGCTCGCCGCGCAGATTCCCGGCAGGGGCACGGCCGGCGACATCTTCATGCAGGTGCAATTCCCGCTGCACTCGGGGCGCATCCCTGGTCTTGGCGGGCGGATTCTGATCAGCACGGTGGGGCTTGCGGTGGCCGTGCTGAGCGTCACGGGCCTGCTGATCTGGCTGAAGAAGCTGAACGCGCGCCGCCGCTCCGCGCAAAACGCGAATCTCGCGAGAAACGCAGGCGGCGCGGCGGCGCGTCCATAACGAAATCTGAAATCTGGGAAAGGACTACGCCGGCCTCGACCGGCGCAGTTTTACCGGCGCAATCTCTAGCGGAACACCACCGTTTTGCTGCCGTTCAGCACGACGCGATGCTCGACGTGCCACCTCACCGCGCGCGCGAGCGTCACGCACTCGACGTCGCGCCCGATCGCCGTCAGTTGCTCCGGCGCCATGCTGTGGTCCACGCGCTCGACTTCCTGCTCGATGATCGGACCTTCGTCGAGATCGGTCGTCACGTAGTGAGCGGTCGCGCCGATCAGCTTCACGCCGCGGTCGAACGCCTGGTAGTACGGTTTCGCGCCCTTGAAGCTCGGCAGGAACGAGTGATGGATGTTGATCGCGCGGCCGGCCAGCGCCTCGCACAGGCCTGGCGACAGGATCTGCATGTAGCGAGCGAGCACCACGAGGTCCGCCTGATGCTCGTTGATCACTTCGAGCACGCGCGCTTCCTGCGCGGCTTTCGCTTCCGGCGTGCCGCCGAGCAACGGGAAATGATGGAACGGAATGTCGTAGCTCGCGGCGAGCTGGTAGAACTCCTTGTGGTTCGAGATGATCGCCGGGATGTCGATGTTGAGCTGACCGGTGCGGTAGCGGAACAGGAGATCGTTCAGGCAGTGACCGATCTTCGACACCATGATCACGACGCGCGGCTTCACGTTCGCGTCGTGCAACTCCCAGCTCATGCCGAACTGTTCGGCGAGCGTCTTGAACGACGCGCGCAGCGCGTCGAGCCCCGGATCGCCACCCACCTGCTGAAAATGCACGCGCATGAAGAACTCACCGGTCCGGCTGTCGCCGAACTGCGCTGAGTCGAGAATATTGCTGCCACGCTCGAACAGAAAGCCCGACACGGCGTGAACGATGCCGGGCCGGTCGGCGCACGACAGTTTGAGGATAAAGCTGTGATCGGTCGACATGACCTCGGTGACTCCCTTCTCAATGCGTGGTTTGTTTCAGTGTGTACTGGCTGCGCCGGGTGAGCCTGAGCTACTAGCCCAGCGGCGGCGGCGCGAACAGCGCGTCGATGCCCTCGCACGCATCCTCGTCGATCCAGCGGCGGCGCAGCAGGCAATCGAGCGTCGCGAGGCTGGCATCGACGGTCAGCGCGCCCTCCTCGATCCAGCGCGCGACTTCGTCGATGCGCGCGAGCCGGTGTTCGCCCACTTCGCCGTCCTGGTTGCGCGGTGCGAAGTCGGCGGGCAACGCGAGGTCGTAGATGAAAATCTGTTCGGCCTGCGTGCCTTCCGGCAGCGATTGCAGCACGTGCGCGGTGCGGCCCGCAACGGCACGCGAGGCGATCTCCGCCGGAATGCCCGCTTCTTCCCAGCACTCCTTGGCGATCGTCTCGGCGATGCCGAAGCCCCAGCCGATCCCACCCGCGACGACATTGTCGAGCATGCCCGGGTCGGTCGCCTTCGTGTCGCTGCGGCGCGCGATCCACAATTGCGGGGGCCCGCCAAAGGGCGCGCTGCCAGAGGGCGCTCCGCCAAAGGGCGCTCCGCCAAAGGGCGCTCCGTTATCCACGTATTCTACGACGCCGTTCAGATGCACCGCGTAGGTCATCGTGCCGAAGAAACGCGACGCCGCGCGCTCGATATACGCCAGCGGAGGTGCGTCGAACGCGTTGCGGATCGCGTAGGTTTCGTCGCGCCAGCCGGGGATGCAGCCATCGGCAGCAAGCGCGCCGATCACGGAAGCGAGCGCCGCGCTGCGCAAATCGACGGTATTGAAGGTGGCGGCGAGCGCCACGCTGTCGTTCGCAACCTCGAACACGTCGGGCCAACGCGCGAGCAGCGGCACGTCGCGCTCGCGAATCCAGCCGACCTGTTCGGCGCCGATCAGAAACGGCCGATGCGCATTGGCGTCGAAGCGACGCGCGGCGGTGATGCAAGGCAAAGTCATCGAAAACTCCAAACTGTCCGCCGTCGCGGCGAACCAGGGCACAGCAGATTCGGGCGTGGCGCGTGAGCCGCGTCAGTCGCGCAACGCGACGCGAATCCCGATCGCGATGAACGTCGCACCGGCCACGCGATCGAGCCACAGGCCAACGCGCGGCCGCCGTCTGAGCCAGCCACCGATGATCCCCGCGCACACGCCGAACAGTGAAAACACCACGACCGTCTGCAGCATGAACAGCGCGCCGAGCTCCAGCATCTGCACGGTCACGCTTTGGGTGCCATGCGGCTGCACGAACTGCGGTAGAAACACGACGAAGAACAGCGTGACCTTCGGGTTCATCAGATTGCCGAGCACGCTCTGGCGAAACACCGTCGAAAGCGGCTGGGGTGCACGCTCGTGCGCGGTCGCGAGCCCCTGGCTACGCAACGCCTTGATGCCGATCCACACCAGATACGCGGCGCCGGCGAGCTTGATCGCTTCGAACGCGAGCGGCGACGAGCGCAGCAGCGCGGCGACGCCAAGCGCGGCGAGCGTCGTGTGAAACGTGATGCCGGCGGCGAAGCCGAGCGCGGCGACGAAGCCGGCCGCGCGGCCCTGCGAGATGCCGCGCGCGAGCACCTGCAGATTGTCCGGCCCGGGCGCCACGGTGATCGCGATCGAGGTGGCGAGAAACAGCAGGAAGTTGGGCATTGTTGTGACCTTCTGGTTGGGCGACTCTTGCTGCTCGTACGGCGCGCAAAAACTTCCGGCTCAATGACCGTCGAAGCTCGTCACCGTATAGAGCGCAAGGCCGCCGTCGCCCAGCAGCTTCGAGCCGCCGAGCTCCGGCAGATCGACGATCGCCGCGCCTTCCACGACGACCGCGCCGAGCCGATCGAGCAGCATCTTGCCGGCCATCATCGTGCCGCCGGTCGCGATCAGATCGTCGACGATGACGACGCGGTCGCCCGGCTCGCACGCATCCTCGTGAATCTCGACGGTCGCGGTGCCGTACTCGAGCTCGTACGATTGCGAGATGCGCTTGTACGGCAGCTTGCCCGCCTTGCGAATCGGGATGAAGCCGATGCTCAACTCGTGCGCGACAATCGGCCCGAAGATGAAGCCGCGCGCATCGAGCCCGGCGATGTAGTCGAGCTTCGCGTCGATATAGCGCTGCACGAACAGGTCGATCAGCACGCGCAGCGACTTCGGCTCGCGCAACAGCGGTGTGATGTCGCGGAACTGCACGCCAGGCTGCGGCCAGTCGGGCACCGTGCGAATGTGGCTTCTGATGTAGTCGGCCGCATCGAGCGGCGCGCTCGCGAGCGCGTTGGACATGATGTCTCCGGAGGGACCTCGACAGGTCCGGTGAAAAGCTTGAATCAGGGCGGCCCGACCGAACGGGCCCGGTTCACGGGTTCAGGCCGCGGCGGCGCGGCGATGCTTCGACAGCCGCTCCTCGGCTTGCGCCAGTTGTTCCGGCAGACCGCGCAGCACCACGATGTCGCTCGCCCGCAGTTTCGTCGACGGATCCGGTTCGACGCCGCGGATGCCGTGCCGGCGGATCGCGGTCACTTCGACGCCGAGTTCGAACAGGCCCAGCTCGGCGAGCGTCCGGCCCACCGCGTCGGCGCTCTCGTCGACCGGCACCGATTGTAGCCGCACCTGCTCGTGGCCGTCGTCGTCGTCGATGTCGTCGGCGCCGTGGAAATAGCCGCGCAACAGGGCGTAGCGTTCGTCGCGCATCTCCTCGACGCGCCGCACCACGCGCCGCATCGGCACGCCCATCACGACGAGCGTGTGCGACGCGAGCATCAGGCTGCCCTCGACGATCTCCGGAATCACCTCCGTCGCGCCGGCGGCGAGCAGTTTCTCCAGATCGGCGTCGTCGACGGTACGCACGATCACCGGCAGCGCCGGCTCCATCTCGTGAATGTTGTGCAGCACGCGCAATGCCGACGGCGTGTTCGCGTAGGTGATCGCGAGCGCGGCCGCGCGATGCAGGCCCGCGGCGAGCAGCGACTCGCGCCGCCCCGCGTCGCCGAACACGACCGATTCGCCGGCCGCCGCGGCCGCCGCGACGCGATCGGGGTCGAGGTCGAGCGCGACATACGAGAGTCCTTCATGCTCGAGCATGCGCGCGAGGTTCTGCCCGGCGCGGCCATAGCCGCAGATGATCACGTGGCCGCTTTGCTTCAGGCTCTGCGTCGCGATGCGCGTCATCTGCAACGACTGCATCATCCATTCGGTCGACGACAGCCGCAGCACGACGCGGTCCGCGTTCTGGATCATGAACGGCGCGGCGAGCATCGACAGCAGCATCGCGGCGAGAATCGCCTGCAACAGCGTCGCGTCGACCAGATGCCGGTCGAGGATCAGGTTCAGCAGCACGAAGCCGAACTCGCCCGCCTGGGCGAGACCGATGCCGGTGCGCATCGCTACGCCCGGCGTCGCGCCAAAAAGCCGCGCAAGGCCGGTAATCATGACCATCTTCAGCAGCACCGGGCCGATGAAAAACGCCAGCACGATGAGCGGATGCTCCCAGATCACGCGCGGATTGAGCAGCATGCCGGTGGTTACGAAGAAGAGCCCGAGCAGCACGTCGCGAAACGGCTTGATGTCCTCTTCCACCTGATGCCGGTACGGCGTCTCGGCGATCAGCATGCCGGCGATGAACGCGCCGAGCGCAAGCGACAGGCCGAATTTGTCGGTGATGAACGCGGCGCCGAGCGTCACCAGCAGCAGATTGAGGATGAACAGCTCCTGCGAGCGGCGTCGCGCGACCACGTTGAACCAGCGCGTCATGAAGCGTTGCCCGACGATCAGCAGCAGCGCGAGGGCCACGACGATCTTGATCGCCGCGACGCCGAGCGCGCTGACCAGATTCTCCGAGCGGCCGCCGAGCGCCGAAATGATGATCAAGAGCGGCACCACCGCCAGATCCTGAAACAGCAGCACACCGAAGATATTGCGGCCGTGCTCGGTTTCGATTTCGAGCCGCTCCGCGAGCATCTTGCTGACGATCGCCGTCGACGACATCGCCAGCGCGCCGCCCAGCGCGACGCTCGCCTGCCACGTGATATGCACCCAACGCTGGAGTAGGAAGCCGAGCGACACAGCCACCCCGACCGTGCCGATCACCTGCAGCAAGCCAAGTCCGAACACGAGCCGGCGCATCGTGCGTAGCTTGGCGAGCGAAAATTCGAGCCCGATCGAGAACATCAGGAACACGACGCCGAATTCCGCGAGATTTTGCGCGCCCGCCGAATCGGGAATCAGCCCGAACGCATGCGGCCCGACGACGATGCCGACCGTCAGGTAGCCGAGCATCGGCGGCAGATTCAGGAAGCGAAAGATCACCACGCCCGCCACCGATGCCAGCAGCAGGAACAGTGTCATTTCGAGCGGGGAAATCATCGGCAAAAACGCATGGGTGAAGCGTCCTCGTTCGTCAGCGGAACCGCGCACGAGAGCGCCGTGCGACATGATTGATTGGGCCGGCCAAAAAGCTGCTAAAGAGCGGCAAAGCAGTCGCAAAACTGCTCAAAAAGGGATTGTCGACAGGCCGATGAAGACAGCGGTTCGGCACAGGAGGCCCGGCGCGGCGAACAGGCGCCTTTGCTATACTCCGCGAATGATAGCGAAAATCAATGGCGACAGGGCACTCACGCTTGCTCGCGACGTACTCGACATCGAAGCGGACGCCGTGCGCGCGCTTCGCGACCAGCTCGACGACAGTTTCGTCGGTGCGGTCGATTTCATCCTGGGTTGCCGTGGCCGCGTGGTCGTCTCCGGCATCGGAAAATCAGGCCACGTGGCCCGCAAGCTCGCGGCCACGCTGGCTAGTACCGGCACGCCCGCGTTCTTCGTGCATCCCGCGGAAGCGAGCCACGGCGACCTCGGCATGGTCACGGCCGACGACGTATTCCTCGCGCTGTCCAATTCAGGCGAAACCGAGGAGTTGATGGCGATCCTGCCGCTCATCAAGCGAATCGGCGCGAAGCTGATCGCGATGACGGGCCGCCCGGGCTCCAGCCTCGCGGAACTCGCGGACGTGCATTTGAACTCCGGCGTCGCGAAGGAAGCCTGTCCGATGAATCTCGCCCCCACCGCCAGCACCACCGCCGCGCTCGCGCTCGGCGACGCGCTCGCGGTCGCGGTGCTCGACGCGCGCGGCTTCGGCCGCGACGACTTTGCGCGCTCGCATCCGGGCGGTGCGCTCGGCCGGCGCCTGCTCACCTACGTGCGCGACGTCATGCGCACGGGCGACCAGTTGCCGCAGGTCACGCCCGAGGCAACCGTCAGCGACGCCCTGTTCCAGTTGACCGCGAAACGCATGGGCATGACCGCGATCGTCGACCACGAGGGCCGTGTAACGGGCATCTTCACCGACGGCGACCTGCGCCGCGTGCTCGAGCGCGACGGCGATTTCCGCCAGTTGCCGATCGCCTCGGTGATGACCGCCGGCCCGCGCACGATCGGCCCCGACCATCTCGCGGTCGAAGCCGTGGAACTGATGGAGCGCTATCGCATCAATCAGATGCTGGTCGTCGACGAAACGGGCAAGCTGATCGGCGCGCTCAACATGCACGACCTGTTTTCAAAGAAGGTGATCTGATGGCCGTGGCCCCTCCTACCGCTACTGAACGCGCAAGCCGCGTGAAGCTGATGATTTTCGACGTCGACGGCGTGCTGACCGACGGCGGTCTGCTGTTCACGGCGGAAGGCGACACGATGAAAGGCTTCAACTCGATGGACGGCCACGGCATGAAGCTGCTGCGCCAGGCCGGCATCGAAACCGCGATCATCACCGGACGCCAGTCCGGCATCGTGGCGGCGCGGGTCAAAGAAATGAACATCACGCACGTCTATCAGGGCGTGCAGGACAAGCCCCAGGCGTTCGCCGACCTGCTGCAGCAAACCGGCCTCACCGCCGAGGACTGCGGCTACATGGGCGACGACTGGGTCGATCTCGCGGTGATGCTGCGCGTCGGCTTCGCGGCCGCGCCGGCCAATTCGCATCCCGAGGTGATCGCACGCGCGCACTGGGTCAGCGAGGCGCGCGGCGGCCACGGCGCGGCGCGCGAAGTGTGCGACGCGCTATTGCGGGCGTAGCACAAATATGAAGCACTGCTTGCGGCGGCGTGCAGCGGCGAGCAGCGAGGTCTCGTGGGATGAACCAGTTTCGCCTGACTTCGCTGATCCCGCTCGTCGCGATGGCGGCGCTCGCCGGCATCACCTGGTGGCTGTTGCAAGCCACGCTGCCACGCAAGAGTGACGACGAAGTGCGCCCGAAGGAGCACACGCCGGACTACTTCGCGGATAACTTTTCGGTGTCCGAACTCGACCAGTCGGGCGCGACGCAATACCGGCTGAACGCGCAGTCTCTAGTCCATTACGAGGACGACGAAATGAGCGATCTCGTCAAACCGGCGATGCGCGCGTTCCAGCCCGGCAAGCCGATCGTTACCGCGACCGGCGACACCGGCACGGTCAACGCGGATGCGTCGATCGTCAATCTGTATCAGAATGCGCGCATCCTGCGCGCGCCCGGCGGCGGCGATCCGCAGATGCAGGCCGATTCCGAGCATTTCAGGGTCCTCGTCAACGACGATGTGATCGAGACTGAAAAGCCAGTTAAACTTCAGCGCGGCATGTCGGTGATGACTGCCAGCGGCATGAAATACAACAATGTCACCCGGTTTATGCAGCTGTTCGGCAATGTAAGAGGCGCAATCGCCGCGTCCGATTCCGGCCATTAATCCAGCGCATACCGGGTAATCCATTCCAGGCGTGACTGCATGAACGAATCGTTCCCCCGTTTTGATACCGGCCGCTCGCGCGCACTGTCCGCGTGCCGCGCCGGACTCGCCGCGCTCGTCGTCGCGCTGCCGCTCGTCGGCTTCGCGCCGCTCGCGCACGCGGACCGCGCCGACAAGGACAAGCCGCTGAACATCGAAGCGGACAACATGACTTACGACGACCTGCGGCAGGTCAGCATCTTCACCGGCCACGTGGTCGCCACCAAAGGGACCATCCTGATCAAGGCCGATCGCGTAGAAGTGTCGCAAGATCCGCAGGGCTACCAGTATGCGACCGGCACCTCGAGCGGCGGCAACCTGTCGTATTTCCGCCAGAAGCGCGAGGGCCTGGATGAGTACATCGAAGGCACGGCCATCCGTATCGACTACGACGGCAAGCAGGATCTGACCACGCTTACCACCAACGCGACGGTGCGCCGCCTGCAAGGCCTGACGACGCTGCTCGACCAGGTGCGCGGCAGCGTGATCACCTACGACGGCCAGAACGACTTCTATACCGCGAAGGCGGGCAAGGACGTCGCCGCTCCGGGCAACCCGACCGGCCGCGTGCGCGCGATGCTGTCGCCGCGTAACGGCGGCGCCGCGCCGCTGACCGGCGCGTCGGCCACGCTCGCGCCGTCCACCTCGATCCAGGGAGCGCCGAACCAGTGAGCACCGTAAGCAGCACAATCACGCCCCTCCCCCATCGCAAGCCGGCCGGCACCAGCAGTTCGCTGGTCGTGCGCAATCTGAAGAAGCGCTATGGCTCGCGCACGGTCGTCAAGGACGTGTCGCTCGACGTGAAGAGCGGCGAAGTGGTCGGCCTGCTCGGCCCGAACGGGGCCGGCAAGACCACTTCGTTCTACATGATCGTCGGCCTCGTGCCGCTCGACGCCGGCGAAATCGATCTGGACGGCAAGTCGATCAGCCTGTTGCCCATCCATAAGCGCGCGTCGCTCGGCCTGTCGTATCTGCCCCAGGAAGCGTCGGTGTTCCGGAAGTTGAGCGTCGAGCAGAACATTCGCGCGGTGCTGGAACTGCAGGTCGAAGAAAACGGCAAGCGCCTCAGCAAAGAGGCGATCACGTCGCGCACCGAAGCGCTGCTCGACGAGTTGCAGATCGCGCATCTGCGTGAAAATCCGGCGCTGTCGCTGTCTGGCGGCGAGCGTCGTCGGGTTGAAATTGCACGAGCGCTGGCAACCAACCCGAGCTTCATTCTGCTCGACGAACCGTTCGCCGGCGTCGATCCGATCGCAGTGCTGGAAATCCAGAAGATCGTCAAGTTTCTGAAGCAGCGCAATATCGGCGTCCTGATTACCGACCACAACGTGCGCGAAACGCTCGGCATCTGCGATCACGCGTACATCATCAGCGACGGCAGCGTGCTGGCCGCCGGCGCGCCTAGCGACATCATCGAAAACGAGAGCGTGCGGCGCGTCTATCTGGGCGAGCACTTCCGCATGTAAGCACACACGGCGTTTCGAGCCACGCGAACTCGCGCGGCCGGGGACGCCGTTTTTGCGGCACCCGCACATCCCTTTTCTGGCGGCGCAGGCTGGCGCCGCACGGCGCGCCGATTGGGCGTACCCGCAAATTGCGTGTGCTGCGAGGTATCGCGGTCGTGGCAAACTCTCTACAATGAATCTCAACTTGCCATGAAAGCCAGCCTCCAACTCCGCCTATCGCAACATCTTGCGCTGACGCCGCAACTGCAACAGTCCATCCGGCTGCTGCAATTGTCGACGCTCGAATTGCAGCAGGAAGTCGCCATGGCGATCTCGCAGAATCCGCTCCTCGAAAACGAAGACGAGTGGATAGCGAGCCCGTTGCGGGTGGCGGGCGACGGTTCCGTGATCGCCCAGACACCGGGCTCCTCCGCGCCGGCCGATCCGATGTCCGGCAACGGCTCGGGACCGTCCGGGGGCAACGGCGAGCGCACCGAAGGCGGCGAGCCGCAGGGTGTCGACGAATACAACGGCCTCTCGGGCGACGGCGGCGGCGATGCGTCGCAGTGGAACCTCGACGACTACGGCCGCTCCGGTAACGCGTCGGACGACGACGACCTGCCTCCGCTGCAAATCCACGAATCGAGCACGTCGCTGCGCGACCACCTGATGGCGCAACTGCGTGTGACCCAGGCGAGCCAGCGCGACCGCGCGCTCATCACGTTCCTGATCGAATCGCTCGACGACGACGGCTATCTCGCCGCCACGCTTGAAGAAGTGCTGGCCGACCTGCCCGACGAGCTCGAGGTCGATCTCGACGAACTGAACGCCGCGCTTGCACTGCTGCACAGCTTCGACCCATCCGGCGTCGGCGCGCGATCCGCCTCTGAATGTCTGAAGCTGCAGTTGCTGCGGCTCGATTCATCGCCCACGCGCACGCTCGCGCTAAACATTGTCAGCCATTATCTGGAACTGCTCGCCGCGCGCGATTTCACGCGCCTGCGCAAGCACCTCAAGGCCAGCGATGACGACTTGCGTGACGCGCATGTGCTAATCCGCTCGCTCGAACCATTTCCGGGCGCCGCCTACGGCAAGGCCGAAGCGGACTACGTGGTGCCCGACATCATGGTGCGCAAAACGGCACAAGGCTGGCAGGCGGAACTCAATCCCGAGGTGGTGCCGAAGCTGCGCATCAACCATCTGTACGCGAATATTCTGCGCAATAACCGCGGCGATCCGGGCAGCGGATCGTTGCGCCAGCAACTTCAGGAAGCACGCTGGCTGATCAAAAACATCCAGCAGCGTTTCGAGACGATCCTGCGAGTTGCGCAGGCGATTGTCGAGCGTCAGAAGAGCTTTTTCGTGCACGGCGAAATTGCCATGCGCCCCTTGGTTTTGCGGGAAATAGCTGATACGCTGGGCCTACACGAGTCGACTGTCTCGCGTGTGACAACCGGTAAATACATGCTGACCCCATTCGGGACGCTTGAATTCAAGTTTTTTTTCGGATCACACGTTTCGACAGACACCGGCGGCGCGGCCTCCTCCACGGCCATTCGCGCGCTGATCAAACAACTGATAGGAGCGGAAAACCCGAAATCGCCACTTTCAGACAGTCGCATAGCCGAACTGCTGGCGGAACAGGGCTTCGTGGTCGCACGGCGTACCGTTGCGAAATACCGTGAGGCGCTCAAAATCCCGGCAGTCAACCTGCGCAAGTCTCTGTAGCCCGCTGCGTTTTGCAGCGGGCATTTACCGGCCGCTCCGCACCTGGCGGACAGGCCGGCCGATGCGACCTGCCAGATGTCCGTCACCGGGGGGCGACACAGGCAAGCCGTCAGATCGACCGGGCCTTAGTCATTGTGCGGACCAAGCGGCCATTAGCTTGGAGAAGCACTATGAATCTCAAGATCAGTGGACACCACCTCGAAGTAACGCCTGCGTTGCGCGAATACGTGATCACCAAACTGGACAGGGTGCTAAGACATTTCGATCAGGTCATCGACGGCAGTGTGGTCCTCTCGGTCGACAACCATAAGGAAAAGGACAAGCGTCAAAAGGTGGAAATCAACCTCCATCTGAAGGGTAAGGATATCTTCGTCGAGAGTTGTGACAGTGATTTGTACGCTGCGATCGATCTGATGATCGACAAGCTCGACAGGCAGGTGATACGCCACAAGGATCGTCTGCAAGGCCATCAGCACGACGCGATCAAGTATCAGCCGGCGCCGCAACTGGACGTGCCGCCGCAATAGGAGAAATTAGAGGGAATTCCTCATTTCGCCTGAGCTAGTCAAACCGCCCGCGATCGGGCGGTTTTTCGTTTTGGCGTATGGTTCCGCTCACCGCCGCCCCGCCTCGCCAAGACCGACTAGAGTCGTTCCCGCAGAGGATTGCGCAGCGCGACATGCGCCAAGCCGCAAGCGGTGAAAAACCTGATATGCATAGATGGCGCGCCGCACCATCGGCTGTCACCCTGATCTATAATGTTCCGGTTACCATCGGGGTCAAGCCAGCTTTGATGAAGTACGGCCGACCGAAGTCTCACGCTTTTGCGCTCGACTCTCATCGCCCGTCTTCGCCAGCATCGAACGAATGGAACGCCACTCAACCGCCCCGGTGGGGAGAATCCAGGCCACGTTTTCGCCTGCCAAAATGAATCGTTTAGCCAAATTTCTTCCCCTCGAGAACGTCGTCATCGGACTATCGGTCACCAGCAAGAAACGCGTGTTCGAGCAAGCGGGCCTGATCTTCGAGAACCAGAACGGCATCGCCCGCAGTACCGTCACAGACAATCTTTTTGCGCGAGAACGACTCGGCTCGACCGGGCTCGGCGAAGGCGTCGCGATCCCGCATGGGCGGATCAAAGGCCTCAAGCAACCGCTCGCCGCATTCGTCAGACTCGCGGAACCCATCCCCTTCGAAGCGCCGGACGGCCAGCCGGTCTCGCTGCTGATCTTCCTGCTCGTCCCCGAACAGGCCACTCAACAGCACCTCGAAATCCTTTCCGAGATCGCGCAGTTGCTTTCCGATCGCGACGCCCGCGAGCGGCTGCACACTGAAGAAGACCGCGAATCGTTGCATCGCCTGCTCACTCAGTGGCAACCTTGATGCAACGGCGGCGGCAGTTCGTACGCGCGCACGCAAGCAGGTAAGGCCCGGCAAGCGGCTCACACTGGAGTCACTGACTCATGGATACGTCCAGCATCAACGCCCAAAGCATTTTCGACGACAACGCCGCCATGCTGAAGCTCAGCTGGCTCACGGGGCATGAAGGCTGGGAGCGCGGCTTTTCTTCGGAATCGGTCGCCAATGCCACGTCGAGTGCCGACCTCGTCGGCCACCTGAACCTGATCCACCCCAATCGGATCCAGGTGCTCGGCGACGCTGAAATCGACTACTACAAGCGTCAGACCGACGAAGACCGCTCGCGTCACATGGCCGAGCTCATCGCGCTGGAGCCACCGTTTCTCGTCGTCGCGGGCGGAGTCGCGGCGCCGCCGGAGCTGGTGCTGCGCTGCACTCGCTCGTCGACGCCGCTGTTTACGACACCGACCTCGGCGGCCGCGGTGATCGACAGCCTGCGTCTTTATATGTCGCGCATTCTCGCGCCGCGCGCGACGCTACACGGCGTGTTTCTCGACATCCTCGGCATGGGCGTGCTGCTGACGGGCGACTCGGGTCTTGGCAAGAGCGAACTCGGTCTCGAGCTGATCAGCCGCGGCCACGGTCTCGTCGCCGACGACGCGGTCGACTTCGTGCGCCTCGGCCCGGACTTTGTCGAAGGACGCTGTCCCCCGCTGCTGCAAAACCTGCTCGAAGTTCGCGGCCTCGGTCTGCTGGACATCAAGACCATCTTCGGCGAAACGGCGGTGCGCCGGAAAATGAAGCTGAAGCTGATCGTGCAACTGGTGCGCCGTCCCGACGGGGAATTCCAGCGGCTGCCGCTCGAAAGCCAGACCGTCGACGTCCTCGGCCTGCCAATCAGCAAGGTGACGATCCAGGTGGCCGCGGGCCGCAACCTCGCGGTGCTGGTCGAAGCAGCCGTACGCAATACGATCCTGCAATTGCGCGGCATCGACACCCTGCGCGATTTCATGGATCGGCAACGTCTTGCCATGCAGGACCCCGATAGCCAGTTTCCTGGCAAACTGATCTAAGCTGGTCGCAGCGCCGTGAAGCGCCCACAGAAGGCTGGCCGCGGGCACGCGCATGGAGGCCAGATGCTATGATGAAATCTACGCTTTCGACGACTCCATGCGCATAATCCTGATCACCGGTATCTCCGGCTCCGGCAAATCGGTTGCCCTGAACGCGCTTGAAGACGCGGGCTATTACTGCGTCGATAACCTCCCGCCGCGCTTTCTGCAGCAACTCGCCAGCTACCTCGCCGCAGACGGCCAGGACCGTCTCGCGGTCGCGATCGACGCGCGCTCCGGTTCGTCGCTCGACGAAATGCCCGCGATGATCCGCGACCTCAAACGCTCGCACGACGTGCGCGTGCTGTTCCTGAGCGCGAGCACGCAGTCGCTGATTCAACGCTTTTCCGAAACGCGTCGGCGCCATCCGCTGTCCGGCTCGCCCGCGCACGACGCGGACGTGGGCCTGCTTACATCGCTCGCCGAAGCGATCGAGCGCGAGCGCGAACTCGTCGCGGGACTCGTCGAATTCGGCCACCAGATCGACACGAGCAATCTGCGTGCAAATGTGTTGCGCGCGTGGGTCAAGCGCTTCATCGAGCAGGAGGACTCGGGGCTCGTGCTGATGTTCGAGTCGTTCGGCTTCAAGCGCGGTGTACCGCTCGACGCGGATTTCGTATTCGACGTACGCACGCTGCCGAACCCGTACTACGATCATGAATTGAGGCCGCTCACCGGCCTCGACAAACCGGTGATGGATTTTCTCGATGCGCAGCCGGTCGTCCACGAGATGATCGACGACATCGAGAAGTATCTGTCCAAGTGGCTGCCGCATTTCCGCGACGACAATCGCAGCTACCTGACCGTCGCAATCGGTTGCACGGGCGGCCAGCACCGCTCGGTGTTCATCGCGGAGACGCTTGCCGCGCGTCTCGCAACATCGGCGAATGTGATTGTGCGGCACCGCGATGCGCCGGTCGACGTCGGCGAATCATCGAAGCTGGTGGCTTAACCGGCCGCATTGCGCGGCCTTAACCCGAAGCGTTGCGCCATGTCCTCTACGCCTACTGTGTTCGCCGATTTGCCGCTGTTTCCGCTGCATACGGTGCTGTTTCCCGATGGCTTGCTGCCGCTCAAAATCTTCGAAGCGCGCTACCTCGACATGGCGCGCGATTGCCTGCGCGAAAAAACACCGTTCGGCGTGTGCATGCTGAAAAGCGGCGCCGAAGTCGCGCGCGAGGAAGAACCTTCGGTGCCCGAAGCGATCGGTTGTCTCGCCGAAATCGACGAATGCGACGTCGAGGCATTCGGCATGCTGCTGATTCGCGCGCGCGGCACGAAGCGCTTTCGCCTGCTGTCGCATCGCGTCGAGCCGAGCGGTCTGCTGGTCGGCATGGCCGAGCCGCTCGCCGACGACCAGCCGCTCGAAGGCAACATGCTGTTGGCCAAATTCGGCGCGTGCGCGGAAGTGCTCGAGCGGATCATCGCGACGATCCGCGAACGCGATCCGGACAGCCTGCCGTTCGCGGAGCCGTTTCGGCTCGACGATCCGTCGTGGGTGTCGAACCGTCTCGCCGAGGTGCTGCCGATCGCGTTGCGCGCGCGGCAAAAGCTGATGGAACTGACCGATGCCGGCGCGCGCATCGACGTCGTGCATCACTACATGCAGCAGCATCAGTTGCTGTGACGTCCTGAGGGCGGCTGCCCGCAATGCCCGTTTCGCGCAGCGCCGCCGATCCCTTCGTTAGATCAACGAACCATGCAGGCTCGCGAGCAGCTTGCGCACCGGCGCCGGCACGCCGAACGAATCCAGATCGCAGAGCGCGACCCATGCGGTGTCCGCATCGTTGAGCGCGGCCAAGGCGCCGATACCGCGATCGAGCTCCGCGAGTCGCGGTTCGATATCGAGCTTGAAATGCGTGAACACATGCGAAAACGGCGCGAGCGCTGACACTTCGCCGTCGCTGCCGAACGCGCGCGCCCGCTCGGCGAGCGATGCTTCGTCGGCGGCTTCGGGCAGACTCCACAGACCACCCCAGATCCCCGATGGCGGACGCCGCTCCAGCATCACTGCATTGCCGTCACGCAGCACCAGCATCCACGTGCGGCGCGTCGGCACGGCTTTCTTCGGCCGCGCCGTCGGCAATGCGCGCTGACGTCCGGTGACGTTGGCGACGCAGCCGGGCGCAAACGGGCAGCGTGCGCAATCGGGCTTGCCGCGCACGCACAACGTCGCGCCGAGGTCCATCAAGCCCTGCGTGTACGAGCTGACCTCCTCGTTCGATGCATTCGACGGCAGCAGCGATTCCGCGAGCGTCCACATCGCGTTCTCGACTTTCTTGTCGCCCGGAAAACCTTCGACGCCGAATACGCGCGCAAGCACGCGCTTCACGTTGCCGTCGAGAATCGTCGCGCGCGCGCCGAACGCGAACGACGCGATCGCCGCGGCCGTCGAGCGGCCGATGCCGGGCAGCTCGGCGAGCTCATCGACCGATGCCGGGAACGCGCCGCCATGCTGCTCGACGACGACCTGCGAGCAGCGATGCAGATTGCGCGCACGCGTGTAGTAGCCGAGGCCGGCCCACAGCGCCATCACGTCATCGGACGGCGCGGCGGCGAGCGCGGCGACATCCGGAAAACGCGCGAGAAACTTCGCGTAGTACGGAATCACCGTCGACACCTGGGTCTGCTGCAGCATGATTTCGGACAGCCAGATGCGATATGGATCACGCGTGTTCTGCCACGGCAGATCGTGGCGGCCATGCTGGCGCTGCCACGCGATAAGGCGCGCGGAGAAATCGGGCATCGGCGCAAATGCGGGCGTGGCGTCGGACGCGCGGGAGCGCGCGCTGGTCATGGGAGTCAGGCGGGAAGGCATCGAATATCTAGCGCTGGCAGGTGGGGCAGAAGTACGTGGAGCGTTGTCCCTGCACGATCTGTTTGATTGGCGTTCCACACACGCGGCATGGCAGGCCCGCGCGATCATAGACGAAGTAGTCGAGCTGGAAATAGCCGCTTTCGCCGTCGCTGCCGACGAAATCGCGCAACGTGCTGCCGCCCTTGTCGATCGCGGCGGCGAGCGTCACGCGCACGGCATCGGCCAGCAGTTCATAACGCACGAGCGACACGCGACCCGCCGCGGTGGTCGGCCGGATGCCCGCGCGAAAGAGACTCTCCGACGCGTAGATATTGCCCACGCCGACGACGAGGTCGCCCGCCAGCAGCGCCTGCTTGACCGACACCTTGCGTCCGCGCGTCAACCGATGCATCAGCGCGCCGGAAAACGCCGGTGAGAAAGGCTCGACGCCAAGGCCCGCGAGCAAAGGATGTTCGAGAATGTCGCCTGCTTCGCGCGGATGCCACAGCACCGCGCCGAAGCGGCGCGGGTCGCGATAGCGCAGGATGAAGTCGTCGAAGATCCAGTCGACATGATCGTGCTTCGCCGCGGCTGGCGGATGCGGCACATGGCGCAACACGCGCAGCGTGCCCGTCATGCCGAGATGCACGATGAACCATCCCGCGTCGATCTCGAACAGCAGATACTTGCCCCGCCGCTCGACCTTGCGTACCACATGCCCGCGCAAGGTTTTCGCAAGGTCGGCCGGAATCGGCCAGCGCAACGCGCCCGTTCGCACCTCGACGCGCTCAACCTTGCGCCCGGACACATACGGTTCGATCCCTCGTCGGGTAACCTCGACTTCTGGCAACTCTGGCATGGCTGATTGGTCTGCTACTTGCGTGAGTGGTTGTGCGCGTATTGTAGCGAGCGCGTTACAATCGACTGAAACATTGAACGGATTTCCATGAACGTGTCCTTCGTGAAGCTGCTTTCAAAGCGCCGCGCGCGCGTGTCCAATGTGCCGCTCGCCGTATCCGCCCGGCGGATACTCGGCGCAGCCGCGCTTGCATTGTGGGCGCTGGCCGCGGTGCCCGCGCATGCGCAGGACCCGTCGCCGGATTCCGACGACACGTCGGTCACGATGCCGGACCCACTGGGTCCGGCGACGGCGGAAGACGAAAAGTCGCTGCCCGACGTTCCGCTGTCGAGCCAGATTGTCTTCCAGGTGCTGGCCGCCGAAATCGCGCTGCAGCGCGACCAGCCTGCACCGGCCTATCAGACCTACCTCGCGCTCGCACGCGACACGCACGACCCGCGCATGGCGCAACGCGCCACCGAAATCGCGCTGGCCGCGCAGAGCCCGTCGGACGCCCTGGCTGCCGCGCAACTGTGGCAACAGTACGCCCCCAGTTCGGAACGTGCCGCGCAACTCGACGCGTCGCTGCTCGTGCTGTCGGGCAAGCCCGACGACGCGTCGCCGATCCTGTCGCAAGAACTCGCGAAAGTACCTGACGAAAATCGCGGCAGCGCGATCCTTGCGCTGCAACTGCTGCTGTCGCACGGCCCGAACCGCGTCGGTGGCCTGCACGTCTTGCAGGATCTGCTGAAGAACGACATGAACCGGCCCGAAGCGCAACTGGCCATCGCGCGCCAGCAACTGCTGGCCGACGACGCGCCGGGTGCGCGCAAGTCGCTCGAGCAGGCGCTGACGATCAAGCCCGACTATCTGCCGGCCGCGCTGATGCTATCGCAGATGGGCCCCGAAGAGCGCAAGGAAGGTATCGCGTCGCTCGAAAAGTACGTGCAGCAGAATCCGAAATCGCACGATGCGCGGCTCGCACTCGCGCAGATGTATCTCGCAAGCGACCGTCTCGACGACGCGCAGAAGCAGTTCGAGATCATGCGCAAGACCAACCCCAACGACCTGACGCCGTTGATGGCGCTCGGGCTGATCAAGATCCAGCAGAGGAATTTCGCCGAAGCGCAAACGTATCTGACGCAGTACGCGCAGCAGGCCGAGAAGACGCCCGGCGCCGATGCGGGCCAGGCTTACATCTATCTCGCCCAGCTTTCGCTCGAACAGAAGAATGAAGCGGCCGCAAGCGACTGGCTGAACAAGATCTCGCCGGCCAGCCAGCAATACATGGCCGCGCAGATCACGCGCGCGCAACTGCTCGCGAAGCAGGGCAAGACCGACGAGGCGCGCCAGTTGCTCGCCAATCTGCAGACCTCCGATCCGCGCGACGTTGCGCTGGTCGCGCGCACCGACGCCGCAATCCTGTTCGACGCGAAGCGTTATCCGGAGGCCGAAGAGCGCCTGCAGCAAGCCACGGCGAACTTCCCTGAAGACCCGGACCTGACGTACGACTATGCGATGGCCGCCGAGAAAACCGGCCATTACGACGTCATGGAAGCGCAACTGCGCAAGCTGATCCAGACCCAGCCGGACAATCCGCAAGCGTACAACGCGCTCGGCTACTCGCTCGCCGATCGCAACCAGCGTCTGCCAGAGGCGGACAAGCTGGTCGAGAAGGCATCGTCGCTGGCCCCGAACGATGCATTCATCATGGATAGCGTGGGCTGGGTCAGGTACCGGATGGGCGACACGACCGATGCGATCAAGCTGCTGCGCAAGGCGTACAGCCTTCAGCCGAACGCCGAAATCGGCGCGCACCTCGGCGAAGTGCTGTGGAAGGCCGGCGAGCAGGAACAGGCGCGCGCCGCGTTCCGCGAGGCGCGCAAGCTCGAACCCGACAACGACACCCTCGTCAAAACGTTGCAACGTCTTCAGGTAAACGATCTTTGATGCGTCTTTCCCGTTTGATTTCTTTTTCCAGGGCACCGCGCGGCATGGCGCTTGGTTTCGCGGCGGCAGCTGTTGTCGCGCTGGCAGGCTGCGCTTCGGTGAAACCGCAGGGGCCGTCCACGTCGAATGCCGCGACCGAAGTCACCGCGCAGACAAGCCGCTCGTATCAGGGCCGCTTTGCGGTCCAGTACAACGACCAGAACGGTCAGCAGCGCAATGCCTACGGCAACTTCTCGTGGCAGGAAACGGGCGATACCGTCACGCTGCAATTACGCAATCCGCTCGGCCAGACAATGGCCATCGTGACCTCGTCGCCGGCTTCGGCCACGCTCGAGCTGCCGAACCGCCCGCCGCTCACCGCCGATAATGTGTCGACGCTGATGCAGAATGCGCTGGGCTTCACGCTTCCGGTCGAAGGGCTGCGCTACTGGTTGCAGCCGTCGCCGGCGCCGACGTCGCGCGCAAAGACCGAGAAGGATCCGGACCAGCCTTCGCGCCTGAAGCAGATCACCCAGGACGGCTGGACCATCGACTATCTCGCGTATGCCGATGCGCCCGCCACCGGCGTGAAGCGGCTTAATCTGAGCCGCTCGGAGCCGCCGCTCGACATCAAGCTCGTGCTGGATCAGTGAGTCGTCCCAGCCGGCGCTTCGGCGCCGGCGTCCGCTCACGTAACCTTGCTGCCCGTTTGGCGCCACCGTGGCGCATGTAGCCTTCACTCATGATCGAAACAACCGATTCGCTGCGCGACTGCCTCGCGCCAGCGAAACTCAATCTCTTCCTCCACATCACGGGCCGTCGGCCGGATGGTTACCACACCCTGCAAACGGTCTTCCAACTGCTCGATTGGGGCGACACGCTGCACTTCACGCGACGCGACGATGGTCTCATCACGCGCCGCACCGAAATCGCCGACGTGCCGCCCGAGCACGACCTGACCGTGCGTGCCGCGACGCTGCTGAAGGCGTATACGGGCTGCCGCGAGGGCGTCGATGTCGAAATCGACAAGCGCCTGCCGATGGGCGCCGGCCTCGGCGGCGGCAGTTCCGACGCAGCGACGACGCTGCTCGCACTCAACCGCTTGTGGAAGCTCGATCTGCCGCGTCAGCAGTTGCAGGATCTTGCGTTGAAGCTCGGCGCGGATGTGCCTTTCTTTGTATTTGGAAAAAACGCGTTCGCAGAGGGTGTCGGAGAAGCTTTATACGTTGTACAATTGCCGCCGCGTTACTTCTTGGTAGTGACGCCGAGGGTGCAGGTTCCGACTGCAGCGATTTTTTCCGAAAAAACGTTGACAAGAGATACAAAGCCCCTCATAATTACGGACTTTCCT
>DATAQT010000399.1:0-6477 GCA_036264535.1 Paraburkholderia sp. | reverse complement strand
GAGTTCTCGGCCCGCACGCCGCGCGAGACGCGTTTCGAGGGACTGCCGGCGTTCGAGGCCGACTTCCCCGAAGTGCTGTTCTACGTGCAGCGCCGCGAGTACTTCCGCGTCGCCGCGCCGATTCTCGATCCGTACATGTGTACCGGCCGCCTGCCCGAGGGCGACGCGTTCCGCTTCGAGGTGCACGACCTGTCGCTCGGCGGCGTCGGCATGCGCACGACCGATCCGCGCGTCGCCACGCTGCCGATGGGCGCGCGCCTGATTGACTGCGAGCTCACGCTCGGCGCGCTCGGCCGTCTGTCGCTCGATCTGCAACTCGTGTCGCATCGCTCGCTCGCGATGCCGAATGGCACGCAGCGCTATCAGCTCGGCTTCCGTTTCCTGACGCTGCCGGGCAGCGCGGAAAACACGCTGCAACGGCTGATCACGCAACTCGAAATGAAGCGCCGCTCGCTGGCACGCTGAGCGGCGAAACAACGCGCGGCGGCCGGGCGCATGATGCCCGGCACCGCGCGAATGCTTTGGCCTGCGAAGCAAACGTTGCACTCACATCGGCGGCAAGGTCGCAGCCATATCGCGGCGAGCGCAGACGAAGTGGCGTGGCCCTCAATTTTTCGCGTGGCGGGCCGTTAAAGAGGATGTTCCAGTAACGCGGTGGCATGTCTGCGATGCCACCCCTCAGGATGACGCATGTCCAGCAATCTCTTGACTATCGGCCTTAGCGGACTCAACGCCGCGCAATGGGGTTTGACGACGACTGGTGAGAACATCAGCAACGCCTCGACCCCGGGCTATTCGATGGAAACCCCGGTGTATTCGGAGACGGGCGGCACCTATACCGGCTCCGGCTACCTGCCGATGGGCGTCTCCACCGACACCGTGACGCGCGCGTACAGCCAGTATCTGACGACCGAGCTGAACAATGCGCAGTCGTCGAGCAGCTCGCTCACTGCGTACAACACGATGATCACCCAGCTCAACAACCTGGTCGGCAGCCCGACCTCGGGGATTGCGAGCGCGATCAGCGGCTTCTTCACGGGTCTGCAGAACGTCGCCACCAGCCCGTCGAGCGTGTCGACGCGGCAGACCGCGATCAGCGACGCGCAGACGCTCGCGAACCAGATCAACGCAGCGGGCCAGCAGTACGACCAGCTGCGCTCGAGCGTCAACACGCAGTTGAGCGACGCGGTCACGCAGATCAACACCTACACCGCGCAGATCGCGTCGCTGAATACGCAGATCTCGCAGGCGAGCAACCAGGGCCAGCCGCCCAACCAGCTGCTCGACGCGCGCGACCAGGCAGTGTCGAACCTGTCGCAGCTGGTCGGCGTGTCGGTCGTGCAGGACAACGGCAACTACAGCCTGTTCATGTCGAACGGGCAGCCGCTCGTGCTGGCCGGCAACAGCTTCAACCTCGGCACGGCGACTTCGACGGGCGATCCGAGCGAGTTGTCGGTCCAGTATCTCGGCCAGGCCGGCGCGAAGCCGGCGCCCACCCCGCAGACGCTGCCCGACACTAGCGTGTCCGGCGGCACGCTGGGCGGCCTGCTGCAATTCCGCTCGCAAACGCTCGATCCTGCCGAGGCGCAACTCGGCGCGATCGCGACCAGCTTCGCCGCGCAGGTCAATGCGCAGAATGAGCTCGGCCTCACGCTGAACGGCACCGCGGGCGGCGCGCTGTTCACGGTCGGTTCGCCAACCGTGAACGCGAACTCGCAGAACACCGGCAACGCGACGCTTTCCGCCTCGTTCGCCAACGCGGCGCAGCCGACCACGAGCGACTACACGCTGTCGTACGACGGCAGCACCTACACGCTGACCGACAACGAAACCGGCAGCGTCGTCGGTTCGGCGGCGAACCTGACCAACCCGATCGACGGCCTGCAGTTTTCCGTCGCGAGCGGCGCGATGAAGGCGGGCGACTCGTTCTCGGTCCAGCCGACCCGTGGCGCGTTGGACGGCTTCGCTCTGACCACCACCTCGGCCTCGGCGATCGCGGCGGCGGCACCGGTGCTCGCGTCGGCGTCGACGTCGAACACCGGCACCATGACGGTCACGCAAGGCACGGTATCGGCCGGCTACAGCGCGCCGACCAGCACGTCGACGATCAGCTATACCGCGGGCACGGGCCTCACCGGCTTCCCGGTCGGCTCGGTGGTGACGGTGGCCGGCTCGCCCGCCACGTCGTACACGATCAGCTCGGCGACGACTCCGGTGCCGTACTCGCCGAGTTCAGGCGCGACGCTGACGATCACCAACCCGAGCAACTCGACGAGCGCGGGCGTGATGAACAACGTGACGTTCACGCTCAGCGGCACGCCCGCCGACGGCGACTCGTTCACGATCGGACCGAACACCGGCGCGACCAACGACGGCCGCAACGCGCAACTGCTCTCGAACCTGACATCGGCGCAGGTGCTCGCGGGCGGCACCTCGACGCTGACGGCCTCATACGCGAGCTACGTCAACAACATCGGCAACCAGACCACGCAGATCCAGACGTCGGCGACCGCGCAAAGCACGCTCGTCACGCAGATCACGTCGGCGCAGCAGTCGGTGTCGGGCGTCAATATCAATGAGGAAGCGGCCAACCTGCTTCAGTACCAGCAGCTCTATCAGGCCAACAGCAAGGTCATCCAGACCGCGCAGACGCTGTTCCAGACTTTGCTTGGCATCTTCTCGTAAGGCGTTGAACCATGCGAATTTCGACCCAGCAGTACTTCAGCATGAACGTCTCGACCATGAGCAATCAGCAGGCTCAGTTGTCGCAGATCTATCAGGAAATCTCGAGCGGCGAGAGCTTGACCACGCCCGCCGACAATCCGCTTGGCGCAGCGCAGGCCGTGCAGCTCAGCTCGACGGCGGCCGCGCTGTCGCAGTACACGACGAACCAGAACGCGGCTCTCTCGTCGCTGCAGTCCGAGGACTCGACGCTCTCGAGCGTCATCACGACGTTGCAAAGCGCGAACACGCTGGGCCTGCGGGCCGGCAGCGGCGGATTGAACGATGCCGACCGCACGGCGATCGCCGCGCAGCTGACCAGCCTGCGCGACCAGCTCCTAACCTACGCGAATGCGAGCGACGGTTCCGGCAACGCGCTGTTTGCCGGCTTCCAGAATTCGACCCAGGCCTTCACGACCGATGCGGCCGGCAACGTCGTCTATTCGGGCGACACCGGCTCTCGCACCGTGCAGGTCACCGATAGCAACACGGTCGCGACCGGTGACAATGGGCAGTCGGTGTTCATGAGCGTAGGCTCGATCAACGCGCAGTCGATCGCCTCGGGCAACTCGGGCAACACCGGTACCGGCGTGATCGGCGCGGTGACGGTCAACGATCCGACCAATGCGGCGAACGCGGACGCGTACCAGATCCAGTTCAGCGGCAGCGGCAGCTCGCTCGCCTACACGGTCACCGACACGACGACCGGCGTCGCCGGTACGACGCAGCCGTACACGGCGGGCTCGGATATCACGATCGCCGGCCAGACCGTCGAAATCACAGGCACGCCGGCCGCCAACGACAAATTCACGGTGCAGCCGGCCAACCAGGCGGGCACCAACGTGTTCGCCAACCTGAACGCGATGATCGCCGCGCTCCAGCAGCCGGTGAGCGGCAACTCCGCGGCCGCGGCGACGCTGCAGAACGCGCTGAACACGGGGTTGTCGCAGCTCGGCAACACGCTGGACAACATCACCTCGGTGCAGGCTTCGGTGGGCGGCCGCGAGCAGGAAGTCAAGGCGCTGCAAACGGTCACGCAAACCAACTCCCTGCAAACGCAAAGCAATCTGTCGGACCTGACCCAGACCGACATGGTTTCGACGATCAGCAAATACGAGTTGCAACAGAATGCCTTGTCGGCGTCGCAGCAAGCGTTCGTGAAGATCCAGGGCATGTCGCTGTTCCAGTACATCAACAGCTGATGCCGCTGCGGCGGCGCAAAGAAAAAACCGGCGCGAGCCGGTTTTTTTGTTGCTGCGGGTGACGATGGATTCCCGCGGCGTCACCTCAGGCCCGCTGCCACCCGCCCCATTTCATCGATGCCGCTATCGAACAGGCGCACGAAGAACGGGATCATGTTGGGCAACATCAACTGCACGAGCAGCAGGCCGACCAGCATCGTCAGCGGAAAGCCGATCTGGAACACGCCGATCTGCGGTGCCGCGCGATTGAGGATGCCGAGCGCGAGGTTCGCGATCAGCAGCGCGACGACGACCGGCAACGCGAGCAGCAGCCCCGCCGAGAAAATCGAGCCGCCCCAGTTCGCGAGCGTCTGCCAGCCGTGCGGCGCGAGCAGGTTCGCCGACACCGGCACCGACTGGAACGTCGTCACGAGCGCGGCGATCATCTGCAGATGACCGTCGACGGCGAGAAACACCAGCGTCGCGATCGTCGTCATGTAGCGCGAGATCACGACGCCCGAGCCGGTCGCCTGCTGGTCGAAGAAGGTCGCGAAGCCCAGGCCCATGCCGAGGCCGATAAAGTAGCCGGTCGCGTCGATCGCCTGGAACACGATCTGCATCGTCACGCCGAGCGCGATGCCGATCAGGAACTGGTTGACGAGAATCCACACGCCGGCCGCGGAAAATACGGTGACCTGCGGCAGCGCGCCGATCGTCGGCGCGACGATGATCGTCGCGAACGCGGCAAGGCCGATTTTCACGCGCGAGGGCAGCGAGCTGTTGCCGAACACCGGCGCGGTCGCGACCAGCGCGGCGATGCGCGCGAACGGCCACAAGAACGCGGTCAGCCAGGCGTTCAGTTGCGCGTAGGTGACCGTGAACATGGGGGCGAGGAGGGTAGAGCGCGAGCGCGTCGACGAGCCAGCGGCGCTCAGTTGACGAGCGTCGGAATGCTGGTGATCGTGTGGCGCAGATAGTCGAGCATCGTGGTCAGCATCCACGGCCCGGCGATCACCAGCGTGAGCGCGATCGCGAGCAGCTTCGGGATGAACGACAGCGTGCTCTCGTTGATCTGCGTGGCGGCCTGGAACAGGCTCACGACCAGACCGACGACGAGCGCGACCAGCAGCAGCGGGGCGGCCAGCACGAGGCCGACGTACATGGCCTGGTGGGCCAGCGTCATGACTGCTTCGGGTGTCATCGTGAGTGCCTGAAAATTGGAGAAGTCATCAGATCGACGCGGCTCAGACGAAGCTCTGCGCGAGCGAGCCGAGCAGCAGCTGCCAGCCGTCGACGAGCACGAACAGCATCAGCTTGAACGGCAGCGAAATCGTCGCCGGCGACACCATCATCATCCCCATCGACATCAGCACGCTCGCGACCACCATGTCGATGATGAGGAACGGAATGAAGATCGTAAAGCCGATCGTGAAACCTGTCTTCAGCTCGCTCGTCACGAACGACGGCACCAGCAGCGACAGCGGCACGTCTTCGGGTCCCTGCATCGGCGCCGCGTGCGAGATGCGCGCGAAGAGAGCAAGGTCGCTCTCGCGGGTCTGGCGCAGCATGAAGGTCTTGAACGGCGCGACGCCGCGCGACACCGCCTGGTCCATCGAGATCGTGCCTTCGGAGAACGGCTTGTAGCCGTCGTTATAGGCCTTGTCGAGCACCGGCGACATCACGAACAGCGTGAGAAACAGCGCGAGGCCGACGAGCACCTGGTTCGGCGGCGTCGTGGTCGTGCCGAGCGCCTGACGCAAGAGCGACAACACGATCACGATGCGCGTGAAGCTCGTCATCATCAGCACCATCGCGGGCAGGAACGACAGCATCGTGAGCAGCAGCATCGTCTGCACGCTCAGCGAATAGGTCGTGCCGCCGTTCGGGCCGGGGCTCGTCGTGAAGGCCGGCAGGCCGGCGGTTTGCGCGAACGAGAGCGTCGGCAGCGCCAACAGCAGCGCCGGCGGCGCGAGTGGAAGCGCCGCGGCAAGCCCACGCGACAGGCGGCGCAGCAGCGCGAAGAACGAACCTGACTGCCTGAAACTGACCTGCATTACCGATCCCCGCCGCCGTGCGCGTTGAAACGTTTGCCCACTTCGCCTTTCAGGGCGTCGCGAAAGCGTTGACCAAAGGTGCCGGAGAGCGGTGCGGGCGAAGCGGCAACCGTATCGGCCGCGACGGAACCCGCCGGCATCGTATGCAGCAGCCGCACGTTGCCAGGCGCCGCGCCGAGCACGAGCCAGGTATCACCGATCTCGACGACCGCGACACGTTCCTTGCCGCCGAGCGAAGCGCCGCCGACCGTCTTGACTAGCCCGCCGCGCTGGCCCGGTTGCAGGCCGAAGCGTCGCGCGAGCCACGCGCAGCCGAACACGAGCGCGATCACGACCGCGAGTCCGACGAAGGTTTGGAGCACCGCGCCGACGCCGAGCGCAGGCACCGCGCTGCCCGCGCCGACACCCGAGGCGATCTTCGCGGCGTTGTTGACCGCGTTGATGTCGGCGGCGTGCGCGACGGTGGACGCGAACAGCGCCGTGGCGCTCATCGTCAGCACCTTCCGCGGCAGAACCTTGCG
>DATAQT010000392.1:0-1816 GCA_036264535.1 Paraburkholderia sp. | reverse complement strand
TTGAACTCCCGGGTGCTGGCGGAGAAATATCGCTACCGCACGACGAGCGTGCAAGAGAACGTCGACAACGTGCTCTATCTGATCAACTTCGTCAGAAGCATTTCGCCCAAGATCAAGATCGTCGTCACGGTCTCGCCGGTGCCGCTGGTAGCTTCGTTCGAATATGAGTCGGCGGTCCAGGCCGACTGCCTGTCAAAGAGCACCATGCGGCTGGTCGCGCATGAGGTGGTGCATAACTCCGGCATCTCCGACATCGTGTACTGGCCCTCCTTCGAGGTCTTCCGATGGGCCGGCTCGAACGCCAGCAATTTCTACGCTGCTGACGATGGCGCGGCCTGGCATGTCTCCGAGGAGAAGGTGGGCGGCACGATCAAGGCGTTCGTCGACATGTTCTCGGAGACTTAAATCCCGCTCGCGCCTTCGTGCGTAAAGCCGAGATAGCTCGCGGCGACGCGTTCGTCGGCGGCGATGTCGCCGGCCTTGCCTTCGAGAATGAACTCGCCGAGCTCCATCACATAGGCGCGGTCGGCGATCTTCAATGCGGCTTGCGCGTTCTGCTCGACCAGCAGCACCGAGACACCGGCGCTGCGGAGTTCGCCGATGGTGCGGAAGATGTTGGCGACGATGATCGGCGCGAGCCCCAGGCTCGGCTCATCGAGCATCAACAGTTTCGGCGCGCCCATCAGCGCGCGTCCCATCGCGAGCATCTGCTGTTCTCCGCCCGAGAGCGTGCCGGCAAGCTGATTGCGGCGCTCCTTCAGTCGCGGGAACAGCGCATAGACGCGTTCGAACGCGCTTGCGGCTAGCGCGCGTCCGACGCGAAACGCCCCGAGCTGAAGATTGTCCTCGACATTCATGGATGCGAACAGCTCGCGATGCTCCGCGACCAGGCTGAGACCCTGCGCGACGCGGTCCTCGATCTCGAGGTGCGCGAGGTCCGCGCCGGCGAAGGCGACACAGCCCTTGAGCGGCAGCACGCCCATGACGGCGTTGAGCAGCGTGGTCTTGCCCGCGCCATTGGCACCGACAATGGTGACGATCTCGTTGTCGGCAACGTCAAGCGATACGCCGCGTACGGCGTCGACCTTGCCATAGGCGATATGGGCGTCCGTGACGGAAAGCAGCGCACTCATGCGGCCGCTCCCAGATAGGCCTTGATCACCTCCGGATTGCGCTTGATCATGTCGGGCGTGCCCTCGGCGATCTTGGTGCCGAAATCGAGCACCACGATGCGATCGGCGAGATCCATCACAAAGCCCATGTCGTGCTCGACCAGCAGCACCGACATGCCACTGTTGCGGAGCTCGCGCAGCAACGCAGCAAGTCGCTGTTTCTCCATGTGCCGCAATCCCGCCGCCGGCTCGTCGAGCAGCAGCAACATCGGATCGGCGCAGAGTGCGCGTGCGATCTCGACGACGCGCTGCTGGCCGAGCGACAGCGAACCTGCCGGCTGGTCGATCTGGTCGGCAAGGCCAACGCGCGCGATCTGGCGCGCGGCTTCCGCCAATAGTTTCTCCTCGTCAGTGCGGTCGAGGCGGAACATGCTGGCGAGCGCACCCGCCTGGCCGCGCTGATGCGCGCCGATAGCGACGTTCTCTAGCACGGTCATGTCGGGCACCAGCTTGACGTGCTGGAACGTCCGGGAAATACCTGATCTCACGATCTCCTGCGGCGGCGCATTGTGAAGCTTGCTGCCGAGCACCGAGAGCGAGCCGCTAGAGGCGCGCAGCACGCCGGTGATGAGGTTGAAGGTCGTGCTCTTGCCGGCGCCGTTCGGGCCGATCAGCGCCACGATCTCGCGGGCCTGCACGTCGAA
>DATAQT010000333.1:0-2864 GCA_036264535.1 Paraburkholderia sp. | reverse complement strand
GCGCGCCGAATTGGAAGGAAACGCTAGCGGCCCTGTACGGCAACGAGCCGAACTGCTGGAAGCCCGATCTGAAGGGCATCGACCGGCTACGCGTGACGTGCAGCGCGTTGACGCGGCTCCGATTCTGCACGGCGGACGGTGTGATGGATTTCAGCAGCAGCGGCACACTCAGTTCGGCGCCGGCCGGGTGTATGCCCTGGTTCGACGTGCCGTCGCGCAAGACGGCGGACGCCACCGTGGTGTTCGGCCATTGGGCCGCGCTCGGTTTGACTTTGCGCGACAACCTGATCGGCCTCGACTCGGGTTGTGTGTGGGGCGAACAACTGTCCGCCGTGCGGCTCGCGCAGAATCCCGCGGAGCGCACGCTGACGCAGGTGGACTGTGAATCGTGCCGGGTGGTGGGTCGCGAAAATTAGCGGCGGCTGCAAACAATTGGCTGACAAGGTGCCGGAGCGCCCGCTCGGACTACCGTCACGCCGAACGGCTTGAACGGTCAGCCGGCTCCATGAGCACTTTTACCGGATCGTCGAACGATACGCGCTCGTCCGCCACAACCGCACCTGCATTGGCGGTGCCTCGCTGCATTTCCTGTAAGGCTCGGGCGATCATCTCTTCCGCCTGCGCCGCGAGCACGCGCCGATCCGCAACCGGGGCGAGCGGCGCGCCAACGTACACGTGCGCGGTCAGCGGACCGCCGCGCAACAGCATGTCGAGCGAATCGGACAACGACAGATCGTCGATATACGCGGGTGCCGTCGACTGCCGGCCCTGCGCGTCTTCGTACATGATGCACACGGGCTGCACCGGCACACCGGCCGACACCGCCGCCTGGAACATGTTCGCGTGAAACGGCAGCAGCCCAAGCCCGTTCGACGTCGTACCTTCGGGGAACACGCACATCAGTTCACCCTCGCTGAGCCGGGCGGCGAGTTCGTGCATGATCCGCTTCGCGTCGCTGCGCTTCTCGCGCTGGATGAACACCGTGTCGAGCTGTTGCGCGAGCCAGCCGACCACCGGCCATTGACGGATCTCCGCCTTCGACACGAACGGTGTCGGCCGCCATGCGTTGATCACGTAGATGTCGATCCACGAAATGTGATTCGCGACCACCAGCGCGCCGCGATCGAGCCGCACCGCGTCGTTATGCACGACTAGGCGCATGCCGCACAGACGCAGCATCTTCAGCGACCACGCGCGATTGAGCGCGTGACGCCGCTCGGCGCTCGCGTTCGGGAAGCGCGTCGCGACGGTCCACATGCCGTGCAACAGATGCGCGATGAGACGGACCTTGCGTAACGCGAGCTTCATGGGCGGAGCTTTCCTTGACTGAACCGAAACGATACCGCTCAGCGCTGTTCGTAGGCGAGCTGACCCGACACCACGGTCGCGCGCACCTGCGCCGGCAATTCGTAGCCGAGGAACGGCGTGTTGTGCCCCTGGCTCTTCAGCGCGCGCGGCTCGACGCGCCAGTGCGCGTGACGGTCGAACACGCAGAGGTCGGCCACGGCGCCGACCGCAACGCTGCCAGCCGCTTCCAGGCCGAGCACCCGCGCCGGCGCCGCCGTGATGCGATTGAGCGCGGTCGCGAGCGGCACGCCCGCTTCGTCGGCCCACTTCACCGTCAGCGACAGGAATAGTTCGAGGCCGGTTGCACCCGGGGTTGCCTCGGCGAACGGCAGCAGCTTTTCGTCGTCGTCGACCGGGGTGTGCGCCGAGCAGATCGCGTCGATCGTGCCGTCCTGCAAGCCCGCGCGAATCGCTTCGCGATCGCGCTGCTGACGCAGCGGCGGATCGAGCCGGAACTGCGCGTCGAAATAGCCGATGTCGAGGTCGATCAGATGCACGTGGTTCACGGTGACGTCGCACGACACCGGCAGGCCTTCCGCCTTCGCCGCGCGCACGAGCGCGACGGCCGCCGACGACGACACATGCGAAACATGCACGCGCGCGCCGGTCACGCGCACGAGTTCGAAGATCGTATGCAGCGCGATCGTTTCGGCCGACACCGGCACGCCCGACAACCCGAGCCGCGACGCCAGCGCGCCACTCGCGGCGACGCCGCCCTTGCCGAGGTAGGCATCGACGGGACGCAGCCACACGGTGAAGTCATAGGTCTTCGCGTATTGCAGCGCGCGCATCAGCACCTGGGTGTCGACGATCGGCGTATCGGCCTGCGAAAAGCCGATGCAACCCGCCTCGGTCAGCTGGACCATCTCGGTGATGACCTGCCCCTTGAGACCGACCGTCAGCGCGCCGAGCGGATACACGTGCGCCTGGTTCAGATTGCGCGCGCGGAACTTGAGCATTTCGACGAGGCCCGGTTCGTCGAGTGTCGGATCGGTGTCCGGCGGACAGACGAGGCTCGTCACGCCGCCCGCGAGCGCCGCGGCCATTTCCGAGCCGAGCGTCGCCTTGTGCTCGTAACCCGGCTCGCGCAAACGCGCGCACAGGTCGACGAGACCCGGCGCGATCGACAGGCCGCGCGCGTCGATCGTGCGCTGCGCCTCGAAGCCGGCCGGCGCGTTGCCGAGCGCGGCGATCTTGCCCGCCTCGATAAAAATGTCCTGCTGCTGTTCGGTGCCCGCTGCCGGATCGATCAGCGTGCCGCCTTGAATATGAATCTTCATGCGCTGCCTTTGTTAAACCTGTGGTTCAGCCTATGCTTCGGCTTCCTGATCAGTCGTCGCTCAGTCGCTGCTCAGTCGTGATTACCCGCGACGATCCCCATCACCGCCATGCGCACCGCGATGCCGAACGTGACCTGGTTCAGGATCACCGATTGCGGGCCGTCCGCGACCTGCGAGTCGATCTCGACGCCGCGATTCATCGGACCGGGGTGCATCACGATCGCATCGGGGGCGGCG
>DATAQT010000353.1:0-1783 GCA_036264535.1 Paraburkholderia sp. | reverse complement strand
CAGGCTCGGCGGCCTTGCTTCCCTTTTTCATTGTGGTTTCGAGCGGCAGTGACGGCGCATTCTAGCATGGCGAAATGGGCCTCTGGCGTGGCTCTCGGGCATCGGCAGAGGCATCTGGAGAAGGCTTGCGCGGCGCTTACGCGACCGGGCGCGTGGGCCGGCGGCGCGCGGCGAGCGCGTCGCGTGTTTGCATCGCGGTGTAGGTGAGTTGCGCGGCCGCGAGACCGAGCGCACCGTACGTGCGCGTGAGGCCGAAGGTCGCGAACGCGTCGGGCACCGGCCGTTCACCCGAGATCGCCGCGGCCAGCAGCTCGCCCGACACCGTGGTCGGCGCCATGCCGTGTCCGCCGAAACCGACCGCGTACCAGACGCCGTCCGCGCTCTGGCCGATCTGCGGCATCTTGTGCCGCGCGTAGCTCATCAGGCCACCCCATGCGTGCTCGATGCGCACGTCGCGCAACTGCGGATAGACCTTCAGCAGATCCTGTCGCAACAGACGCGCGATCGCCTCGGGCTCGCGGTCGCGCACCGAGATGCGGCCGCCCCACAGAATGCGCGTGTCGGGCAGCGGGCGGTAGTAGTCGAAGGCGAAGCGGGTGTCGTAGATCGCCGCGCGCGTGGCGATCGCGTCGTGCAAGCGTTCGCCGAGCGGCTCGGTCGCCATCACGTAGGTGGCGATCGGCAGCACCGCGCGCTCGACGCGCGCATACACGTTGCGCGCATAGCCGCCGCCCGCCATCACGACGTGGCGCGCGTCGAGCGCACCCTGCGCTGTCTCGACGACGAAGCCCGCGCCGTCGCGCCGCAAGCTCACGACCGGCGAACGTTCGTGAATGGTCACGCCCGCCTGCGCGGCCGCCGCGGCGACGCCGACGACGTATTTGAGCGGATGAAAATGGAACGCGTTGCGCTCGAACAGGCCGCCGTGATAGCGGCTCGTTTTCAGTTGCGCGGCGAGTTTGTCCGCCGCGATCGGTTCCCAGTCGACGCCGAACGAATCGCGCATCAGGCGGCGTTGTGCTTCGAGTCGCGCGGGTTCGTCGAACCAGTTCGCGAGGATCACACCGGCGTCGGTCGCGTCGCAATCGATCCGGTAGCGCGCAATGCGCTGCCTCATCAGGTCGACGGCGTCGGTGGTCAGCGCATAGAGTTCGCGTGCGCGAGTCGGGCCGAGCGTCTTCAGCAGGTCGGCGCAATCGAGACTGTAGCCGCCGAACACGAAGCCGCCGTTGCGTCCCGATGCGCCGAAGCCGACCTGCTGCGCTTCGAGCACGACGACGTCTTCGACGCCGCGCTCGGCGAGTCCCAACGCGGTGGAAAGTCCGGCGAGTCCGCCGCCGACGATGCAGACGCGCGCGCTGCGTCGGCCGCTGAGCGGTGCGTAAGCGGAGGAGCGGGTGACAGTGGCTTCGTAGAAACTTTGCATGGGGCGCGGGCTTGTGGACAGGCCCTAGGGTAGCGGCAATCGTGTGCCGCCGTCCAGCCCGCACGCGTCCGCACGCGGGCTGACGCCCCGCTGCGCTTCGAGGTGCTTATCGGCCCCAGCGCAACACGAGCGGGTCGAGCCGGCGCGCGATCTTCAACAGCCCTTCGCGTGTCGCCGGATGCATCTGCGGCAGCGGATGACGCACCGCGTCCGAGCGGATCACGCCGCCTTCCTTCATCAGCGCCTTGCACGATGCGAGGCCGCCCTGGCGATTCTCGTAGTTGATGAGCGGCAGCCACTGCTGATAGTGAGCGGCGGCGGCCTCGGTATCGCCGGCCGCGTAAGCATCGACGATGA
>DATAQT010000319.1:0-1521 GCA_036264535.1 Paraburkholderia sp. | reverse complement strand
GCCGCTACGACAATGCGTTCTGCAGCGTGCGGCCGCCTGGCCACCATGCGGAGCCGGCCCGCGCAATGGGCTTCTGCTTCTTCAACAATGTCGCGATCGCCGCGCGTCACGCGCTCGACGTGCACGGCATGGAGCGTGTCGCGATCATCGACTTCGACGTGCATCACGGCAACGGCACCGAAGCGGCTTTCTCGGGCGACCCGCGCGTGCTGATGTGCAGCATCTTCCAGCATCCGTTCTATCCGTTCACCGGCGCCGACAACCAGGCGCCCAACATGTGCAACGTGCCGATGTCGGCGCGCTCGAACGGCATGGCGGTGCGTGAGGCGGTGGACATGCTGTGGCTGCCGCGCCTGCACGAATTCAAGCCGGAGATGCTGTTCATCTCGGCCGGTTTCGACGCGCATCGCGAGGACGACCTCGGCAACATGGGACTCGTCGAAGACGACTACGCGTGGATCACCGATCAGATGCGCGAGATCGCGAAGCGCTATGCGCGCGGGCGGATCGTCAGTTGTCTGGAGGGCGGCTACAACCTGTCGGCGCTCGGGCGCAGCGTGGTCGCGCACGTGCGCTCGCTGGCCGGAATCTGAGCCTGCCGCGCCACGGGCTGCATCGACGTAACGCAACGCAATGAGGAGCGAGCCATGAATGCCGACGCGCGCAGCGCTTCACTGATCGAGATCAAACACGATGCGTATCGGGTGCCGGGCGTCGTGCTGCTGACGATGAACCGGCCCGACGCGTTCAACGCGCTCTCCGAAGCTTTGCTCGACGACTTGCAGAACGTGCTGACGGCGATCGCGCAGTCGGATGCGCGCGTGGTCGTGATTGCCGGCGCGGGGCGTGCGTTCTGCGCGGGCCACGATCTGAAGGAAATGCGCGCGGCGCCGTCACTGGCTTATTACCAGCGGCTGTTCGCCCGCTGCACGAAGCTGATGATGACGATCCAGCGTCTGCCGCAACCGGTGATCGCGCGGGTGCAGGGCATTGCGACGGCGGCCGGCTGTCAACTGGTGGCGATGTGCGATCTGGCGGTCGCGGCCGACACCGCGCGTTTCGCGGTCTCGGGCGTGAACCTGGGGCTCTTCTGCGCGACGCCTTCGGTGCCGCTGTCACGCAACCTGTCGCGCAAGGCGGCGCTTGAAATGCTGCTGACCGGCGATTTCATCGATGCCGCCGAAGCGAAGCAGCAGGGCCTCGTGAACCGCGTGGTCCCGGCGGATGCGCTCGACGCGGAGCTCGCGCAACTTGCCGCCAGCATCTGCGCGAAACCCGTCGACGCCGTGAGCGCCGGCAAGGGCCTGTTCTATCGCCAGCTCGAAATGGGTATCGAGGCGGCTTACCAGCTCGCCGGCCAGACGATGGCCTGCAACATGATGGACGACTCGGCGCTCGAAGGCGTGCAGGCGTTCATCGACAAACGCGCGCCGGACTGGAAGCGCTAGCCGGCCGCAAAGGCTGTCGCGGTTCGTGGCGCATCCCATCCAGCCTTCTTCGGATGCATGAGCGGGCAAACAA
>DATAQT010000296.1:0-1896 GCA_036264535.1 Paraburkholderia sp. | reverse complement strand
CGTTGAGCCGGGTCGCCGGCATCGAACTCGAAGTGGTCAACGCGGGCATCGCGACGCCGCTGCCGTCGACGGATGGCCTCGTCGACATTGCGGTGGCGAGCGGCACGCGCAACTTCGCGCATGAACCCGCCATGACGCATGCCCAGGCGCTCGTGGCGATGCAGGCGGGCGCGCAGCGCGTGCGCCATCACGCGGCGCTCGGCACCAACGTGATCGGTTTCGGCGAGATGGGGATTGCGAACACCTCGGCGGCCGCGTGTCTGATGAGCCGTTTGTGCGGCGTGTCGATCGATGAATGCGTCGGCCGTGGCACCGGTCTCGACAACGCGGGGCTCGCGAAAAAGCGCAACGTGCTCGCGTCGGCGCTCGCGCGTCACGCGGAGACCACCGGTCCGCTCGACGTGCTCGCCACCTTCGGCGGCTTCGAGATCGCGATGATGACCGGCGCGTATCTCGCGGCCGCCGAAGCGCGGATGACGATACTCGTCGACGGCTTCATCGCGACCTCCGCGCTGCTGATCGCCGATGCGTTCGCGCCGAGCGTGCGCGAGTACTGCGTGTTCGCGCATGCGTCGAACGAGGCGGGGCACCGGCGCATGCTCGATCATTTCGGCGCGCTGCCGTTGCTGTCGCTCGACATGCGTCTCGGCGAAGGCACGGGCGCGGCGCTTGCTGTGCCGCTGCTGCGCGCGGCGGTGGCGTTCGTCAACGAGATGGCGAGCTTCGATTCGGCAGGCGTCGCGAATCGCGACGCGTGATCCGGTCCACGGCAACCAGCAGGTATCCGGCCCACTCATGAACCCGCTCGCGGAACTGCGTTATTTCTTCACGGCGCTCGGTTATTTCACGCGCGTGCCTGTGCCGCGCTGGGTCGGCTACGAGCCGCATTATCTGAATGCGGCGGCGCGCTATTTTCCATTCGTCGGCGTATTGATCGGCGCGTCGAGCGCGCTGGTCTATCTCGCGGCGCTGCGCGTGTTTCCGGCGGGCGTGGCGGTGCTGTTGTCGATGGCCGCGTCGCTGCTGGTGACGGGAGCGTTTCACGAAGACGGTCTCGCCGATTGCGTCGATGCGTTCGGTGGCGCCTATACGCGCGACGACGTGTTGCGCATCATGCACGACTCGCGCATCGGCGCATTTGGCGCCATCGCACTGGTGATCGCGCTCGCGTTGAAGTGGCAAACGCTCGCGGCGCTGCCGCCGCTGCGTGCCGCAAGTCTGATGATTGCCGCGCATGCGGCGAGCCGCGCGTGCGCGATCAGTTATCTGGCCACGCTCGACTACGTGCGCGCCGAAGGCAAAGCCAAGCCGGTCGCGCAGCGTTTGAGCGGCCCCGCGTTGCTGTGCGCGGCGCTGTTCGGTTTGCCGTGGCTGCTGTGGCCGAATGGGCCCGGCGCGCCGGACTGGCGCTTCGCGGGTCTGACGTTCGCGGTTCTGAGCGCGCTGCGCTTTGCAATGGGCCGTTATTTCGTTAGACGCATTGGCGGTTACACCGGCGACTGCCTCGGCTTCGCGCAGCAGATTTTCGAATTGAGCATCTACCTGGTGGGGCTCGCATGGATATCGTCCTGATTCGCCATCCCGCCGTCGCGCTCGATGCGGGCGTGTGTTACGGCCACAGCGACGTCGCGCTTGCCGACGACGCCGAGATATCGTCGAGCGCGCTCGCGTTGAAGCTCGCCAGATTGCAGGTGCCGGCGCCGCGCGTGTTGATGTCGAGTCCGCTGACGCGCTGCTCGGCGCTCGCTGCCGAGATAGCGAACGACTTCGGCTGCGTGCTCAGTCACGACGATCGTCTGAAGGAAATGAATTTCGGCGATTGGGAGACGCAGCGCTGGGACGCGATCGATCGCGCGCTGCTTTACGACTGGGCCGCCAATTTCGAGCACGCGCGTG
>DATAQT010000269.1:0-18661 GCA_036264535.1 Paraburkholderia sp. | reverse complement strand
GTGATGAACGAGCCGGAAGTCATCGAGGGCCTTTCATGAGCGGCTTTCGTACCCTGTTCTACAAAGAAATTCTGCGCTTCTACAAGGTTGCGTTCCAAACGGTGCTCGCACCGGTCATCACGGCGCTCCTGTATCTGATGATCTTCGGGCATGCGCTGACGAGTCACGTCCAGGTTTATCCGGGCGTGGCCTATACAAGCTTCCTCGTGCCGGGCCTCGTCATGATGAGCGTGTTGCAGAACGCCTTCGCGAACAGTTCGTCGTCGCTGATCCAGTCGAAGATCACGGGCAATCTCGTGTTCGTCCTGCTGCCGCCGCTGTCGCACTACGAGATGTTCGCGGCCTATGTGCTCGCAGCCGTTGCACGCGGCCTGTGCGTCGGCTTCGGCGTGTTCATCGTGACGATCTGGTTCGTGCCGCTCGCCTTTACCGCGCCGCTCTACATCATCGTGTTCGCGATGTTCGGCGCGGCGATCCTCGGCACACTGGGTCTGATCGCCGGCATCTGGGCCGAGAAGTTCGACCAGCTCGCCGCGTTCCAGAACTTCCTGATCATGCCGCTCACGTTCCTTTCCGGCGTGTTTTACTCGACTCATTCGCTGCCGCCGGTATGGCGCGAGGTGTCGCGGCTCAATCCGTTTTTCTACATGATCGACGGCTTTCGCTATGGCTTTTTCGGCGTGTCGGATATCGACCCGCTCGTGAGCCTCGCGATCGTCGCCGGTTTCTTCGTGGTGCTGGCTGTCGTGGCGATGCGCATGCTCGCCACCGGCTACAAGCTGCGCCACTGACGAGGAGCTTCTCTCATGTTGCCGACTCCCGAGCAGGTCAAGCAGTACATAGCGGCTGGGCTCGCGTGCCAGCATCTCGAAGTCGAAGGCGACGGTCAGCATTTCTTTGCGACGATCGTCTCGCCGAGCTTCGAGGGCAAGCGGCTGATCCAGCGTCATCAACTCGTGTATGCGGCGCTCGGCGACCGCATGCGCGAAGAAATCCACGCGCTCAGCATGAAGACGCTGACGCCCGCCGAATGGCAGAACGCGTAATCTGGAAATTTAGTGCGAATTACTCAGGAAGGGCGCGACACCGCTAGCGGCGCGCCGAACACAGACAAAGCAGGTCCGGGCGCGAACCGGGCCGATCAGGAACCGACAGGCATGGATAAACTCATCATTGAAGGTGGCTACCCGCTCTCCGGTGAAGTTGTCGTCTCGGGTGCGAAGAACGCGGCATTGCCGATCCTGTGCGCGGGTCTGCTGAGCGCCGATCCGGTGCATCTGGAGAACGTGCCCGATCTGCAGGACGTGCGCACGATGCTCAAGCTGCTCGGCCAGATGGGCGTGCGCATCGAAGCCGGCGAAGGGCGCGTCGCGCTCGACGCCTCGAAGGTCGACAACGTCGTCGCGCCGTACGAGATGGTCAAGACGATGCGCGCGTCGATCCTCGTGCTCGGTCCGCTCGTCGCGCGCTTCGGTCATGCGCGCGTGTCGCTGCCGGGCGGCTGCGCGATCGGCGCGCGTCCGGTCGATCAGCACATCAAGGGTCTGCAGGCGATGGGCGCCGAGATCACGATCGAGCACGGCTTCATCGAAGCGCGCGCGAAGCGTCTGAAGGGCGCGCGCATCGTTACCGACATGATCACCGTGACCGGCACCGAGAACCTGCTGATGGCGGCGGTGCTCGCCGAAGGCGAGACGGTCATCGAGAACGCCGCGCGCGAACCCGAAGTGGTCGACCTCGCGCATCTGCTCGTCGCGATGGGAGCGCAGATCGACGGCATCGGCACCGACCGCCTCGTGATCCACGGCGTCGACAAGTTGCACGGCGCCAAGCACACGGTGATTCCGGACCGCATCGAAGCGGGCACGTTCCTGTGCGCGGTCGCGGCGGCCGGCGGCGACGTCACGCTGCGCAAGATGCGTCCGCTGCTGCTCGAAGCTGTGACGGAAAAGCTGCGTGAAGCGGGCGTGACGGTCGACGAAGGCGACGACTGGATGCGCGTGCGCATGGACAAGCGCCCGAGCGCGGTGACGTTCCGTACCTCCGAATACCCGGCGTTCCCGACCGACATGCAGGCGCAGTTCATGGCGCTCAACACGATCGCCGATGGCACCTCCCAGATCGTCGAGACGATCTTTGAAAACCGCTTCATGCACGTGCAGGAACTGAACCGCCTCGGCGCGAGCATCACGATCGACGGCAATACCGCGCTCGTGAGCGGCGTCGAGAAACTCTCCGGCGCGAAGGTGATGGCCACCGATCTGCGCGCCTCCGCGAGCCTCGTGATCGCCGCGCTGCGCGCCGATGGCGAGACGCTGATCGACCGCATCTATCACCTCGATCGCGGCTACGATCGCATGGAAGCGAAGCTGAACGCGATCGGCGCGAAGGTGCGCCGTGTCTCCGGGAGCGAGGCATGAGTTCGATGCCGCAGACGTCGTCGTCGCCGGCGGTGAGCGCGCCGCTCACGCTCGCGTTGTCGAAAGGGCGTATCTTCGAAGAAACGCTGCCGCTGCTCGCGGCGGCCGGCATTGAAGTCGCGGAAGACCCGGAAACGTCGCGCAAGCTGATCCTGCCGACCACCGACGCGAATCTGCGCGTGATCATCGTGCGCGCGACCGACGTGCCGACCTATGTCGAGTACGGCGCGGCCGACTTCGGCGTGGCCGGCAAGGACGTGCTGCTCGAGCATGGCGGCAGCGGCCTCTATCAACCGGTCGACCTGGACATCGCGCGTTGCCGGATGTCGGTCGCGGTCGCGGCGGGTTTCGATTATGCGAACGCGGTGCGCCAGGGCGCGCGTCTGCGTGTCGCGACCAAGTACGTTGAAACTGCACGTGAGCATTTCGCCGCCAAGGGCGTTCACGTCGATCTGATCAAACTGTACGGTTCGATGGAACTCGCGCCGCTGGTAGGCCTCGCCGACGCGATCGTCGACCTGGTCAGCTCGGGCAATACGCTGCGTGCGAACAATCTTGTCGAGGTGGAGGAGATCATGCAGATTTCTTCGCGCCTCGTGGTGAACCAGGCAGCGCTGAAGCTCAAACGCGCTGCGTTGCGGCCGATTCTCGACGCGTTTGCCAATGCGTCGTCGAATGCCGGTGCCCCGGCGGCCTGACTGACGATGGCACTCTGATCACGCTGCGACTGAGCGCCTTACCGAAACGGATACCTGTATGTCTATCAAGATTCGCAAACTCGATTCCACCGCTCGCGACTTCCACAAGTCGCTGCATGCGGTACTCGCGTTCGAGGCGAGCGAAGACGAAGCCATCGAGCGCTCGGTCGCGCAGATTCTGAACGACGTGAAGGCACGCGGCGATGAGGCGGTGCTCGAGTACACGAACCGCTTCGATCGCATCGATGCGAAAAGCGTGGCCGAGCTCGAGCTGCCGATGTCCGAGCTCGAAGCGGCGCTCGAAAGTCTCGAGCCGAGGCGGCGTGCGTCGCTCGAAGCGGCGGCGGCGCGCGTGCGCGGCTATCACGAGAAGCAGAAGATCGAGTGCGGCAGCCATAGCTGGCAGTACACCGAAGCGGATGGCACCGTGCTCGGCCAGAAGGTCACGCCGCTCGATCGCGCGGGGATCTACGTGCCGGGCGGCAAGGCCGCTTATCCGTCGTCGGTGCTGATGAACTCGATTCCGGCGCGGGTGGCCGGCGTGCGCGAAATCGTGATGGTCGTGCCGACGCCGGACGGTGTGAAGAATCCGCTCGTGCTCGCGGCGGCACTGCTCGGCGGCGTCGATCGCGTGTTCACGATCGGCGGTGCGCAGGCGGTGGGCGCGCTCGCGTACGGCACGCAGAGCGTGCCCGCGGTCGACAAGATCTGCGGCCCCGGCAACGCGTATGTCGCGTCGGCGAAGCGTCGGGTGTTCGGCACGGTCGGCATCGACATGATCGCCGGGCCGTCGGAAATCCTCGTGCTGTGCGACGGCACGACCGATCCGCGCTGGGTCGCGATGGACCTGTTCTCGCAGGCCGAGCACGACGAGCTCGCGCAGTCGATCCTGCTGTGTCCGGACGATGCGTTCATCGCGCGTGTGCAGGAAGCGATCGACGAACTGCTGCCCACGATGCCGCGCCGCGACGTGATTCGCACGTCGCTCGAAAACCGCGGCGCGCTGATCAAGGTGCGCGACATGGCCGAGGCCTGCGCGATCGCCAACGACATCGCACCGGAGCACCTCGAAATCTCGGCACTGGAGCCGCATCAGTGGGGGCAGCAGATCCGCCACGCGGGCGCGATCTTCCTCGGCCGTTACACGAGCGAGAGCCTCGGCGACTACTGCGCGGGCCCGAACCACGTGCTGCCGACCTCGCGTACCGCACGCTTCTCGTCGCCGCTCGGCGTCTATGATTTCTTGAAGCGTTCGAGTCTGATCGAGGTCAGCGCGGAAGGTGCGCAGACACTTGGCGAGATCGCCGCTGAACTCGCATACGGCGAAGGTCTGCAAGCGCACGCCCGCAGCGCCGAATACCGGATGCGGCAGAACAACAACGAACGCGGCTGAGGCGGCGTAAGCGCGGGCGGGAAAAGGAGAAGCGGCGAGGGCGGCTTCCACGTATTCCCGCTTCCACCCGCTCGAGCGACGGATCGCGCCCACCCGCCCTTCGTTCAATAACTACGACACAGACCAATCCGAGCGGCCCTGCGCCGACGACGCCGCCCCGGCGTTTTTCGCAGGCGCCGGCCCCTGACGCTATGACGACACCTCAAGACATCATCCGCAGCGACGTGCTCGCAATGACGAGCTATCCGGTTCCGGACGCCACCGGCTTCATCAAGCTCGACGCGATGGAAAACCCGTTTCCGCTGCCGCCGGAGCTCGCCGCGCATCTCGGCGAGCGTCTGGCCGGCGTCGCGCTGAACCGTTATCCGGCGCCGCGTCCCGAGCAGCTGATCGAGCGCATCCGTCACGTGATGGGCGTGCCGGCCGGTTGCGACGTGCTGCTCGGCAACGGCTCGGATGAAATCATCAGCATCATGTCGGTCGCGTGCGCGAAGCCGGGCGCGAAGGTGCTCGCGCCGGTGCCGGGGTTTGTCATGTATCAGATGTCGGCGAAGCTCGCGAATCTCGAGTTCGTCGGCGTGCCGCTGAAACCCGACTTCACGCTCGACACCGACGCGATGCTCGCGGCGATCGCCGAGCATGAACCGGCGATCATCTATCTCGCGTATCCGAACAACCCCACCGGTACGCTGTTCGACGACGCGGACATCGAGCGCATCATTGCCGCGGCGGCCGGCAGTCTCGTCGTGATCGACGAGGCGTATCAGCCGTTCGCGCAGAAGAGCTGGCTGCCGCGCGCCGACCAGTTCGACAACGTCGTCGTGATGCGCACGGTGTCGAAGCTGGGCCTTGCGGGCATCCGCCTCGGTTACCTGGTCGGCAAGCCCGTGTGGCTGACCGAGTTCGACAAGGTGCGCCCGCCATACAACACCAACGTGCTGACGCAAGCCACCGCCGATTTCCTGCTCGACCACATCGGCGTGCTCGACGCGCAGGCCGCGCAATTGCGCGACGAGCGCGCGAAGCTCGCGCAGGAAGTGGCGGCGCTGCCGGGCGCCGAAGTGTTCCCTAGCGCGGGCAACTTCCTGCTCGTGCGCGTGCCCGATGCGTCGGTGCTGTTCGAAACCCTGCTCACCGCGCGGGTGCTGATCAAAAACGTGAGTAAAATGCATCCATTGCTGGCTAATTGCGTGCGGTTGACCGTCGGTTCGCCCCACGAGAACGCCCAGTTGCTCGCCGGCCTGAAGCTCGTGTTGCGGTAATCCGCCGCGCCGAGCGACTGCACCGGCCAGCACGCCATTTTTTCCACCCCACATTACTAGCGCTTTTAAGCCAGATTCGAGGAATTGCCATGCGCCTTGCGGAAGTCGTTCGCAACACCAGCGAAACGCAGATCCGTGTGAAGATCAACCTGGACGGCACCGGCCAGCAGAAGCTGGCCACCGGTGTGCCGTTCCTGGACCACATGCTCGACCAGATCGCCCGCCACGGGTTGTTCGACCTCGAGATCGAAGCGCATGGCGACCTGCATATCGACGATCATCACACGGTCGAAGACACCGGCATCACACTCGGCCAGGCCGTCGCGCAGGCGATCGGCGATCGCAAGGGCATCCGCCGCTACGGTCATTCCTACGTGCCGCTCGACGAAGCGCTGTCGCGCGTCGTGATCGATTTTTCCGGCCGTCCGGGCCTCGAGTTCCACGTGCCGTTCACGCGCGCGCGCATCGGCACGTTCGACGTCGACCTGTCGATCGAATTCTTCCGCGGCTTCGTGAACCATGCCGGCGTGACGCTGCACATCGACAACCTGCGCGGCATCAACGCCCACCATCAGCTCGAAACGGTGTTCAAGGCGTTCGGGCGCGCGCTGCGCATGGCCGTCGAACTCGACGAGCGCGCGGCCGGCCAGATTCCGTCGACCAAAGGCAGCCTCTAACGTAACGGCCGTAGCAGGCCTTAACACGGGTTCACCGTCTCCAACGTCTTCAGGCCACTCACCTTCAGGCGACTCATCGGGCAGGACCGCATTTGCCGGCACGTCGTTCGACGCCGCGCGGCGGCGTCGATGGATTGAAGGCAGAGCGGCCAAACTTGAAATGAAAACTTCGATAGCGATTGTGGATTACGGTATGGGCAACCTGCGCTCGGTTGCTCAGGCATTGCGCAAAGCCGCGCCGGAAGCGGACGTGGCGATCGTCGATCGTCCCGAAGCGATCCGCGCGGCCGACCGCGTGGTGCTACCCGGCCAGGGCGCGATGCCCGACTGCATGCGCAGTCTCGGCGCGTCCGGTTTGCAGGAAGCGGTCGTCGAGGCGTCGCGCAGCAAGCCGCTGATGGGCGTGTGCGTCGGTGAGCAGATGCTGTTCGACTGGAGCGCCGAGGGCGACACGCCGGGGCTGGGTCTCCTGCCCGGCAAGGTGTTGCGCTTCGAGCTCGAAGGCCAGGTGCAGGACGACGGCTCGCGCTTCAAGGTCCCGCAGATGGGCTGGAACCGTGTGCGTCAGGCGCAGCCGCATCCGCTGTGGGACGGCGTCGCCGACAACGCGTTCTTCTACTTCGTGCACAGCTACTACGTGGTGCCGGAGAACCCGGCGCACACGTCGGGCGAGACGGTCTACGGCGTGCCCTTTACCTCGGCGGTAGCGCGAGATAACATCTTCGCCACCCAATTCCACCCTGAAAAGAGCGCCGAGGCGGGTTTGCGTGTGTATCGCAACTTCGTGCACTGGAACCCGTGAACGCCTTTCTTTATCCCGTTGCCGCGCGTGCGTCGCGCGGCGCCGCGGTCCCGCATCGGATCGGCGCCCCACTGGAGCGCCGAACGAGTTGTACTAAACTAGCGAGACGGTGTCGTGGCGGGCTGACTTGCCAGCCGCTACCGTCGACCTTCAATCCACTCCCAGATAACACCCGATTGCTATGCTGCTGATTCCCGCCATCGACCTGAAAGATGGTCAGTGTGTACGCCTCAAGCAAGGCGATATGGACCAGGCGACGATTTTCTCCGAGGAACCGGCGGCAATGGCCCGACATTGGGTCGACCGGGGCGCGCGCCGTCTGCATCTGGTCGATCTGAATGGCGCGTTCGCCGGCAAGCCGAAGAACGGCGATGCGATCCGGGCGATCATCGACGAAGTGGGCGGCCGGATTCCGGTTCAGCTCGGTGGTGGTATCCGCGACCTGAACACGATCGAGCGCTATCTGGACGACGGCCTGTCGTACGTGATCATCGGCACGGCCGCGGTGAAGAACCCCGGCTTTCTGCAGGATGCGTGCACTGCGTTCGGCGGCCACATCATCGTCGGTCTCGACGCGAAAGACGGCAAGGTCGCGACCGACGGCTGGAGCAAGCTGACCGGTCACGAGGTGGCCGACCTCGCACGCAAGTTCGAGGACTACGGCTGCGAGTCGATCATTTACACCGACATCGGCCGCGACGGCATGCTGCAGGGTATCAACATCGAAGCGACGGTGCGCCTCGCTCGCGCGGTCAAGATTCCGGTGATCGCGAGCGGCGGTCTGTCGAACCTCGCGGACATCGAATCGCTGTGCGAAGTCGAAGGCGAGGGCATCGAGGGCGTGATTTGCGGCCGCGCGATCTATTCGGGCGACCTCGACTTCGCGGCCGCGCAAACGCTCGCGGACCGGCTGCGCGAAGCGGACGACGCTTAAGCGCGGCGTCGGCGGCGCGTGTCGGGCCGCTACGTCGGCTACTAGCGCGGCGCTTTCGCCGGATTGCGGCGCCCGCTCGAACGACGACGGCCAGGCGGTAGCGCGAGTCGCACGATCACGCACCCGAATCGCCAGCCTCCGGCCGGCACCCCACCCGCGGCGCGACGCAGACGCTCGCGCCGACACCGTGCCGCTTGCCCGCAAGCGAGCGGCCTCATCAGCGGTATTGGCAGAATTGCACAATCATGGCTCTAGCTAAACGCATCATCCCCTGTCTCGACGTCACCGCGGGCCGCGTGGTCAAGGGCGTCAATTTCGTCGAACTGCGCGACGCGGGCGATCCGGTCGAAATCGCGCGCCGTTACGACGACCAGGGTGCCGACGAGCTCACGTTCCTCGACATCACCGCGACCTCGGATCAGCGCGACCTGATCCTGCCGATCATCGAGGCGGTCGCCTCGCAGGTGTTCATTCCGCTGACGGTCGGCGGCGGCGTACGCGCGGTCGAAGACGTGCGGCGGCTGCTCAACGCGGGCGCCGACAAGATCAGCATGAACTCGTCGGCGGTCGCGAATCCGCAGCTCGTGAAGGACGCGACCGACAAATACGGCTCGCAGTGCATCGTCGTCGCGATCGACGCGAAGCGCGTGTCGGCGGACGGCGAAACGCCGCGCTGGGAAGTATTCACGCACGGCGGTCGGAAAGCGACCGGCCTGGATGCGGTCGAATGGGCGCGCAAGATGGCCGAGCTCGGCGCGGGCGAAATCCTGCTGACCAGCATGGACCGCGACGGCACCAAGAGCGGCTTCGACCTCGCGCTCACGCGCGCGGTGTCGGACGCGGTGCCGGTGCCGGTGATCGCCTCGGGTGGCGTCGGCAATCTGCAGCATCTGGCCGACGGTATCAAGAGCGGTCACGCGGACGCGGTGCTCGCCGCGAGCATCTTCCACTATGGCGAACACACGGTCGGCGAGGCCAAGCGCTTCATGGCCGACCAGGGCATTTCGGTGAGGTTGTGACGTGACGAATCCCTCGGCGGTGAATTGGCTCGACAAGGTCAAATGGGACGCGAACGGCCTCGTGCCGGTGATCGCGCAGGAGGCGTCGACGAACGACGTGCTGATGTTCGCGTGGATGAACCGCGAGGCTCTCGCGAAGACCGTCGAGACCGGCCGCGCGGTTTATTTCTCGCGCTCGCGCCAGCGCCTGTGGTTCAAGGGCGAGGAGTCGGGCCACGCGCAGCATGTGCATGAAGTGCGGCTCGATTGCGACGAAGACGTCGTGCTGCTGAAAGTCGAGCAGGTGTCGGGCATCGCGTGCCACACTGGCCGCCACTCGTGCTTTTTCCAGAAATTCGAAGGTTCGGTGAACGACGGCGACTGGCAGGCCGTCGATCCCGTGCTGAAAGACCCAGAACACATCTACAAATGACGCAATCCACGCAAAACCGGTCGTCCGCCGAGGCTTCCACGCTCGATACGCTGCTGCGCCTGGCGGCGGTGATCGATAGCCGCAAGGGTGGGGATCCGGACATCTCGTACGTCTCGCGCCTGTTCCACAAGGGTGACGACGCGGTGCTGAAGAAGATCGGCGAAGAAGCCACCGAAGTCGTGCTGGCCGCGAAGGACGCGCGCCACGGCGGCGCGCCGAAGGCGCTGGTCAGCGAGGTCGCGGACCTGTGGTTCCACTGCCTGGTGATGCTGTCGCATTTCGATCTGAGCCCCGCCGACGTGGTCGCCGAACTGGAGCGACGCGAAGGCCTGTCGGGCATCGAGGAAAAGGCACTGCGCAAGAGCCGCGAGCGCGAAGAGAACGGCGACTGAGCAAGCGGGGCGCAAATCTGGCGTTTCCGGTTGAAGTCGCGCGCGCCGGGACCTATATAGCGGTAACCGCACCTTCGGGAGGACGCAAGCATGGAACAGCCGCAAGGAAGCTATCCGCCGCCGGTCTACCGCCACGCGATGGAGCCTGAACGCGAGCGCAGCCTGCGCACCCTCACGCACGTGCTGTACGCGCTCTATGCGGTCCACTGGCTGACCGGCGGGCTCACCATTCTGATCGCCATCATCATCAACTACGTCAAGCGGCCGGACGTGGCCGGCACGCCGTACGAAGCGCACTTCGAGTGGCAGATCCGCACGTTCTGGCTGGGCCTCGTCGGTTACGCGATCGGCGCGTTGCTGCTGCTCGTGGTGATCGGCATTCCGGTGCTGTGGGCCGTCAGCATATGGATGCTGTACCGTATTATCAAAGGCTGGTTGTACCTGTACGATAACAAGCCGTTTGCGAATCCGGCCGGCTGGGTCTGAACGCTAGCCGGTCCGTATGGGCGGGCCGGCTTTCGGGTCGAACCTCGTCGCGTGCGGCTTCGCTCGCTCAAGTTACATCGCGTCAGGAATTCGATGAGTCACGATCCGAACTGTCTTTTCTGCAAGATCGCCGCTGGCGAAATCCCGTCGACCAAGGTCCACGAAGACGACGAGTTCGTCGCCTTTCGCGACATCCGTCCGGCGGCCGAAACGCACGTACTGGTGATTCCTCGCAAGCACATCGCGACGCTGTCGAACTGCACCGAAAGCGACGCGCCTCTGCTTGGTAGAATGCTTGTCTTGACCGCGCGTCTGGCCGGGCAATTGGGGGTCGCATACACCGGCGGCGAAACGGGCTTTCGCACGGTAATCAATACCGGTCCGGGCGGTGGTCAGGAGGTGTATCACCTGCACGCGCACATTCTCGCGGGACCGCGTCCCTGGCAACGCATGGGCTGAGCGCGGATTCGCGTTTCATGCGCGATACGTGACAAATGCACACCGTCGCGAGTTTTGGTCGAGGACAATAGCGCCGCCGTTGTTTTTACCGCTGTGTAATAACCGCGACGCGGTCGTCGCGCCACAATGACAATGGTGGATACGACGCGCGCATCGCGAGCGAGTCGGGGCGACCTGCGGTAACGTAGAGATACATGGAGACGAAGCGCACGCGCTTCAGATTAGGCAAATTTGCCGCATCGAGATGCGGCGTCGGGGTTAAGGAGAGTAGTCATGGGTTCGTTGAGTATTTGGCATTGGTTGATCGTTCTGTTGATCGTTGCGCTCGTGTTCGGCACGAAGAAGCTGCGCAACATGGGCAGTGACCTGGGCGGCGCTGTGAAGGGCTTCAAGGAAGGCATGAAGGAAGCCGAATCGCCGTCGGGCGACACGCAACAGCAGCGCGAGCTGCCGCGCAACGGCGCGGTGGACGTCGAAGCGAAGGAAAAGGCGCCCCATTCGGGCGACTACCGCTAAGCCGCGGCGTTCGCGCCGTTCCCGCGTTTCTGACGGACATTCCACTTCATGCTGGACCTCGGTCTAACCAAGATGGCGCTGATCGGCGTCGTCGCGCTGGTCGTCCTCGGGCCTGAGCGCCTGCCGCGTGTCGCTCGCACGGCCGGCGCGCTATTCGGCCGCGCGCAGCGGTACATCAACGACGTGAAGGCCGAGGTCACACGCGAAATCGAGCTCGACGAATTGCGGCGCATGAAGACCGAGTTCGAGAAGGCCGCGACCAATGTCGAAACGGCGGTTCAGGACAACTTGCGCAAGCATGAGAATGAACTGAACGAAGCGTGGAGTAGCGGTACGTCGGTGTCGCCGAGCATAGCCGGCGGCGCGCTCGAAGACGCCGGCAGCACCGGTGGCTCGTCGTGGCCGGTCACTACGCCGGCCGCCGCACCCAAACGCAAGAACTGGCGCGTCCAGCAGAGCGCCACGCCCACCTGGTACAAGCGCGCGAGTCTACGTCGCACGCGCGTGCAGTCGGGCGCCGCGCGCGTGGCGCGGCACACACCTGCCAACCTGCGTCGGCCGACGCGGTTTCTCTGATGTTCAGATCGACAATCTATAACCGAGGGCCGGTGTGAGCGACCCCCAGCAATCCCAGACCGAAGGCGCTGAAGAGACCTTCATTTCCCACCTCGTCGAACTGCGTGACCGGATCATCCGTGCGGGGCTCGCCGTCATCGTCGTGTTTATCGGGCTCGTGTACTGGGCGCCGGACATCTTCAAACTGCTCGCGCGGCCGCTGATGATGAATCTGCCGAAGGACGGCAAGATGATCGTCACCGACGTCACCGGCTCGTTCTTCGTGCCGATGAAGGTGACGATGATGGTCGCCTTCGTGATCGCGCTGCCGGTCGTGCTGTACCAGATCTGGGCGTTCGTCGCGCCGGGGCTCTATCAGCACGAGAAGAAGCTGGTCGGGCCGCTCGTCGCGAGCAGCTATACGCTGTTTCTTTGCGGCATGGCGTTCGCGTACTTCGTCGTGTTTCCGACCATCTTTCGCGTGATGGCGCACTACAACGCGCCGCTCGGCGCGCAGATGACGACCGATATCGACAATTACCTGAGCTTCGTGCTGACCATGTTCATTGCGTTCGGCGTCACGTTCGAGGTGCCGATCGTCGTCGTGCTGCTGGTGCGCATGAACGTGTTGACGCTGAAAAAGCTCAAGGAGATCCGGCCGTATGTGATCGTCGGTGCGTTCGTGGTGTCGGCCGTCGTGACGCCGCCCGACGTGTTTTCGCAGCTGATCCTCGCGGTGCCGCTGATCGTGCTGTACGAAGCGGGCATCATCGCGGCGCGGCTGATCGTCGGCAAGCAGCCGGTGGTCGTGGAGGATGCGAGCCCGCCGTCGAGTTGAGGTTGTCGTGAGTCGGCGCCGCACGTTGCGTGGCGGCCGCCTCTACATGGAAAAACTGGCGGGCAAATGAAAAGGGCAGTCCATCGCGGACTGCCGTTTTTCATGGTGCGGAGCCTCACGCACCTTCAGCCGCCGTCGTCATCCGGCTGATCGCCGCCGTTATCCTCTTGCGCCTGCTTCGGCGGCGGCGGGCGTTTGCCGATCATCACGTCGAGATCGATCTGATGGCCCTTGCGCACCAGATGCACCTTCGCGGACGTGCCCGGCTTGATCTGCGCAATCACGTTCAACAGACGCGTGGTATCGGTGATCTCCTGGCCGTTCACGCCCGTCAGGATGTCGCCGGGCTTGATACCCGCGCGGTCGGCCGGGCCGCTCTTCAGCACGCCCGCGACGATCGCGCCCGACTTCTGATCGAGCCCGAACGACTCCGCGATTTCCGGCGTCACGTCCTGCGGTTCCACGCCGATCCAGCCGCGCGTGACCGTGCCGGTCGTGATGATGCTCTCGAGCACGCTGCGCGCGGTCGACACCGGAATCGCGAAGCCGATGCCGAGCGAGCCGCCCGAGCGCGAGTAGATCGCGGTGTTGATGCCAAGCAGATTGCCGTTCACGTCGACGAGCGCACCGCCCGAGTTGCCGGGGTTGATCGGCGCGTCGGTCTGGATGAAGTTTTCGAACGTGTTGATGCCGAGGTGGTTGCGGCCCAGCGCGCTGACGATGCCCATCGTTACGGTCTGGCCGACGCCGAACGGATTGCCGATCGCGAGCACGACGTCGCCGACGCGGGTCTGGTCCATCCGGCCGAGCGTGATGGTGGGCAGGTTGGTCATGTTGACCTTGAGCACGGCCAGATCGGTTTCGGGGTCGATGCCGATGACCTTCGCGCTGGCGGTGCGGCCGTCGGCAAGCGCGACTTCGATCTGATCGGCGCCGTCGACGACGTGCTGGTTCGTTAGAATGTAACCTTCCGAACTCACTATCACGCCTGAGCCGAGATTCGAGGCAGGCTGCTCCTGCTGCTTGCGATTGTTCCTGTCGCCGAAGAAGTAGCGGAACAGCGGGTCTTTGGCGCGCGGGTCGGGAGGCAGTGAGCCATCCTTGCTGGAGAACACGTTGACGACCGCGGGCATGGCCTTTTGCGCCGCTTCGGCGTAGGACGCTTCGGCGTGGCCATTGCTGATGCCCGGCGCCACTTCCCGCAGCGCGACGATCGGTTCGGCGAGTTGTCTGCCGAATTGTCCTTGACGCTGCAGCCACTGCGGTTTGAGGGTCGCAATGATGAACATCAGCGCCAACAGCACCGTCACCGCTTGGGCAAATAACAGCCAGAAGCGTCTAAGCATCTGAAGACAGACTAGAGGTCTATATGGATCGGATTGAACTTGAATTGTACTTGAACAATCTCCTTGAAACCGCGCGCTTCAAGGACTATTGCCCGAACGGATTGCAGGTCGAAGGGCGCCGCCGGGTCAACAAGCTCGCGACCGGCGTGACCGCGTCGGTGGCCTTTCTGGAGGCCGCGCTCGACTGGGGCGCGGACGCCGTGCTGGTCCACCATGGCTACTTCTGGCGCAACGAGGCACCGCAGATCACCGGCCGCAAACATGCGCGCCTGAAACTGCTGCTCGCCAACGACCTGAACCTGTTCGCCTATCACCTGCCGCTCGACGATCACCCCGAGTTCGGCAACAACGCGCAGATCGGCGAGAAGATGGGCTGGATCAGCGACGCGCGCTTTGGCGAGAACGATCTCGGCTGGCTTGCCACGTTGCCGATGCCGATCACGCTGTCGCACCTGACCGCCGAAATCGAGCAGACGCTCGGCCGTACGCCGCTCGTGTTCGGCGATCCGGATCTCCAACTGCGCCGCGTCGGCTGGTGCACGGGCGCCGCGCAAGGCATGTTCGACGCGGCGATCAACGCGGGCGTCGATGTCTACGTGACCGGCGAGGTATCGGAGTCGGTGATGCACACGGCAGCGGAAAGCGGTGTCGCGTTTCTCGCGGCCGGCCACCACGCGACCGAACGTTTTGGCGTGCAGGCGGTGGGCAAGCATCTGTCGGAATCGTTCGATATCGAACACCTGTTTATCGATATCCCTAATCCTGTTTGAATTGCGAATTGCATTAACGAAGAAAAAGGCATGAATACCGTAGAAGGCACTTAAAAGGCGGTGTGAAAAAGTTTGCGATCGGTACGGACAAACCCTGAGTTATCAAGGGCTTCGCACGGATTTTGGCAATCGGCCCTTGTAAATGGCGACTCCATTCGAGCAAACTAGCGGCGGTAGAAGCGACGTGAAGGAAAAATCCAACTCAGAAGTGGGGCGTGTGATGCGAGACAAAGAAGAGGAACGCGTCGATGGCAGCCGCCGTAACTGGCTGGTAGCGACGACCGTAGCAGGCGGCATAGGAGGAGTTGCCGTTGTCGTACCCTTTGTTAGTTCGTTTGCACCATCTGAAAAGGCCAAGGCAGCAGGTGCCCCGGTCGAAGTCGATATCAGTAGTCTGAAGCCCGGCGACATGATGACGGTTGCCTGGCGTGGCAAGCCGGTGTGGATCATCAACCGCACGGACCGCATGCTCGCCGATGTCCAGAAAGCCGATGGCCAGGTAGCGGATCCCCACTCGCTGAATCCGTTCTCGATGCCGCTGCCGGATTACTGCAACAACGAATTCCGTTCACGCGCAGAGAACAAGCATCTGCTGGTCGCCGTCGCCGTTTGCACGCATCTGGGCTGTACGCCAACGCCGCGCTTCCAGGAAGGTCCGCAGCCGAACCTGCCCGACGACTGGCCCGGCGGCTTCCTGTGCCCGTGCCACGGCTCGACCTACGACATGGCCGGCCGCGTCTTCAAGAACAAACCCGCTCCGCAGAACCTCGACATCCCGCGCTTCATGTTCACGTCGGCGACGGCCCTTGTGATCGGGAAGGACGAAAAAGGAGAAGCGTAATGGCGAGCGAACACGAAGTAGAGACGACCGGGCTGGCTGGTTGGATCGACCAGCGCTTCCCGATGACCGCCACGTGGAAGAAGCACGTTTCCGAGTACTACGCGCCGAAGAACTTCAACTTCTGGTACTTCTTCGGATCGCTCGCGTTGCTGGTGCTGGTCAACCAGATCGTCACCGGCATTTTCCTCACGATGAACTACAAGCCCGATGCGACGCTCGCGTTCTCGTCGGTCGAGTACATCATGCGCGAGGTGCCGTGGGGCTGGCTGATCCGCTACATGCACTCCACAGGCGCGTCGATGTTCTTCGTCGTCGTGTATCTGCACATGTTCCGCGGACTCATGTACGGCTCGTATCGCAAGCCGCGCGAGCTCGTGTGGATTTTCGGCTGCCTGATCTTCCTGTGCCTGATGGCCGAGGCGTTTTTCGGCTATCTGCTGCCGTGGGGCCAGATGTCATTCTGGGGCGCGCAGGTGATCGTCAACCTGTTCTCGGCGATTCCGTTCATCGGACCGGATCTGTCGCTGTGGATCCGCGGCGACTATGTGGTCTCCGACGTCACGCTGAACCGCTTCTTCGCGTTCCACGTGATCGCGATTCCGCTGGTGCTGGTCGGCCTCGTGATCGCGCACCTGGTCGCGCTGCATGAAGTCGGCTCGAACAATCCGGATGGCATCGAGATCAAGGCGAAGAAGGGCCCGGATGGCGTGCCGCTCGACGGCATTCCGTTCCACCCGTACTACTCCGTGCACGACTTCATGGGCGTGACGATCTTCCTGCTGATCTTCGCGGCGATCATCTTCTTTGGGCCGGAAATGGGCGGGTACTTCCTTGAAGCGAACAACTTCATTCCCGCAAATCCGCTGCAGACGCCGTCGGAAATTGCGCCGGTATGGTACTTCACCGCTTTTTATGCGATGCTGCGCGCCACCACCGATCCATTCAAGATCGTGCTGATGATCGTCGTCGCGCTGCTCGGGCTGCTCGCGCTCGTGCGCGCCCGCGGCAAGTGGAAGCTCGGTCTGCCGTTGCTCGCGGTGCTGGTGATCGTCGCGATGGCGTTCACCGAGTCGAAGTTCTGGGGCGTCGTGGTGATGGGCAGCGCGGTGATTTCGCTGTTCTTCCTGCCGTGGCTCGACCGCTCGCCGGTCAGGTCGATCCGCTACCGGCCGTTCTTCCACAAGGTTTTCTTCGGGATCTTCGTGGTCGCGTTCCTGACGCTCGGCTTCCTCGGCACGCGGCCACCATCGCCGGCCTCGACGCTGATCGCCCAGATCTGTGCGCTGATCTACTTCGCGTTTTTCCTCGGCATGCCTTTCTGGACGCGGCTTGGCAAGTTCAAGCAGCCGCCGGAACGGGTGCGGTTCAAGCCTCACTAATCGCGAGCCAGGAGAACACGAAGATGAATAAACTGCTTTCGATGTGCGCGCTGGTCGGCGCGACCGTGCTCGCGCTTCTGGCCGCTCCGGCCCATGCGCAAGAGAATTTCCCGCTCGATCGCGCGCCGGACAACACGAACAATTTCGCTTCTTTGCAGCGCGGCGCGCAATTGTTTGTAAACTACTGCCTGAATTGCCACAGCGCGAACCTGATGCGCTACAACCGCCTGACCGATCTCGGCATCACGCCGACCGAAATCCAGGCGAACCTGCTGTTCACCACCGACAAGGTCGGCAACACGATGACCGTGGCGATGCGCCCGGAAGACGCGAAGGCGTGGTTCGGCGCGGCGCCGCCGGATCTGTCGGTGGAGGCGCGGGCGCGCGGCACGGACTGGCTGTACACGTATCTGCGCAGTTTTTACCGCGACGACACGCGACCGACCGGCTGGAACAATCTGGTGTATGAAAACGTGAGCATGCCTCACGTACTGTGGCAGCTTCAGGGGCAGCGCGCGGCGAAATTCGGCGACGAAACCGACGAAAGAACCGGCGAAACGGTACACAAATTCCTCGGCTTCCAGCAACTGACTCCGGGGACGATGTCGCCGGTAGATTATGATTCTGCTGTGGCCGACCTCGTGTCGTACCTGTCATGGATGTCCGAACCGACGCAGCAAACCCGCAAGCAACTTGGCGTGTGGGTGCTGTTGTTCCTCGGTATCCTGAGCTTTTTCGCCTGGCGACTGAACGCCGCGTACTGGAAACATATCAAATAATCACGCCGTTACACGGCGTGGGGCCGGCGCCAGGAAAGACCTGCTGAACGGTTTTTCCGCGCGCTGGCCCTTCAGCTTTTTGAGGAAACGTAAACATGATGGTTCTGTATTCCGGCACTACTTGCCCGTTCTCCCAGCGTTGCCGGCTGGTGTTGTTCGAAAAGGGCATGGACTTCGAGATCCGCGACGTCGACCTGTTCAACAAGCCGGAAGACATCGCCGTGATGAATCCGTACGGTCAGGTGCCGATTCTCGTCGAACGGGACCTGATTCTGTACGAATCGAACATCATCAACGAGTACATCGACGAGCGCTTCCCGCACCCGCAACTGATGCCGGCCGATCCGGTGCAGCGCGCGCGGGCCCGCCTGTTCCTGCTCAACTTCGAGAAAGAGCTGTTCGTCCACGTCGGCACACTCGAAAACGAGAAGGGCAAGGCGGCGGAGAAGAATCACGAGAAGGCGCGCCTCGCGATCCGCGATCGCCTGACGCAGCTCGCGCCGATCTTCCTGAAGAACAAGTACATGCTCGGCGAAGAGTTTTCGATGCTCGACGTCGCGATCGCGCCGCTGCTGTGGCGTCTCGACCACTACGGTATCGAGCTGTCGAAGAACGCCGCGCCGCTGATGAAGTACGCCGAGCGCATTTTCAGCCGCCCGGCTTATATCGAAGCGCTGACGCCG
>DATAQT010000245.1:0-22232 GCA_036264535.1 Paraburkholderia sp. | reverse complement strand
CCACGACGACCAGCACGGCACCGCAATCGTCGTCGCGGCGGCGGTCACCAACGGCCTGAAGGTCGTCGGCAAGGACATCAAGGAAGTCAAGCTGGTTGCCTCCGGCGCGGGCGCGGCGGCGCTCGCGTGTCTGGACCTGCTCGTCGACATCGGCCTGCCGCTCGGCAACATCACCGTGACCGACCTCGCGGGCGTGGTTTACAAGGGCCGCACCGAGCTGATGGACCCGGACAAGGAGCGTTTCGCGCGTGAAACCGACGCGCGCTTGCTCGCCGAGGTGATCGACGGCGCGGACATCTTCCTCGGCCTGTCGGCTGGCGGCGTGCTCAAGCAGGACATGGTCAAGAAGATGGCCGCCAAGCCGCTGATCCTCGCGCTCGCGAACCCGACGCCGGAAATCCTGCCGGAACTCGCGCTCGAAGTGCGCCCGGACGCGGTGTTGTGCACGGGCCGCACCGACTATCCGAACCAGGTGAACAACGTGCTCGTGTTCCCGTTCCTGTTCCGCGGCGCGCTCGACGCCGGTGCGACGACGGTCACGCGCGAAATGGAAATCGCGGCGGTCAACGCGATCGCCGAGCTGGCGCGCCAGGAGCAGAGCGACATCGTCGCGACTGCGTACGGCATCCAGGATCTGTCGTTCGGGCCGGAATACCTGATTCCGAAGCCCTTCGATCCGCGTCTGATCGTCAAGGTCGCGCCCGCGGTGGCGAAGGCTGCGATGGAGTGCGGCGTCGCCGAGCGTCCGATCGAGGACATGGACGCGTACTGCCAGCATCTGCAGCAGTTCGTCTACCACAGCGGCACGACGATGAAGCCGATCTTCCAGCTCGCGCGCAATGTCGAGCCGGAAAAGAAGCGCATCGTGTTCGCGGAAGGCGAAGAAGAACGCGTGCTGCGCGCGATGCAGATCATCGTCGACGAAAAGCTCGCCAAGCCGATCCTGATTGGCCGGCCGGCGGTGATCGAACAGCGGATCGCGCGTTATGGCTTGCGGCTCGTCGCGGGGCAGGACTACATGGTCGTCAACACCGATCATGACGAACGTTACCGCGAGTTCTGGCAGGAATACGCGAAGATGATGTCGCGCAAGGGCATCACCCCGCAAATGGCAAAGCTCGAAATGCGCCGCCGCACGACGCTGATCGGCGCGATGATGGTCAACAAGGGCGAGGCGGCCGGCATGATCTGCGGCACGGTCAGCACGACGCACCGTCATTTGCACTTCATCGATCAGGTGATCGGCAAGAAGCCGGGTGCGAAGGTCTACGCGGCGATGAACGCGCTGGTGCTGCCGAACCGGCAGATCTTCCTCGTCGATACGCACGTGAACGTCGATCCGACGCCGGCCGAACTGGCTGAAATCACGATCATGGCCGCCGAGGAAGTGCGCCGTTTCGGTATCGAGCCGAAGGTCGCGCTCGTGTCGCATTCGAACTTCGGTTCGAGCAACGCGCCGACCGCGCAAAAGATGCGCGATACGCTGGCGATCCTGCGCGAGCGTGCGCCGGATCTGCAGGTAGACGGCGAAATGCACGGCGACGTCGCGCTTGATGCCAACCTGCGCCGTGAGGTGCTGCCCGATTCGACGCTCGAAGGCGACGCAAACCTGCTGGTGCTGCCGAACATCGATGCGGCCAACATCTCGTACAACCTGCTGAAGACGGCGGCCGGCAACAACATCGCGATCGGCCCGATGCTGCTTGGCGCGGCCAAGCCGGTACACGTGCTGACGCCGTCGGCGACGGTGCGCCGGATCGTCAACATGACGGCGCTGCTGGTTGCGGACGTCATCGCGACCCGCTGATTGCCACGTCTCGTTACCGGGTCACGACAGGCCCGGCGCCGGTTCTCCGACCGGCGCGCCATGAAAAAAAGGCGTGCCCGCAATGGGCACGCCCTCAGGGCAAGCTGGGGATCGCCACCCCGAAAAAATGGCAATGACATAGCCTCTCGGCTAGGCATTCCCGGCTCTAAAAACCGTAGTCGAATACCTCGGCCAACGGCCGCTTGCACCGCCTGCGCGCTGTGTTCGATCACGATTGAGCTCAGTTTAGCCTGAGAAGGCTAAACATTCTGTCAAATGTCGTCAAAGTCATGACCACGGGCTTTTCCGTGGAGTCGGGTGGAGTGCCGTCGGGCCGTCGAACGTTGATTCCAAAGGCTATTAGCGATACCCTTACGACTTTCATGGTCGTCAAACTCGTGATCTGACAGCGGGGAAACCTGATACATGGCACGCAACTGGTTGCGCATCAAAGGCGTGCTGATCGGTGCTGCCGCGCTTTGGGCGTTGTCCAGTTCCGCGCCCGAGGCGCTGGCGCGAGACTTCTCGGCGCCGGCCACGGCGGAAGTGCAGGTAGGCACCGTCGCACTCGCGCAGTTGCCGGGCGAGGCGGTCAATACGTTGAACCTCATTGCCGCCGGCGGGCCTTACCCGTATCAGAAGGACGGCGTCGTATTCGGCAACTTCGAGCGGGTGCTGCCCGCCCATCGGCGCGGCTATTACCACGAATACACCGTCCCCACGCCTCACGCGCGTAATCGCGGGGCGCGTCGCATCGTCTGCGGAGGTCCGCTACAGCGAACCGACAATTGTTATTACTCGGACGACCACTACACCAGTTTTAATCGTATTGTTGAATGACATCGGGATGAACGGCATGAGCGACAACATCTACGCGCACGATTCCGGAGTCGCGACGGATCTTTTCGCGGCCGGCGACGGCAATTTGTTCCAACGCGTCATGAAGATGCGCGCCGGCGAGCAGGGTCGCGACAACCAGAGCGAGACTGGCACGGTGGTTTCATCGAACGAGGAGCCCATGAGCCTTTTCAGGACGGTGCGGCCAAACATCGTGCAGTCGATCCGCGCGTTCCGCGTGCAGGATCTCGCCGACGAGGCCAACCAGCTTGGCCAGCACTTTCTGTATGCGTACTGCGCGAATGCCGCCTCGAAACAGGAAGTGCTCGAGACGATCGCGACGTCGTTCCTGTTTCCCAAGCATTTCGGCAAAAACTACGACGCGCTGTACGACTGCCTGACCGACCTCGTGCACAAAGCGGGCGCGCAGCCCGGCTTCGTGATCGTGCTCGAACAACTGCCGGTCGCGCAGAAATTCGACAAGGAAGGGCGCGAGACACTGCTCGACGTGTTCCGTGAAGCGGCCGAATTCTGGGCCGAGCGCAAGGTCGCGTTCCGGGTGTTCTACTCGTTCGCTTGACGCGCGCCAGTTTTTTGCCTGTTCAGGCGAAGTTGCGCCATTCCGGCAGTAACTGTCCCAGTAAAGACAGCAAAGGCCCGCCAATTGGCGGGCCTTTGCTTTTGCGGCGTTGCTTGAGCAGCGGCCCGCTTACCAACCACCCCAGCGCGCTGCGAGTGCCGCCAGCATCGCGATCCCCGCGGTCTCCGTGCGCAGCACACGCGGCCCCAAGCCCACGGCGGTAAAGCCTTGTGCGACGGCGGCGGCTTCCTCGTCGGCGGAAAGGCCGCCTTCGGGGCCGATCAGCAGCGTCACGCGACCTTGCGGGGGCGCCTCGGGAAGCGCCGTGAAGCCGATGCTCGCGCGCGGCGACAGCAGCAGGCGCAACTCGCCTGGCGCCGGCTCGCGCGACAGCGTATCGAGCCAGGAGCCAATTTCCTGCACCGGCATCACGTCCGGCACACGATTGCGCCCGCACTGTTCGCAGGAGGCCCGCACCACGCCTTGCCAGTGCTGCTGCCGCCGCTGCGCGCGCTCGCCGGCGAGACGCACGACGCTGCGCGCGGTCGCGAGCGGCACGAAGCCCGAGGCGCCGAGTTCGACCGCTTTCTCGATCAGCCAGTCCATCTTGTCGCCGCCGGCGATGCCTTGCGCGAGCGTCAGCCGATACGGTGGTTCGACCTCGACCGCGCGAAATACGCGAATCTTCACGCGAGCCGAACGGCGCTCGACTTCGACGAGCTCGGCGCCGTATTCGCCGCCCTCGCCGTTGAACAGCACGAGCGAGTCGCCGGGCTGCAGACGCAGCACCGCCACGTGGCGCACGACATCGTCGGGCAGCGCGATCAGGTCGTCGGGGTAAAGCGGCGTATCAACAAAAAAACGGGGCATCGACGAAAGACTCTTGAATTCAGGAAAGGTGGCGGGCGAGCGCCCAACGATAGCCATCGATATCCTCGACCTGCGCGAAGCGGTCGCCCCAGAACTGGTCCTGCGGCTCGCTCAGCGACTTCGCGCCGGCCGCGAGCGCGCGAGCATACACGGCGTCGACGTCCTCGACATAGACATAGAACGATTGCGGCGCAATCGTGGCCGCGCTTTTCGGCGTCTGCGCGGTCGAGCCGAACGCGCCTTCGGGCGCGAACATCACGATCAGTTGGCCTTGATAGGTCATCTCGACATGCATGACGACGCCGTCGTCCTGCACGCTGTCGCGCACTTCGAAGCCGAAAGCCGCCGAAAAGAACGCCGTCGACGCGCGCGCGTCGCGCACCGTCAGATAGGGGGTAAGCCAGGGCACACCGGCGGGGCGGGGGGCGGTCATGGGGTTCTCCGGATCTCGTGGGACAGCGAGGCTACCGTGTCGGGTTTCGGTCGGGCGCGGCCTGCCGGGATCGCTCGAACCGATTCGCGCCAGGTGGCCACGCGTCAAATGGATGGCTTCGTCAACGGACTCAGTTTATCGCGCACCGATCGCGCTGCCGAGAATAGCCCCGCGTGCAGGGTTGGTTCGTAATGACGCAGCGAATCGATGCCGCGCGTGGCCAGACGCTCGGCGAGCGTGTCAGCGGTGAGCGCGGCGGGGTCGAGCGTGTCGCTTGCGATCGCCATCATCCACAGCGAGCCGTAGAGCGGCACGAAGGTGCTCAGCGTGCGCACCTGCGCGAACGCGGCGCGCAGATCATCGAGCAACGCGGCGATGCGCGGCGCGTGAAAGTACGGCGAGCCGAGATGCAGCGATAGCAACGCATCCGCGCGCAGCACGCGCTTTAACTGCGCGTAGAAGGCTGGCGTGTACAGGCCGGCCGCGGGCGAATCGGGCGGCGTCAGGTCGAACACGACGAGGTCGAACCGTGCGGCCGGGACGTCCGTTGCGCTGTGCGTCGCGCGGGACGCCGCCGCAACATAATCGGCCGCGTCGCCGATCACGAGCTCGACGCGCGGATCGTCGAACGCACCGCCATGCACGTGCGGCAAATGCTTGCGCGTGAGCCGCACGACCTCGGCATCGAGCTCCGCCACGACGATCCGCTCGATGCCCGGATGCCTGAGCAACTGTCTCGCGGCTCCGCCATCGCCGCCGCCGAGCACCAGCGCCGTGCGCGGCGCCGGATGCGCGAGCGCAGCCGGATGCACCATGCATTCGTGATAGATGAATTCGTCGCCCGCGGACGTCATCGGACGGCCGTCGAGCGTGAACAGCGCGCCGAGCTGCGGCGTGTCCCAGATCTCGATCGTCTGATAACGCGACTCGACACGCTCGACGAGGCGCGCGTGCGGAAAGCCGTAGATGGCGTCGGGGCATGGCTGGAACAACAGGGGGGCGTTCACGGCGGACGGACTCGATCGGCAACGTGGAGCGAAACAGCTGCAGGAATTGTAAATGCCGTTGCCTCGCGGCGTGCGTTGAACCACGCGGCCGGGCGGCTTTCCGGCCGGATACGGGTTAACCTTCTGCTAGAATGTGACGCTTTCAGCCTTGTCCGCTTGCTCTGCCCGTTTCGCGTCTCCTGGCGCCGCATCGTGCGCCGTAGCGAACTGGTCGCCGAGCTCCCGGGCCTCAAGCGCGCCCCCGCTTTCTGACTTTGTCTCCGGACTCGACATGACGACCCCGTCTCCCGCTCCCGCACCCACCTCCCTGATGGCTAACGCGATCCGCGCGTTGTCCATGGACGCCGTTCAAAAGGCGAACTCCGGCCACCCCGGCATGCCGATGGGCATGGCCGAAATCGGCGTCGCCCTGTGGTCGCGTCATCTGCGCCATAACCCGAAGAACCCGCACTGGGCCGATCGCGACCGCTTCGTCCTGTCGAACGGGCACGGCTCGATGCTGCTGTACTCGCTGCTGCATCTGACCGGCTACGATCTGCCGATGGAAGAGCTGAAGAACTTCCGTCAGCTCCATTCGAAGACGCCGGGTCACCCGGAATACGGCATCACGCCGGGCGTCGAGACGACCACCGGCCCGCTCGGCCAGGGTCTCGCGAACGCAGTCGGCATGGCGCTCGCCGAGTCGCTGCTCGCCACCGAATTCAACAAGCCTGACGCGAAGATCGTCGACCATCACACCTACGTGTTCGTCGGCGACGGCTGCCTGATGGAAGGCATCTCGCACGAAGCCTGCTCGCTCGCGGGCGTGTTGAAGCTGAACAAGCTGATTGCGTTCTACGACGACAACGGCATCTCGATCGACGGCGAAGTGGTGCACTGGTTCCACGACGACACGCCGAAGCGCTTCGAAGCGTACGGCTGGAACGTGATCCCGAACGTGGTCGGCCACGACGTCGACGCAGTGGACGCGGCGATCAAACAGGCCAGGCAGTCGGACAAGCCGACGCTGATCTGCTGCAAGACCGTGATCGGCGAAGGCGCGCCGACCAAGGCGGGCTCGCACGATTCGCACGGCGCGCCGCTCGGCGACAAGGAAATCGCGGCGACGCGCGAAGCGATCGGCTGGAAGTGGGAGCCGTTCGTGATTCCGGCGGAAGTCTACTCGGCGTGGGATGCGAAGGAAGCGGGTGCGCGCTTCGAAGCGGAGTGGGACAAGGTGTTCGCGGCCTACGCGGCGAAGTACCCGCAGGAAGCGGCGGAATTCAAGCGCCGCAGCGCGAAGCAGTTGCCGGCCGACTGGAAGGACAAGGCTCGCGCGATCGTCGCCGGCGCCAACGAGCGCGCGGAAACCGTCGCGACGCGCAAGGCGTCGCAGCAGGCCATCGAAGGCCTGTCGGCCGTGCTGCCCGAACTGCTCGGCGGTTCCGCCGACCTGACCGGCTCGAACCTGACCAACTGGAAGGCCTCGAAGCCGGTGCGCGTGAATGCCGAAGGCCGTGCCGCCGGCAACTACGTGAACTACGGCGTGCGCGAATTCGGCATGAGCGCCGCGATCAACGGCGTAGCGCTGCATGGCGGCTTCAAGGCATTCGGCGGCACCTTCCTGACGTTCTCGGACTACAGCCGCAACGCGCTGCGCGTCGCCGCGCTGATGAAGTCGCCTTCGATCTTCGTGTTCACGCACGACTCGATCGGTCTCGGCGAAGACGGCCCGACCCACCAGTCGATCGAGCACGTCGCGAGCCTGCGCCTGATCCCGAACCTGCAAACGTGGCGTCCGGCCGACACGGTCGAAACCGCGGTGGCCTGGACCCATGCGATCGAGCATGAAGGTCCGTCGTGCCTGATCTTCAGCCGTCAGAACCTGCAGTTCAACGAGCGCACCGACGCGCAGATCGCTAATATCGAGAAGGGCGGCTACGTGCTGCGCGACTGGGACGAGGAGATCGTTGCGCGTAAGATCATCCTGATCGCGACGGGCTCGGAAGTTGAACTCGCGATGAAGGCCGTCGAGCCGCTCGCGCGCGAAGGCATCGCGGCACGCGTCGTGTCGATTCCGTCGACGAGCGTGTTCGACAGGCAGGACGCCGGGTATCGCGAACGCGTGCTGCCGCACGGCGTGCGCCGCGTGGCGATCGAAGCGGGCGTGTCGGATTTCTGGCGCAAGTACGTGGGTCTGGATGGCGGCGTGGTCGGCATCGACACGTTCGGCGAATCAGCCCCGGCAGGCGTGCTGTTCAAGCATTTCGGTTTCACCGTCGAGCACGTGGTGGCGACGGCCAGGGCCGCGCTCGGCTGATCGTTGCGTCGCGTTACCGTCGCGCCCTTCGAGGCTGCGCGGCAACGCACGGAACCGGATGCCCGACCGGGCGAACATGAACGGATTTTTTAGCCATCAGGAGATAAATCATGACGATTCGCGTCGCAATCAACGGCTACGGCCGGATCGGCCGCAATACCCTGCGCGCCTTCTATGAAAACGGCAAGAAGCACGATATCGAAATCGTCGCCATCAACGATCTGGGCGATGCGAAGACCAACGCCCACCTGACGCAGTACGACACCGCGCACGGCAAGTTCCCGGGCGAAGTGTCGGTGGACGGCGACTACCTCGTCGTGAACGGCGACAAGATCCGCGTGCTGGCGAACCGCAACCCGGCCGAACTGCCGTGGGGCGAGCTCGGCGTCGACGTCGTGATGGAGTGCACGGGTTTTTTCACGACCAAGGAAAAGGCGAGCGCGCACATCAAGGGCGGCGCGAAGAAGGTCATCATCTCGGCGCCGGGCGGTAAGGACGTCGACGCGACGGTCGTCTACGGCGTGAACCATAACGTGCTGAAGGCATCGGACACGGTCATCTCGAACGCATCGTGCACGACCAACTGCCTCGCACCGCTGGTCAAGCCGCTGAACGACAAGATCGGCCTCGTGAACGGCCTGATGACGACGATCCACGCGTACACGAACGACCAGGTGCTGACCGACGTGTACCACGAAGACCTGCGCCGCGCGCGTTCGGCCACGCATAGCCAGATCCCGACCAAGACCGGTGCGGCATCGGCGGTCGGCCTCGTGCTGCCCGAACTGAACGGCAAGCTGGATGGCTACGCGATCCGCGTACCGACGATCAACGTGTCGGTGGTCGACCTGTCGTTCATCGCCGCACGCGACACGACGGTCGCGGAAGTCAACGCGATCATGAAGGAAGCCTCGGAAGGCGCGCTGAAGGGCATCCTCGGCTACAACGACGCACCGCTCGTGTCGATCGACTTCAACCACAACCCGGCTTCGTCGACGTTCGACGCGACGCTGACCAAGGTGTCGGGCCGTCTCGTGAAGGTGTCGAGCTGGTACGACAACGAGTGGGGCTTCTCGAACCGCATGCTGGACACGGCCGTGGCGCTCGCGAACGCGAAGTAGGCTTCGGGTTTCACGCCGCATGAAAAAGCCGCTCTTCGGAGCGGCTTTTTTTCGTCTGCGTTTTTTACCGCTTACGGCGTCGGGAAATAGACGCCGGCGCGCTGCGCGGCGTTAGCGATGTGCGTCTCGATCGCCTTGCCCGCGGCGAGCGAATCGCGGGCCTTCAACGCGTCGAGAATCGCGCGATGCTCGGTGTAGGTGGATAGGACGCGCTCGCGCCGATAGAACGGCATGCGCTGGCTTTCCTTCATGATCTCGGCGCTGCTGCGCAGGATCGACTCGATCGCCGCGTTGCCCGCGATGCTGACGATGCGCATATGGAACGCGTAATCGAGCCGCGCCGCTTCGTCGAGTTCCTCGCAGGCGAGCGCGCTTTGCATTGCAGTGATGTTTTCCTCGAGCCACGCGAGGTCGTCGTTGCTGACCGCGAGCACCGCCATGCGCGCGACGAAGCCTTCGAGCGCGTAGCGCATCTGATAGGTATCGGGCAGTGACGACTGCTCGGCGAAGCGCCACGCCTGCGCGTTTTTCGCCTGCGCGCTTTCCACGTACACACCCTTGCCGGGGCGGATCACCAGCAGGCCGAGCGCTTCGAGCGTGGAGAGCGCCTCGCGCAGCGACGCGCGGCTGATCGACAGTTCATCGGACAACTGGCGCTGCGCCGGCAGCAGGCTGCCGACCGGATAGACGCCCGCTTCGATGCGCTCGCGGATCGTCGCGATGGCCGCGTCGGTGACGGTATGCGGGACGTTTTTCATCAAGGCTTGCTCGGCATCGTGGTCTGACCGCAATTCTAATACGGGCTTGAAGAGGGCGTGTCGCACGGCGCGTGAAATCCCGCATCCGACCCGAAATCGCTGGAAAATAACGGGTAAACACTGTTCGATGAATCCTTGACGCGAGTATATCGACTTCCTACTATTGGCCATAACAGCACTGGTCGGACCAGTCTGAACAGAAGTGACCGAGACAACCATCCGTAGGAGGAAGCCGTGTTGAAATTTTTCAATTCGCTATTTGGCCGGGTCGTGATAGCGCTGGTGGTAGGCATCGTGCTCGGTGCCGTATTTCCGCATTTCGCGCAGTCGCTGCGGCCGCTCGGCGACGGCTTTCTGAAGCTGATCAAGATGGTGATCGGGCCGATCGTGTTCTGCGTCGTGGTGAGCGGCATGGCGCACGCGGGCGATCTGCGCAAGGTCGGCCGCGTCGGGCTGAAGTCCGTGGTCTACTTCGAGGCGATGACGACGGTCGCGCTCGTGATCGGCGCGGTGCTCGCTTATGCGACGCGTCCCGGCGCCGGCATGAACGTGAACCTGAATTCGCTCGATGCGGCGTCGCTCGCGACCTACACCGAGCACGCGAAGAGCCTGAAAGACACCGCGGGCTTCCTGCTGAAGATCATCCCCGACACGGCGATCAATGCGTTCGCGACCGGCGACATCCTGCAGATCCTCGTGTTCTCGGTGCTGTTCGGTTCGGCGCTGTCGCTGCTCGGCAAGCGCGCGCAGCGCGTGAGCGGGCTGATCGACGAACTGTCGCAGGTGTTCTTCCGCGTGATGGGTTTCATCATCAAGCTCGCACCGCTCGGTGTGCTCGGCGCGATCGCGTTCACGACCGGCACCTACGGCGTCGAGTAGCTGAAGCAGCTCGGCATGCTCGTGCTGGTGTTCTACGCGAGCTGCGTCGTGTTCGTCGTGCTCGTGCTCGGCGCGGTGATGCGACTCGCCGGCTTCAGCATCTTCAAGCTGATCCGCTATCTGCGCGAGGAACTGTCGATCGTGCTCGGCACCGCATCGTCCGATGCCGTGTTGCCCCAGATCATGCGCAAACTCGAATGGATGGGCGTCAAGGATTCGACGGTCGGGCTCGTGATTCCGACGGGCTACTCGTTCAACCTCGATGGCTTCTCGATCTATCTGACGCTCGCGGTCATCTTCATCGCGCAGGCCACCAACACGCCGCTGTCGATTCATGACCTGATCGTCGTCGTGCTGGTGTCGCTGGTGACGTCGAAGGGCGCGCACGGCATTCCAGGCTCGGCGATCGTGATTCTCGCGGCGACGCTCTCCGCCATTCCCGCAATCCCGGTGCTCGGCCTCGTGCTGATCCTGCCGGTCGACTGGTTCGTCGGCATCGCCCGCGCGCTCACCAACCTGATCGGCAACTGCGTCGCGACGGTGGTGGTTGCCGTTTGGGAAAACGATATCGACAGGGCGCGCGCGCATCGCGTGCTCAATCGTGACGCGGCGCTGCGCTACGTGCCCATCGTCGACGACACGCTCGTCGAGCCGGGCGCGGGAGAACACGCCCCCGCGGTCTGATGCCCATGCGCTGGTTCTGGTCTGACTGGACTAACCGGAACCGTTTTTGGACAACTTTTTGCTTTTTTGCAAGCCGGCGGACGCCGTGGCTCCGCCGGCTGTCCCTGACCTTTTCGACACTGACTGACATCATGGCCAATCCGATCCTCGACCCGAACGCTCCCGTCTTCACCCGCCGCTACATGAACCTCGCCGATCCGCGCCTGGGCGCGCAGGCGCTATTCGCCAGCGACGAATTCTTTGCGCCGAAAGAGCGCATGCTCGAGCCGCAGCCGGCGGTGTTCATCCCCGGCAAATACGACGACCACGGCAAGTGGATGGACGGCTGGGAAACGCGTCGCAAGCGCACGACCGGCCACGACTACTGCGTGATCCGTCTCGCCCGGCCGGGCGTGGTGCATGGCGTCGATCTCGATACGAGCCACTTCACCGGCAATTTCCCGCCGGCCGCGTCGATCGATGCCTGTCATAGCGACGCTGACGTGCCGCCCGATCACGCCGACTGGCTGTCGCTCGTGCCGGCCACGACGCTGCAGGGTAACCAGCACCACTACGTCGAGGTGCAAGACGCGCGTCCGTTCACCCATCTGCGCGTGAATCTCTACCCGGACGGCGGGCTCGCGCGACTGCGCGTGTACGGCCAGCCGCAGCGCGACTGGAGCCGCGTCGAGCGCGGCACGCTGCTCGATCTCGCCGCCATCGAAAACGGCGCATACCTCGTCGCCGCGAACAACCAGCATTTCGGGCCGGCCTCGCAGATGCTGATGCCGGGCCGTGGCGTGAACATGGGTGACGGCTGGGAAACGCGGCGGCGCCGCGAGCCGGGCAACGACTGGGCGATCGTCGCGCTCGCGCGGCCCGGCGTGATCCGCAGGATCGAAGTGGACACCGCGTACTTCAAGGGCAACTTCCCCGACCGCTGCTCGCTGCAGGCGGCGTCGGTGACGGGTGGCACCGACGATTCGCTCGTCACGCAGGCGATGTTCTGGCCGGTGCTGCTCGGCGAACAGAAGCTGCAGATGGACCACGTGCACACGTTCGCGGACGACCTCGCCGCGCTCGGACCGGTCACGCACGTGCGCTTCAATATCTACCCGGACGGTGGCGTGTCGCGCCTGCGTCTGTGGGGCGAGATCGCTTAACGCAACGTCATGGAGCGGCACGCATGAAAATCCTGCAGATGGAGCGCCTGACGCGCGCGGCGTTCGCGCCGTTCGGCGACGTGATCGAACTCGACGGCGCGCGTCATTTTTCGATCAACGGTGGCACGACCGAGCGTTATCACGACCTCGCACGCGTCGATGTGGCGGAGCAAGGCGGCCGTCCGCTCGTCAACCTGTTTCGTGCGCAGCCGCGCGCGCTGCCCATCGAGATCACGATGATGGAGCGGCATCCGCTCGGCAGTCAGGCTTTCATTCCCTTACGCGCGGGCCGCTATCTGGTGGTGGTCGGGCCGGCCGGCGAGTTCGACGCCGCACGGCTGCGGGCGTTCTGGACCGACGCGTGGCAGGGCGTCAATTACGCGAAAGGGGTTTGGCACCATCCGCTGCTCGCGTTGGATCAGGTCAGCGATTTCATCGTCGTCGATCGTGGCGGCGACGCGCCGAATTGCGATGAATTGCAGTTGGCCGAGCCGTGGCGGCTCGCCTTCGAGCCGAGCGCGGAACTGATCTGCTAGCGGCGATTTCCGCCGCATGAATAGAAAAACCCGGCCGATCCCCATCGGCCGGGTTTTTTTTCGACTTGCCGGGCCGCATGCCCACGCGGCCCATGACGCATCAGTGCTTGCGATGCGGACAATTCTCCTTCGTGCACGCCCCATACAGTGCCAGCGCGTGCTCCTGCAGCTTGAAGCCGCGGGCCTTGGCGATGGACTGTTGACGGCTTTCGATTTCGGGGTCGAAGAATTCTTCGACCAGCCCGCAATCGAGGCACACGAGGTGGTCGTGGTGCGACCCCTCGTTCAGTTCGAACACCGCTTTACCCGATTCGAAATTGCTGCGCGAGAGCAGGCCGGCCTGCTCGAATTGCGTCAGCACGCGATACACGGTGGCGAGACCGATATCGAGTTCCTCGTGCAGGAGGCTGCGGTACACGTCTTCGGCGGTCAGATGACGCACCGGGCTATGCTGGAAAATCTCAAGGATTTTGAGGCGCGGAAGGGTCGCCTTGAGCCCGATATTCTTGAGATCGGTTGGATTGGTCATGACAAGGGATCCCTAGAGTACAATGCTGGGCTCTCATAGTAATGTGTTTTTGCTGTTCTGGTCATCTTCGATGGAATGAGCGTGGCCCGCAAGCGGGCCCGCACGGTGAGTGAAATGATTTCTAAATCTCAATTGATCTACCGGGGGAGCCGCATGCGGGGTACCTTGATCGCTGTTGCGACTGTCGCGGTTCTTGCCGGATGTTCCACGTACGACAGCCTGACCCAGCGCATTGCCCAACGCATTACGCCGTATCGGATTACGGTTGTGCAAGGTAATTTCGTGTCGCAGGAAATGGCCGACCAGATGAAGGTCGGCATGTCGCGCGCGCAGGTGCGTCAGCTGCTCGGCACGCCGCTGTTGACCGACATGTTCCACGCGGATCGCTGGGATTACGTGTTCTATTTCAAGCGCGGCTCGACGTCGATCGTGCAGCAGCGTGACTTCGTCGTGTTCTTCTCGGGCGACGTCGTGACCCACTGGACGGGTGGCGAGGATCTGCCGACCAATCTCGAATTGCTGGCCGAAATCGACGGCGACCGCCGCGGCCGTAGCCCGAACGCGACGCCGCCGCGCGCCGCGAGCGCGGCCGGGGCAGCCAATGCCGTGGCCGCCAGCGACGCAGCCGCCGCAAGCGCGGCCGCTGCCGCAGCGGCTCCTGCCACGGTGGATACGACGCGCTCGCCGTCGGTCGAAGGTGCCCAGCAAGCCGCCACGCCGTCCATGGACGCCAACGCGGAAGCCGCCCAGGCCGCCAATCGCGCGACGAGCGCGGTGTCGACGTCGAACGGCGCGCCGTCCGTGCGTTCGGCCGTGCCGAGAGCGGGGGCCGGCGGGATTCCGACACAAGGCCCGACGGCTCCTGGCCAGCCGCAATTCCAGTTCAAGCGTCCGCCGCCGCCGACACCGGACAACGAAAGCAACCCGGTTGGACCGACGGGCGCGCAAAGCAGTGGCAGCCCGACGCCGAACGCGCCGCAGACCGGTTCGCCGTCGCCGTCGGGAACGAGCAACTGATCCGTTTGCAGGCGTTATGAGGCGGGCTGCGCACCATGTGCCGCACCCGCCGGATGTGCGCTTGTCCGGTGGCAGGTGCGACCGGAAATGTGCCGCTCGGGCTGCTTGAATGCGTTGCGGCAATGGACCGCATAAATTGCCCGCCTGAGCGAGCCATCCCGGTCTGCGCCCCGCTTCGGCCCCGGGAGCGAGCCGCCAGATCTCGCCGCCTCCCGGCGCCTGTCCCTCTATCGACCGGGCGCGTTTGCCGGCACACTGGTCCGCGCATTTGCCGGGCGCCATCCCGGTTGACTCTTTTCGAATCCTCATCGTCATGAAAATTGCCATTGCTGGCGCATCGGGCCGTATGGGCCGCATGCTGATCGAAACCGTCCTCAACGATTCCGACGCCACGCTGTCCGGCGCGCTCTGCCGTACAGGCTCAGCGCAGCTCGGCCAGGACGCCGGCGCGTTCCTCGGCAAAGCGACCGGCGTGCTGCTGTCCGACGACATCGAGCGCGTGTTCGCCGAATCCGACTACCTGATCGACTTCACGCGCCCCGACGCGACGCTCAAGCATCTCGAAGCGGCGCAGTGTCACAACGTGAAGATGGTGATCGGCACGACCGGCTTCGACAATGCGCAGAAAGCGCAACTGCGCGCGGCCGCGGAGAAGATCGGCGTCGTATTCGCGTCGAACATGAGCGTCGGTGTGAACGTCACGCTGAAGCTGCTCGAATACGCGGCGCGGCACTTCGCGACCGGCTACGACATCGAGATCATCGAGGCGCATCATCGCCATAAAGTCGACGCGCCGTCCGGCACCGCGCTGACGATGGGCGAAGTGATCGCCAACGCGCTCGGCCGCAATCTCGGCGACTGCGCGGTCTACGGACGCGAAGGCGTGACCGGTGAGCGCGATCCGTCGACGATCGGCTTCTCGGCGATTCGCGGCGGCGATATCGTCGGCGATCACACGGTGCTGTTCGCGGGCATCGGCGAGCGCATCGAGATCACGCACAAATCGGCGAGCCGGCTGTCATATGCACAAGGCGCGCTTCGTGCTGTACGCTTCCTCGAAGGCCACAACAATGGCTTCTTCGACATGCAGGACGTCCTCGGCCTGCGTTGAGCGGAGCCTGTTGCGCATAGGCGGGGCCGCGCATCCTGAGCGCGCCCTCCCGAAGTCACTTTCCCACGGCGAGGTCAGATGGCAGGCAGCAGCGGAATCATCCATTACCTGCAAACGAGCGACGCGATCACTCATGGCGTCGCCTACGTGCTGCTGGCCATGTCCATTGCGAGCTGGTGCTTTCTGATCGTCAAGAGCTGGATTTTGACGCGCGCGAAACATCAGGCCACACGGGCGATCGCGCGCTTCTGGCAGGCGCCGACGCTCGCCGAAGGCGTCGCCATACTGCGCCGCACCGACCGCGAGCGCGTGTTTGCGCCGCTCGCCGAAGCAGCGCTCAACGCGGCCGAGGTCGACATTCCGGGCGCGCTGCTCGCGCGCGTCGAGCGCAGCGAACGGGTGCTGCGCGCGCTGCGACAGGCGCTCAGTGCGTCGCAGCGGCGGCTCGAATTCGGTCAGGTGCTGCTCGCCTCGGTTGGCAGCACCGCGCCGTTCGTCGGTCTGCTCGGCACCGTGTGGGGTATCTATCATGCGCTCGGCAGCATCGCGGCGAGCGGGCAGGCGCAGATCGAGAACGTCGCGGGACCGGTCGGCGAGGCGCTGATCATGACCGCGTTCGGTCTGGTGGTCGCGATTCCGGCGGTGCTCGCGTACAACGTGCTGGGCCGGCTCGTGCGGCAATTGTGCGAGGAGCTGGACGGCTTCGCGCACGATCTGCATGCCTACGTGTGCGCGCCGACCGAGCACTCGCCGACGCCGCCGCGCGCGCAGCAGGCGGCGCACGAGGCGCACCGCTGAGGCGCAACGCCGCGCAACTCCACGCACGCGCCGGCACACCGCACATCGCACAGGCAAGCTCAGAAGCAAGGAGGCGACATGGCATTCGGCGGACTCGAGAAAAAGCAGACGGCCGCGCCGATGGCCGAGATCAACATGACGCCGCTGATCGACGTGATGCTGGTCCTGCTGGTGATTTTCATCATCACCGCGCCGTTGTTTTCGCACGCGATCCGGCTCGATCTGCCGAAGGTCGCGGCGGCGCCCGCGCGTCAGACCCCGCAGACCATTTCCCTGTCCATCGACGGCGCCGGCAAACTCTACTGGAACGGCCAGCCGATCACTTCCGCGCAGATGCGCGCGCAGTTCGCCGAGGCCGGCAAGCAGGCGGACCAGCCGGATATCCAGTTGCGCGCGGAGCGTTCGACGCGCTACGAGGTGATCGCGCAGGTCATGGGCGCCGCGCAGCAAGCGGGGCTCGCGCGAATCGGCTTCGTGACGGACCCGCCGCCGCCCGCCGCGCAGCATTGAGTGCCGTCGGGCGCGGCTGCGCGCGCGCCACGCCCCCGCATCCGGCATACCCGGCCCCGGCACCACGCCGCGCGGCGCACCGGTCCGCGAACGGTATAATCAGCCCTTTCCCCGTCAGTGGGGAAACGACGCAACAACATTCTGCAGAGCACCAGGCCGGTGCGAAAGCACCGAACCCAGCGATCCCATCACACCATGCACGAAAAATACGTTCCCTCCGACGTCGAAGCTGCCGCGCAAGGGCAATGGCGCGCCATCGACGCCTACAAGACGACGGAAACCACCGACAAGCCCAAGTTCTACTGCGTCTCGATGCTGCCGTATCCGTCGGGCAAGCTGCACATGGGGCACGTGCGCAACTACACGATCAACGACGTGATGTACCGCTATCTGCGGATGAACGGCTACAACGTGCTGATGCCGATGGGTTGGGACGCGTTCGGCATGCCGGCGGAAAACGCCGCGATGGCCAACAACGTGCCGCCCGCGCAGTGGACCTACGACAACATCGCTTACATGAAGAAGCAGATGCAGTCGATGGGCCTCGCGATCGACTGGTCGCGCGAAGTCGCGACCTGCAGCCCCGATTACTACAAGTGGAACCAGTGGCTGTTCCTGAAGATGCTGGAAAAGGGCATCGCGTACAAGAAAACCGGCACGGTGAACTGGGACCCGGTCGACCAGACCGTGCTCGCGAACGAGCAGGTGATCGACGGGCGCGGCTGGCGCTCGGGCGCGCTCGTCGAAAAGCGCGAGATCCCGATGTACTACATGCGCATCACGCAGTACGCGGATGAGCTGCTGAACGATCTCGAAGGCCTCGGCTGGCCCGAGCGCGTGAAGATCATGCAGCAGAACTGGATCGGCAAGAGCTTCGGCGTGAACTTCGGCTTCCCGTACGAAATCGACGGCGAACAGAAGCTGCTGCGCGTGTTCACGACGCGCGCCGACACGATCATGGGCGTCACGTTCTGCGCGATCGCCGCCGAGCATCCGCTCGCCACGCGCCTCGCGCAAGGCAAGCCGGAGCTGCAGGCATTCATCGACGAATGCAAGCGCGGCGGCGTCGCCGAAGCCGATGTCGCGACGATGGAAAAGAAGGGCATGGCCACCGGCTTCTACGTCACGCATCCGTTGACGCAGCAGCAGGTCGAGGTGTGGATCGGCAACTACGTGCTGATGAGCTATGGCGAAGGCGCGGTGATGGGCGTGCCGGCGCACGACGAGCGCGACTTCGCGTTCGTGAAGAAGTACGGTTTGCCGATCAGGCAGGTGGTGGCGGTCGAGGGCAAAGAATTCTCGACAGAAGCCTGGGCCGAGTGGTACGGCGAGAAGACCGGCACGCTGGTGAACAGCGGCAAGTACGACGGTCTCGCGTACGACGAAGCCGTCGATCACATCGCCGCCGATCTCAAGGAACTCGGCCTCGGCGACAAGCAGATCACATGGCGTCTGCGTGACTGGGGCGTGTCGCGCCAGCGTTACTGGGGCACGCCGATTCCGATCATCCACTGCCCGAGTTGCGGCGACGTGCCGGTGCCGGAGAAAGACCTGCCCGTCGTGCTGCCGGAAGACCTCGTGCCGGACGGCACGGGCAATCCGCTCGCGAAGTCCGAAGCGTTCGTGAACTGCACGTGTCCGAAGTGCGGCGGCGCCGCGAAGCGCGAAACCGACACGATGGACACCTTCGTCGATTCGTCGTGGTACTTCTACCGCTACGCATCGCCCGATGCGAAGACGATGGTCGACGAGCGCACCGACTACTGGGCGCCGATGGACCAGTACATCGGCGGCATCGAGCACGCGATCCTGCACCTGCTGTACTCGCGCTTCTGGGCGAAGGTGATGCGAGACCTCGGTCTCGTGAAGTTCGGCGAGCCGGCCAGGAATCTGCTCACGCAGGGCATGGTGCTCAATGAAACCTACTACCGCGAAAACGAAGCGGGCAAGAAGACCTGGTACAACCCGGCTGAGGTCACCGTGTCGTTCGACGACAAGGGCCGTCCGGTCGGCGCGGTGCTGAACGCGGACGGCCAACCGGTCGTGCTCGGCGGCGTCGAGAAGATGTCGAAGTCGAAGAACAACGGCGTCGACCCGCAGATGCTGATCGATCAGCACGGCGCGGACACCGCGCGTCTGTTCGTGATGTTCGCCGCGCCGCCCGAGCAGCAGCTCGAGTGGTCGGGTTCGGGCGTCGAAGGCGCGAGCCGCTTCCTGCGTCGCGTGTGGAACTTCGGCTACACGAACGAAGCCGCGCTGCGCGCGGGCGGCCAGTTCGACGCCGCTCAACTCAACGACGCCGACAAGGTGCTGCGTCGCGAGATCTACAGCGTGCTGAAGCAGGCGGACTTCGACTATCAACGTCTGCAGTACAACACGGTGGTGTCGGCCGCGATGAAGATGCTCAACGCGCTCGACGGCGCGAAGGGCGCGCAAACGGCCGTACTGCATGAAACCTACGGCGTGATGCTGCGCGTGCTGTACCCGGTCGTGCCGCATCTGACGTTCCAGCTGTGGCAGGAGCTTGGCTACGCGGACGAATTCGGCCCGCTGCTCGACGCGCCGTGGCCGAAGGTCGACGAGAAGGCGCTCGAACAGGCCGAGATCGAACTCGTGCTGCAGGTCAACGGCAAGGTGCGTGGCGCGATCACGGTCGCGAAGGACGCATCGCGCGAAGCGATCGAGCAGCAGGCGGCCGCGCACGAAATGGTCGCGAAGTTCAGCGAAGGCAAGGCGCCCAGGAAGATCATCGTGGTGCCGGGCCGCCTTGTGAACGTGGTCGTTTGACGATTCCACGCCCTCATCCGGCAGACGGAGCGCCGCCCGGCGGCGCTCCTCGGCACCGCGAATCCACTGCGAACCGGGAGCGAATGTGACTCGCAGATCGTTTTTGACGCTCGCTTGCAGCGTAATGATGTTGTCGGCCTGCGGCTTCCAGTTGCGCGGCCAGCAGGACTATGCGTTCAAGCGCCTCTATGTGGCGGGCGGCTCGCCCGCGGCCGTCGCGCGCTTCACGCGCATCGTGCAGGGCGGCAGCGACACCGTGGTGGTCAACTCGGTCGCCAATGCCGACGCGATCCTGCAGATCACGCAGAACCGCAATCTCAGCACGCTGACGCTGAATTCGCTGGGCGTCGTCGCCGAGTATCAGCTGAATCTGCAAATGTCCTATACGCTGACCGGCAAGGACGGCACCGTGCTGATTCCGGGCAGCGTGATCGCGCTGAACCGCGCGATGACCTATAGCGACCAGTTCTCGCAGGCGAAGGCCGCAGAGTCCGACATCCTGTTCGCCGACATGGAAAACGACGCAGTCGATCAGCTGGTCCGCCGTCTCGGCGTGGTGCGCTCGCTGCATCCGACGCCGGCCGAGGCCGTGCCGGCCGTCGTGCCGCGTGCGCCATTGCCGCCGCCGCCGCTGTGAGCGTCGCGCCGTTCGTGATTCGTCGAATCTCATCCATCCCGTCGACCGCCAGCCATGCAACTGCGACCTGACGCGCTCGAAGCGCATCTTGCCAAGGGCCTCGCCGGACTGTACGTCGTGTACGGCGACGAGCACCTGCTCGCGCAGGAAGCTTGCGACCGCATCCGCGCGGCGGCGCGCGCGGCCGGTTTCACCGATCGCTCGGTGTTCACGGTCGAGCGCGGTTTCGACTGGAGCTCGCTGCTCGGCGCGAGCCAGTCGATGTCGCTGTTCGGCGACCGGCAGCTCGTCGAGTTGCGCATTCCGTCGGGCAAGCCGGGCAAGGAAGGCGCTGATGCGCTGAAGGCGCTCGCGTCCACCGTCAACGACGACGTGCTGACGATGATCACGCTGCCGCGCCTCGACGCGGCCACGCAGAAGTCGGCATGGTTCACCGCGCTCGCCGACGCCGGCGTCGCGCTGAAGATCGATCCGGTCGAGCGCGCGCAGCTGCCGAACTGGGTCGGGCAGCGGCTCGCGGCGCAAGGTCAGCGCGTCGCTGCCGGCGAGGAAGGGCGCCGCGCGCTCGCGTTCATCGCCGAGCGCGTCGAGGGCAATCTGCTCGCGGCGCATCAGGAAATCCAGAAGCTCGGGCTGTTATATCCGGGCGGCTCGCTGAGCTTCGATCAGGTTCAGGACGCGGTGCTCAACGTCGCGCGCTATGACGTGTTCAAGCTCAACGAGGCGATGCTCGCGGGCGACGTCGGCCGTCTCGCGCGCATGCTCGACGGGCTGCGCGGTGAAGGCGAAGCCTCGGTCCTCGTGCTGTGGGCCGTCGTCGAGGAAGTGCGCACGCTGTTGCGGATCAAGCGCGGCGTCGCGGCCGGCAAGCCGCTGGCGATGCTCACGCGCGAGAACCGCGTGTGGGGCCCGCGCGAACGGCTGATCGGGCCGGCGCTGTCGCGCGTCAGCGAAGCGGCGCTCGAGAAGGCGCTCGCGCTGGCGGCGCGGCTCGACCGACAGGTGAAGGGTCTGTCGGGCGGCACGCCGGGCAATCATCGCCATGATCCGCCGCCTGATCCGTGGGACGGCCTGTTCGAACTCGCCATGACGGTGGCCGCGCCGAAGCCGTCGGCAGCGTCGGCAGCGTCGGCAGCGTCGGCAGCGTCGGCAGCGTCGCCAGTGCCGCCGTCGCGACCTCGGACGTCAACTGCGGCGCCAGCGCGGCGGCCAGTCTGACGCGGCGTGGGCGAGCTTCGCTAGCGATGCTGTTGCGCGTGTGAGCGTCGAATCGCGCTCGCAACGGTCAGCCGGTTCGGATGCAGACGCAGACCGTCGCGTTTCGCTTGTCACACGCCCGACGCAACACAGCGCAGGGCGTCGGCGAACCCGCGACGGCACAGCGTACCCAGGGCCCGCTCGCGAGCAAAGCCCCGGTACCCGACTTACAATCGTTTGATCTTTCGCTAATCTTGCCCGACCACCGCACGCCAACGTGCGGGGCATCACGAGAATGACCATGGATATCGACCAGTACATGACCGACCTCGGCCGGCGCGCCCGCCAGGCTTCGCGCGCGATGGCGCGGGCGTCGACCGCCGCGAAGAATGCGGCGCTTGCGGCCGTCGCCGAGGCTATCGAGCGCGATGCCGATGTTCTCAAGGCGGCCAACGCGCGCGACCTCGAACGCGCCCGCGGCAAGGGTCACGACGCCGCGTTCATCGACCGTTTGACGCTGTCGGACAAGGCGCTGAAGACGATGGTCGAAGGCCTGCGCCAGGTCGCGGCGCTGGCCGATCCGATCGGCGAAATCAGCAATCTGAAGTATCGGCCGAGCGGCATCCAGGTCGGCCAGATGCGCGTGCCGCTCGGCGTGATCGGCATCATCTACGAATCGCGCCCGAACGTGAC
>DATAQT010000205.1:0-4414 GCA_036264535.1 Paraburkholderia sp. | reverse complement strand
TTCAAGTTCAACCAGCGCTCGCTCGACGTCGACGAGGCGCACGCGCACTACGGCATCACGCCGCGCGACGTGCTGCGCACGCTCACGCGCGCGCTAACCGAGCTGCGCGTGCCGCATCCACTGCACGTGCATTCGAGCAATCTCGGCGTGCCCGGCAACCTCGCCTCGACGATCGCGACGATGGACGCCGCCGACGGCCTGCCGATCCATCTGACGCACATCCAGTTTCACAGCTATGGCACCGAGGGCTCGCGCAAGTTTTCGTCGGGCGCGCGGCAGATTGCCGAGGCGGTAAACGCACGGCCGAACGTGTCGATCGATGTCGGCCAGATCATCTTCGGACAGACCGTCACGGCCTCGGGTGACACGATGATGCAGTTCCGCAACGCGCCGCTCGCGCGGCCGCACAAGTGGGTGGCGGGCGACATCGAGTGCGACGCCGGTTGCGGCATCGTGCCGTTCCGCTATCGCGAGCAGAGCTACGTGAACGCGCTGCAATGGATCATCGGCCTCGAAATTTTTCTGCTCGTCGACGACCCGTGGCGCGTCGCGATGACCACCGATCATCCGAACGGCGGCCCGTTCACGAGCTATCCGCATCTGATCCGCCTGCTGATGGACAAGCCGTTTCGCGACGAACAACTCGCGAAGCTGCATCCCGAAGCGCAGGTGGCGAGCGCGCTGCCCGACCTCAGGCGCGAATTCTCGCTGTACGAGATCGCCATCATCACGCGCGCGGGTCCCGCCCGGCTGCTCGGTCTGCGCGATCGCGGCCACCTCGGCGCGGGCGCGGCGGCGGACATCGCCGTCTATCGCGACGAGCCGGACCGCGAGCGGATGTTCACGTCGCCGGCTTATGTGTTCAAGGACGGCGAGCTGGTCGCGCGCGACGGCACACTGGTCGCGACGCCGACGGGCGGCATCCATTTCGTCGCGCCGCAGTTCGATCGCGGCATCGAGAAGACGCTGCGCGCGTATAGCGACGCGCAGCTCGCAAGCAACTTCGCGCATGCCGCGATCAGCGACGACGAAGCCTGCCGCTGCTGCCGCGGCGGACGGCTGTTGCCGGTCGAATGCCTAACCTGACGCGGCCACGATGAACGCTTCCGCCCCGCTCGACATCAACGGCACCGCGATCGACGCGACCTTCGCGGAAGCCTTTCCGATGAAAGCGACCCGACTCGTGATCACCGCGCATACGCCGACGTGGGCGATGCACGCGGCGAACTCGCTGACGGGCTTCGCGACCTCGGTGATCGGCTGCGGCTGCGAGGCGGGCATCGAGCGCACGCTCGCACCCGAGGCGACGCCCGACGGCCGGCCCGGCGTCGCGGTGCTGCTGTTCGCGGTGTCGTCGAAGGAACTCGCGAAGCAGATCGGGCGGCGCGTCGGGCAGTGCGTGCTCACCTGCCCGAGCACGGCCGTCTACGGCGGCATCGATCCGGCCACGAGCCGCGCGCCGTTGTCGGACCCGGCGCCACTCGGCAGCGGGCTGCGCTTTTTCGGCGACGGCTGGCAGATCGCGAAGATGATCGGCAACACGCGCTACTGGCGCGTGCCGGTGATGGACGGCGAGTTCGTCTGCGAAGACACGGCGGCGACGGTCAAGGCCGTCGGCGGCGGCAACCTGCTGCTGCTCGCGCGCGACCTGGACGCCGCGCTCGGCGCCGCCGAAGCGGCCGTCGCGGCGATGCGCCGCTTGCCGAACGTGATCATGCCGTTTCCCGGCGGCATCGTCCGCTCGGGCTCGAAGATCGGCTCGAAGTACGCGGGCGCGACCGCGTCGACCAACGACGCGTTCTGTCCGAGCCTGATCGGCCTCGCGTCGCGCAGCGAGTTGAGCGCGGAGGTGGGCTGCGTGCTGGAGATCGTCATCGACGGTCTGACCGACGCCGATGTCGGCGCGGCGATGACGGCCGGCATGGGTGCGGCCGCAGGGCTGGGACGCGCGGCCGGCGTGCTGCGCATCTCGGCGGGCAACTACGGCGGCAAGCTCGGGCCCTACCACTTCCATTTGCGCGAACTGGCGGCGGGGCTCGACGGAGGGCGCGCATGAGCGCGAACACGACGACGTTGCGCGTGAAGACGCCGCCCGGCTTTCGCGTCGATGCCGGCGCGCTGTTACCGGTGGCGCTGGCCGGCATGAGCGTGGCCGAGATCGGGCGCCTCGCGCTGCCGGCCGGCAACGAGCGCTGCGTGGTCGGCGACGTCTTCGAGGTTTCGCGCAATGGCGCACCCGCGGCCGGCGACGACACGGCCACGCTGGTGATCGACGGCGCCGCGCCCTGGCTCGACCGGCTCGGCGCGCAGATGGACGGCGGGCGGCTCGTCGTTCGCGGCTCGGTCGGCGACTACGGCGGCTTCAGGATGAGCGGCGGCTTGCTCGAGATCGATGGTGACGCCGGGCATTTCACCGGCTGCGAAATGCGCGGCGGGCGTTTCACGGTGCGCGGCGACAGCGGCGATTTCGCCGCCGGCGCGCTGACCGGCGACATGGAAGGCATGAGCGGCGGCACGCTGACGATCCACGGCAACGCGGGCGCACGGCTCGCCGATAGGATGCGCCGCGGCCTCGTGCTGGTCGGCGGCAATGCGGGCGACTTCGCGGCGTCGCGGCTGGTGGCGGGCACCGTCGGCGTGGCCGGGCAACTGGGCGCGCATTATGCCTATGCAATGAGGCGCGGCACGCTGCTGCTCGGGCAAAGGCCGGAGCCCCTGCCGCCACCGACATTCACGGGCGGCGGCCACGGTTTCGACGTATTCTGGTCATTGCTCATACGCAGTCTCGCGGCCGAAATCGCGCCGTTTTCGCAGTGGCGCGCGGACCGTTTGCCGGTCCGCTTTACCGGCGATCTCGCGGTCGACGGTCGCGGCGAAATACTGGTCGCCGGGTGAGGCCAGAAGCTATGTCCGACAAAAATGGTGCATGGAGACAGGGCATGACGAGAGCGAATTCTCCAAACGCGAAGCCTGCTATCGACGCCAACGCGCACGCGAGCGCCGGCGTCCAGCGCTACGCGGGCCTGCTGATTGCGCTGCACTGGCTGATCGCGCTCGGCATCGTCGGCCTGCTTGCGCTTGGGCTCTATATGGTCGGATTGCCGAAGGGCTTGCCTGTCAAAGCGACGCTGATCAATCTGCACAAGTCGATCGGACTGACGGTTTTCCTGCTGGTGCTTTTGCGCATCGTCGCGCGGATGGTCCTTCACCGGCCTCCGCTGCCGCCGATGCCACCGTGGCAACGCGCCGCCGCGCGCACTACGCAGGGTCTTTTATATATCGGCATGGTGGCGATGCCGCTGGCCGGGTATCTCGGCTCGTCGTTCAACAGCTACGGCACGCGCTTCTGGGGCATGCCGCTGCCGAAGTGGGGCTGGGACGACGCGCATCTGCGCGGGCTGTTCTTCGGCCTTCACCTGGCCATCGGCTACGCGCTGATCGCGCTGATCGTGCTGCACGTGGCGGGCGCGTTCAAGCATCAGTGGATCGATCGCGACAACCTGCTCGCGAGGATGCTGCCATGACGACGCGCAGCACACCGCATCACGCTCAAGCAGCCGCTTCGCTCGAAGTGCATATGCTGCGCACGCGCGATGGTCATCGCGTGTGGTACGCGCTCGCCGGCGCGCGCGACGGCGTGCCGGTCGCGGTACTGCACGGCGGCCCCGGCAGCGGCAGTCAGCCCGGCGTGCTGCGCCTCTTCGATCTGCAGCGTTTTCGCGTCGTGCTGATCGACCAGCGCGGCACCGGCGCATCGACGCCGCACGGCAGCGTGCGCCACAACCGGACCGACTATCTGATCGCCGATCTCGAAGCGATTCGGGTGCGGCTCGGCTTCGCGCGCTGGGGCGTGCTCGGCGGATCGTGGGGCGCGGCGCTCGCGCTCGCGTATGCGGGGCAATGTCCGCAGTCGATCATGGGCGTCGTCTTGCGCGGCCTGTTCCTGAGCTCCGCTCGCGAAGTGCGCGGTTTGTTCATCGCGTCACGCGAGCGCGCGCCGTGTGCGTGGTCAAGACTGCGTGCCGCTGCCCGCAGCGAGCAACCCGCAACGCTGGCCGCGCGTTGCAACGCCGCCTTGCAATACGGCGCGAACGAAGCGCGGCAACGCGCGCTCGCGCTCGCCTGGCGCGGCTATGAAAACACGGTGCTCGCCAGCGCATCGGCGCGCGGCGCCGCTCGACAACGATGAGTCCTGCGCAACGCACACGACACCCAACGCCAAGCCCGCAAGCTGGTCGGCAAATACCGGATTCAGGCGCACTACCTCGCGCACCGCTGCTGGCTCGGCGAAACGCGATTGCTGTCGCTCGCGCGCCGCGCGGCGGCGGCCGGTGTGCCGATCGCAGCGGTGCATGGCGCGCGCGATCCAGTGTGTCCGCGCGGCAATCTGCGCCGCCTGGCGCGCGCGGTTCCC
>DATAQT010000202.1:0-20436 GCA_036264535.1 Paraburkholderia sp. | reverse complement strand
CGCGGTCACGGCCGATGCCGACTTCGAGGTCGCTCAGGCAGCCGCGCGCTGCATCCGGCCGCAACAGATCTATCTCGACATCAACTCGGTGTCGCCGGCCACCAAGCAGCATGCGCAGGCCTGTATCGAAGCCGCGGGTGCCCAGTACGTCGAGGCAGCGGTGATGGCGCCGGTGCCGCCCTACGGCCTCGCGGTGCCGATGCTGCTCGGCGGCGCGAGCGCGGCGCGCATCGCGTCGCAGCTCAACGCACTCGGCTTCCAGGCGCGTGCGGTAGCGGAACAGATCGGCGTCGCGTCGGCGGCGAAAATGTGCCGCAGCGTGATGATCAAAGGCATCGAAGCGCTGACCGTCGAATGTCTTCGCGCCGCGCGGCACTACGACGCGGAGTCGATCGTGCTCGAATCACTCGCGGAAACCTTCGGCAAGATGCGCGGCGATGCGGGCGTGCCCGGTTATCTCGTCAGCCGCGTTGCCGAGCATGGGCGACGGCGTGCGGCGGAAATGCGCGAAGTATCGCAGACGCTGAGCGAAGCGGGCATCACGCCGTTCATGAGCGAGGCATCCGCGCGCTTGCAGGATAGCGTGGTCGATGCGATGGAGACGGCCGGCATCGACTACGGCACGCTGCCGACCCCGTTCGACTGGCGCGCGTTTTTCGACAGCTTGCTGGGTCCGGACCGGAATAGTTAAGCAAACTGATCAATCGCGGCGTTCAGCCCGCGCCGATACTGACCGTGCGCGTCACATCGACGACCGACAGCCGGATCGCGTCGATCAACGCGCGTGCGGCCGGCGACGGCGTGCCCGCCGCACGCATCGTCAGGCCGATGTCGCGTCGCGTGCTGTGCAGCGGTACGTCGAGCACCACCAGTTGCCCGGACTGAATCTCGTGATGCAACTGCTGCGCCGACAAGGCGGCCGCCATGTCGGTGCCGAGCAGCAGACCGCGAATCACTGCGAGGTCGGCGGTTTCGACGGTCGGCAGCGGCGGCTTCACCTTCATCCGCTTGAATTGCGCTTCGAACAGCGCACGCGCCGGCGCATTGCTGCGCGGCAGAATCCACTGCGCATCGCGCAGACCCATGATGGTCAGATCGCGCGCGTGGGAGAGCGGATGATCGCGGCGCACCAGCACCACCATGTCTTCCGACATCAGCCGCTCGTTTTTCAGGCCGCTGGTCGCGTCGTTGTCGCGCAGCGCGCCGAGAATGAAGTCGATGTCGCCCGCGCGCAGACCGGCCACGAGCGTCTCGTACGCGCTTTCGTCGGTGACCACGCGCACGCCCGGATTCTCCGAGGTCATCCGCGCGATCGCCTTCGGCAGGATCAGCGTGCGTCCGAGCGGCAACGCGCCGACCGTCACCGAGCCCTGAATCTTGCCGTGCAACGCGGCGATATCGTCGGGTACGTGCCGCAGTTCGTTCAGCGCCCGGCGCACGTGCAGCAGAAACGTTTCGCCTTCGGCCGTCAGCAGAATGCCGCGCGGGCTGCGGTGGAACAGACTCAGTCCCGAGCCGCTTTCGAGCACGCGAATCGCGGTGCTCACCGCGGGCTGACTGATGCCGAAGGTTTTCGCCGCGCTCGGCATGTGCCGATGCCGCGCGAGCGCCGCGAACAGTTGCAGCCGCCGCGTGTTGAGCAGATAGGCGGGCAATGCGCCTTCCGCGACGGGCCGGCGCCGCGTCTGTCGCGCCGCGCACCATTGCGCGAGCTCTTCGAGTTCCGCAAAGATCCGTTCGCAGCGATGCAGCACCGCGCGGCCGACCGGCGTCGGCAGCATGCCCGAAGGACCACGATCGAACAGCGGTACGCCGAGCGCCGACTCGAGCTCCTGCACGGAACGCGTAACCGCCGACTGCGCGCGAAACAGCGCGGCCGCCGCGCGCGTCGCGCTGCCCATGTCGGCGACGAGCCGGAAAGCACGCAGTTGCGCGAGATTGAGCAGGTCCTTGCTGGTCACCGACAGTGGCGCTTTTGGGGCTGCCAGGGTGCTTTCGGAGGACACGATGTCGTTGCTCATGCCGCGCCCGCGATCAGATGCAACGACGGCAGCGACAGATTCAGACTTTCCTTCGAAATCTGCGTGTGCTCCTTCATCAACGCATCGACGCGCGCACCTTCGCCTTTTTTCAGCGCATCGGCGATCGCATGGTGCTGGCGATGCGCGTACATCAGCATCATGAACTGACGCTCGCGCGCGGATTCGTCGAACGCGATCGTGAACGGCGACACGAACGGCACCTTGTCGTTGAGACTGAGCGCGGCCGTGACCGCCTGGTTCTGTGCCGCTTCGACGATCAGCGCATGGAAGCGGCCGTTCATCTGCGCGTAACGCACGTCGTCGCCCGGCTGCAGATGCTTTTGCTCGAAGATCTCGTCGCCTTCGCGCAGGCAGTCGTCGAGCGCGGCGGCGAGCGCGGGGCTCACGCCGGTTTCGGCGACCGAGCGCGCGGCGAGTCCTTCGAGCACGCCGCGCACGTCGATCGCGTTGAGGATGTCGCGCACGCTGAAGCGGCGCACCACGTAGCCGCGCGAACCCGAGCGATCGAGCAGGCCTTCCGAGGACAGCACGCTCAACGCATAACGCAGCGGCGTGCGCGACACGCCCAGCCATTGCGCGAGTTGCGCTTCGACCAGCCGCTGGCCGGGCGACAGTTCGCCCGACAAAATCTTTTCGCGTAAGGTCTGGACAATCGCTTGCTGGGTCGTCTCATTCATTGTTTTGTCACTCGTCGGAAGCACCGCAGTATAGCCACGCGTGCAGCGCCGCACCAAGCCTTAAAAAAGCGCGTTGCGAGTTGTTTTCCGGGCCATCTATTTTATTTATCGGCTGCGGAGCCGTCAGGGTCTGGCGAAAGGCTTGTCGCATGGGCTTGGGATACCGAGAAGCCATGCGCGACGTGGGTCGCGGCGCGTGCCACTAGCTCGTCCAGCGCCCGAACAGCGGGTTTTTACCGATCAATCCAGCACTCACTGAGGTATACCCGCACTTCCCGTATCGCGGCACAATTTCTATCTTTGTATCCCAAGACGGTCGCGTTGACTAGCGCGGTGAATCCGCCGACCTATCCGATTGACAGCAGCACGAAGTGACGGAAGAGAACGAATATGGCAAGGATCATTGGTGGTATCGGCACGTCCCACGTACCCACGATCGGGTTGGCGTACGACAAGGGCAAGCAGAACGACCCCGCATGGGCGCCGCTCTTCAAGGGCTATGAACCGGTGGCGCAGTGGCTGGCCGAGCAGAAGCCCGACGTGATGGTGATGTTCTACAACGATCACGCGAACAGCTTCTTCTTCGACTGCTACCCGACGTTCGCGCTCGGCGTGTCGCCCAACCACGAATTCGCCGATGAAGGCGCGGGCAAGCGTCCGCTCCCGGACATCGCCGGCCATCCGGATCTCGCGATCCATATCGCCGAGCAACTGGTCAACGACGAATTCGATCTGACCGTCTTCCAGGATCGCCCGCTCGATCACGGCTGCAACTCGCCGCTGTCGCTGATGCTGCCGCATCAGGGGGGCTGGCCGGTCTCGCTCGTGCCGCTCGAAGTCAATGTGCTGCAGTATCCGCTGCCCACTGCCAATCGCTGCTACCGGCTCGGCCAGGCGCTGCGGCGCGCGATCGAATCGTTCGAGCAGGATCTGAAGGTCGTGGTGGTCGGCACGGGCGGCCTGTCGCACCAGGTGCACGGCGAGCGCAGCGGTTTCAACAATACCGAATGGGACATGGAGTTCCTCGACCTGATCGTCAAGGATCCGGAGCGTCTTGCCGCGATGAAGCACGTCGACTACGTGCGCCTCGGCGGCGCCGAAAGCGTCGAGACGATCATGTGGCTCGCGATGCGCGGCGCGCTCGGCCAGAAGGTTCGCGAACTGCATCGTAACTACTATCTGGCGACCAGCACCGCGATGGCCGTGACGATCTACGAAGAAGAGGTGGCGTAATGAATCCGCAACTGGTTGGCGTCGAGGAATTGACCGGCACGTATCCGTTCGATATCCGCCAGAGCATGAAGGCCATGCGCCTGAACCGCTTTTTCTGGCAGATGCGCGAAGCGTCGGCGCGCGCGCTGTGGCTCGAAAACCGCACCGCCGCTTACGATGCGGCCGGCCTGACGCCGCAAGAGCGCACGCTGATCGACAACACGGACTGGATCGGCATGATCCGTTATGGGGTGTCTTTCTTCGTGCTCGAGAAGTTTGCACGCGTGGTGAAGATCACGAATCTTGGCGTGTACGCGAGCATGCGCGGCGAAACGCTCGAAGAGTTTCTGAAGACCCGCAAGGTGCCCGAGGCGGTTTAACGGCCTGCCAAAACGCGCGCGTCAAGGCGGCACGGTCCGCTGGGCTGATCCGATGCGACGTTCGGTAGTCCATTTCGAGGAGAGCAGGGATGGTCAGCAAGTTCAGCGTGAGCGAGACGGATTTGGACCGGCGGCTCATGACCGCGAACTCCGGCGTGCCGGATCGCAGGGTCATGTTGCGCGCGGGCGTGATCGGCGGATTGATCGGCGCCGTGGTGATCTGGATTTACGAAGCGCTCGTGTGGGTCGGCGCGCAGCATCTGATGCCGCTCGCCGGCATTCCGCGCAATGCGACGGGGCTCGTGTTCGGCAAAGACGTGCAGACTTCACTCGGCATCTGGGCGTATGTGGTCGGCACCGGCATTCACTTTTTCTTCGCGATCGGGTGGGGGTTGCTGTTTGCCGCGATCTGGCCGTACTTCCGCCGGCGCGGCTATGAAGCGACGCTGGTCGCGCTGTTCTATGCGGTGTTCGCCTGGATCGTCATGCACGTCGCGATCATGATCGCGTCGAATAACCATCCGGACTATTTCGACCCGGCCGTGATTATCGGCGGGTTCATGTCGCATATCTTCTTTACCGTGCCGTTGGCGCTGACCGTCAAACGGTTGATGGCCGATCGGCGGTATTAGGGCGCAGTTCTGCTGTTGCTTAAGTTGCGCTGCGCAACTATATTGATTGCGCAACGCAACAGATAGCGAGCCCATCATGGATCTGATCGACGCCCCCGCCAAGTCCCGCGAAACGACAATACTCGAACTCCGCGAGTTTTCCCGCCGGCTGGTCCGCGAGCTCGGCTTCATGCGCACGACGATCGCCGACAGCGATCTGGCGCCATCGGCGGTGCATGCGGTGATCGAGATCGGCATGTCGCCGGGCATTAGCGCGAAAGATCTCGCGACCATCCTGCGGCTCGACAAATCGAATACGAGCCGGCAGATCGCGAAGCTCGAAGCGAGCGGACTCGTCGAGCGCACCGTCAGCGTCGACGATGCCCGTTCTTCCGAGCTGTATCTGACGTCCGAAGGTCAGAAGCTGCGCAAAAGGATCGACCGCTTCGCGACCGATCGTGTGTCCGGCGCGCTGCGGCGCATGGTTCCCGCCGACCAGCAGGCGCTGGTCCGTTCGCTCGCGCTGTATGCGGACGCCCTCGCGCAGGGTGAGGTCAGCAAGATTGCCGCGACGGAAGCGGGGGCCGCGGGAATTACGGAGGGTTATCAACCCGGCAGCATCGGCGATATCGCGAGTCTGCACGCTCGCTATTACGCGCAGCACTGGGGTTTCGGCGCGTTCTTCGAAAAGAAAGTCGCGACGGAACTGGCCGAGTTCGCAGGCATATTGCCGGCCGAAGGCAAGGGGCTTTGGCTTTACGTCGAAAACGGTCGCACGCTCGCCTCTGTCGTGATCGACGGGGACGACGAAACGGGCGTCGCTCATTTGCGCTGGTTTATCGTCGACGATTCTTTGCGCGGTTCCGGAATTGGCCGGCAATTGCTGTCGCACGCGATGCGCTTCGTCGACGAGCGGTTTGACGAAACCTATCTATGGACTTTCAAGGGTCTGGACGCGGCGCGCCATCTATACGAGTCGTTCGGCTTTCGGCTGAGCGAAGAATCGGAGGGCGCGCAATGGGGAGCGCGCGTCGTCGAGCAGCGCTTCAACCGGCTTTCCGCAAAGAAAGGCAGTAGCGGCACTGCGTGATCGAAGGAAAACGGGACCCGACGTCTCGCTCAGTGCGCGACAACCGACGCGGCGATCCGGTCGGCCAGATCGCCGAGAACGTGGCTCAGCGCAGCGGCTTGCGCGAGCGCATCGTGTCCGCTGATCGCGGAGTTGAGCGTTACCTGCTGCCGCAGCGTCGCTTGATCCGAATGCCCGGCCAACAGGGTCCACTCTGCCTGGAAGGTCAGGGTGCCGCTCGCGTCGGCCGTGGCGTTCAGCACGGTGACGACCAGCTTGCGCGTGCCGGGTGGCGCGGGTGCATCCGGAACGACGAACGACCCGGCGGGCAGACGCGTGAGCAAGTCCTGCGCAAGCGTTCTGCGCATCATCTCAGCGAGCGGTGCGCCCCAGCGGTCGCTATCGTCGATCGTCAGACGGTTCTGCGAAGCCAGCGTGACGACTTCGAGTCGATCGAGTACCGCGGGAATATGCACGGCGGTCAGTTGAATCGGCGTCATCGGCGTCGTGGCTGGCGGCGCCGCGGCGGGCATGGCGTTCAACGTCACGTAGCGGGTCGGCATGCTGTGCGCGCATCCGGCGAGCGTCGTGGCCGCGACCGATACGACTAACGCCACCGTCCTGACGCTCGCCGCGATCCATCCCGCGACGGCGCGTCTGACGCTAAACGCGGACCTGTGCATCATTGCGCCTCCTCCTGCCTGCCACGGACCAGCGCCTCGGGATGGCGGTCGAGATAGTCGGCCAGCGCCCTGATCGAGCGCGCGGTGTCGGTCAGTTCCTGCAATGCGGCAGGCAGATCGTTCTGGCTCGACGCATCGGCGCCCAACGTACGATTGGCCGCGGCGACGGTGCGATCGGCCGAGTTCGCGGTCTCGCGTAGCTGCGCGACGAGCGGACCGATCTGCGGCGAGACCTGCTGCAGCGTGCGATCGATCTGCGCGACGGAGTGGTCGATGTGCGTCAGGCTGTCCTTGATCTGCGGCGAGGCACTGAGCGTGTTGATGTGCGCGGCGATACTGCGGACCTGTTCGCCGGTTTGCCTGATCGGGAGATCGTCGATTTTCTGGATCACCTCGTCGGCCTTGGCCATCGTCGTATCGAGGTTCGCGGCAGCGACACTCGGGATCACGGACAGGCCGTCCTCGCGGGCGAGCGTCGCGGCCGGCGCGCCTTGCACGAAGTCGAGGCTGATCTTGTCCGCGCCGACGACCGGCGGGTCTTGCGACAGCCGCGCGCGCAACCCCGTGGCGACGAGGTGCGCGAGCATGCCGTCGACGAGCGGGCGCCAATCGCCGTCGGCCGGCGGCGTTGCGCCGACGATGCCAAGCTGCGACGGGTTCAGCGCGATTTGCACCGGGGTGCTCAGCGCGCCCGTGCGGGCGTCGTAGTTCAGGCGCACGCTGGTGACGGTGCCCACATCGAAACCGCGCAATTGCACATCGGCACCACTCTTCAGTTCGCCGACCGCGCCATCGAAGCGCACGAGATAAGTGACGACCGGGCCATGCCCCGGCGCGAGCGCGGGACGGCGATCGACTCCGTCGAAACGCGACGCGGGCTCGCCGGACCCAGGCTCCATCACGATCTCGGGGCCAGACAGCACGCCTTTGATCGACGATGGATCGCTGAGGTCCACGTGTGCGCCGCGCAGGAAAAACTTCGTGTTGCTGCGCAGATACTTTTTTTCGGCGCGATCTATCTTGAGTTCGGCTTGCACGTGCTGGCCATCGGGCGCGAGCGCACTCTCCGAAACGGCGCCGACCTTCACGCCACGCAGCGTGACGATCGTGTCGTCGGGCTTCATGCCGTACGCGTTGTCGAAGCTCACCGTAATCGTCTCACCCTGATGCATCACCGCGCGAACACCGAGCCATCCGGCCATCGCGAAGGCGGCGACCGGCACGGCCCAGATCCAGCCGGGCCACGCGCTGCGCCGCACCTGGGCTTGTGAACGACGGGGACGCGCGCCGTTCATCGCTCGCTCCGCGGCTGGACGTCCCACATCAGGCGCGGGTCGAACGCGCGCGAGGCGGCCATCGTCAGAAACACGACCAGCGCGAAGGCGGTTGCGCCGATGGCGGGTCGGGCCGAGGCGATGCCGTCGAAATGGACCAGCGGCACGAACGCCGCGATCGTAAACACGTCGACGTATGACCATCGGCCCAACTCGTCGATCAGGCGATACAGATGCGCCTTCACGCGCAGATGTCGCCGCGAACGGCGCCGCACGGAGACGGCGAACCATGCCATGCCGACAATCTTCGCCACCGGAATGACGATGCTCGTACAGATGATCAGAATGCCGATCGGCCACAGGCCCACGTGAAATAGCTGGAAGACACCGTCGATGATCCGGTGCGACTGGATCCGGCCGAGTTGCATCGAACTGGTCATCGGGAACAGGTTGGCCGGGATCGTCAGCACGAGCGCCGCGAGCGAGAGCGCGGCCGCGCGCACCACGGCGTCGGTTTTGCGCGCGCGCAGCGTCAGTCCGCAGCGCGGGCAGGGACGCCCCTCCTGCGACATGGGCACGACCAGATCGCAGACCGTGCAGGACAGCGGCGCTTCGCCTTCCGGCAACGCGTTCTCCGCACCGATGGCGCGCCACACGGTTCTTCGATCGAGCGAGGCGCGCGTGAGCATCGACAGCAGCGCCGCGGCGATGAAACAGTAGCCACCCGGGGCGATCGTGCCGGTCAGATTTTGCGTCACGCGCGCGTAACCGACGAAGCAGCCGACCAGGTACACATCGGGCATCGCCCAGATATCGAGCGATGTGGTCCAGCGAAACAGCGCGCCGATTCCCCGGGTATGCCAGCCGAGCCGCAGCGCGGCGAGGACGACCACGAGGCCGCCAAAACGGACGAACGGCAGCACGATACCAAACGTGCCGAGCAGCAGCGCAAGAATGAACCAGCCATCGTTCCACATCTCTACGATGCCCGACGACAGCAGCGACGAGCGCTCGACGCCGAGCATGTGGACGTACATCAGCGGCGAGAGGTTGGCGGGAAACAGCAGCACGAAGGTCGACATCGCGCAGGCGAGCGCCGCGGTCTGACTTCGGCCGCTACGCCGCTCGAGCGGAAAGTGACAGATGCGGCAGCATGCGTAGGTATGTGCGGTGAGCGGCGGGATGTCCTCTAGCGCGCCGCATTCGGGACAGCCGATCGTCATGCGACGTCCTCCCCCGGCTGTCCGCTTTCAGGGGCACAGTGCGTTGCGAATGAGGTTTCGCCGACCATCACCTCGACTCCTGGGCGCCGTTTGACGCGTGAATGCACGGCAGGCGCGCTGGCATGGGCCGGCGACCTATCGTTTCCGTAGCATTGCGCGTTCCCGGGGCGGCATCGCGGCGCCGGGCAGCGCGGACTCGACCGCCTGGTTCAACCACCCTCCGACGCAGTGGCCTCGACAATCACCAGCAACCTCGAAGGCAGCGCGTCGGGATGGCCCGGCTTGAACCAGTTCATCTCGGGAATGCGTGAATCGGTCAGGTATATCGTGCCGTCCGGCCCCTCCGCGAACGAGTCCGGCCATCGCAAGCCGGGCTCGTGCAACAGTGTCGTCAAGGTCTTGCCGTCCCATACCTTCACCGCGTGTTCTTCGACCGCGGTAATCAGCAGGCGTCCCGCGCGGTCGAAATGCAGTCCATCCGCAGGGCGATGCTCTAGCACTTTCTCGACACGGTCGCCGACTTCGTCGGCCGGGAGCGCGGTATCGCGAAGCGCTTCGGTGGGCACGCGGTAAAGCGTTTTGCCTTTCACGGCCTGCCAGTACAGAGACAGTCCATCGCGAGTCAGCGCGATGCCATCGGCCGAGAATTCGACGCCGCGTCCGTCGGGACGCCGCAACGGTGCGCCGCGCGTATGGACGGTGACGCCCGGATCCATTTGGGTCGACGGATGGCCGTCGAGCACCCGGCGCGCTTGACCGGTGCCGAGATCGACCACCACGATCGCGCCGCGTGTTCCCGAGTCCGTGATGTAGGCGAAGCGTCCGTCGGGACTGATACGGAGGTCGTTCAGGTAACTGCCCTGAGGCGCGATCTCGAGCGAGAACGCGATGCAGCCGGCGACGCTATCCGTCGCAAGATCGATGCGGACGAGTTTAGGGGCGCCCGGTACGACGAACGCCTGGGCCGGCGCGCCTGGATCGAGCACCCACAGGTTGTTTTGCGAATCGCACAGCATCGCCTGGACGCAGACCCAGCGATCCTGCGGGCTCAATTCGTCACGTTTGGCATTGCGCCAGCTGTTCCATCGGTCGTCGGGATACGGACACACATCACCATCGGGCGTGAGTACGCCGACGGAGATCGGCGCGTCTTCTGTCCAGCGCGGGAAGTTGACGAAGATACGTCCGTCGCGCGCGACGGCGACACCGGTCACCTGGTGCGCGAACGAAGCGATCTCGCGTAAATGCGGCCGCGAGCTGTCGTCATCGGCGCTCGATGCGGGCGCGGCGGTCAGTGGAACGCGATCCGCGGCGGGTGAGGTGGCGGTGCCTTTCATGGACTGTCTCCCAAGGAGGATTGAATTGTCCGTATTCGGCAAGATGCAGCAAAGCAGATGCCGCGCGCAGAGATAAAGGGAATCGTAATCGGCGAATCTTTCGAATGGTGATCAACTCGATGCGGACCGCCATTTATGCAAATTGTTTGACTTTCGCGCGAGCAGAGAACGGCCGGTTGCGCAATAGAGAGAGCCGGGTTGTCGCGCAGCGGCCGAAGTGATTCCGGGTGCGCCAAGGCCACATCGGTGTGGCGCTATTCAGGGCGAAAAGAACCGGTGTGGCGCGGATAGAGAAGCCGCCGTACCAATCGGTCCATTCCGGCAACTTTGCCTCTCAGGGTTTCTCCCTGCCCGCACCCCGACCCACAGTGTCACTCGTGCGCTACACCGCTCATTTGCAAAGAAAAAATAATGCCGACGTCAAAGGAATGTGCTAAATAATAACAATTGCACTCGAAGAGAAATAGCCACGTGTGCAAGTAATAATTTCGGCTTTCAATACTCTTAATCGGCCGCGAGGTGGATCATGAGAACAAGGACGCTTTGGGGGCTCGGGGTGACGACGGTCGCTTCGGCGTTGACGCTGCAGTGTTATCCAGCGTGGGCCGACGGACCCGAAGCCGCGTATGCGTCCGACGACGAGGCGCCAGCCGGCTCGCTCAGTCCGAACGAATACAAAGTCAACGCGGACGGCATGAAGGAAGATCCGGGTGGGAAGATGTCGGACGTGGCCCGCGCGTATCGCAATGGCTATATCAATCGCGGCAGACAGGATCAGGCCGACTATCAGGCAATGATCGACTCGCATAATCACGGACAGCGGCAACCCGCCAGGACCGACGTCGCGCGGGTCGACGTGCCGCCGCTGCCGCCGGGTGTTCCCGAAGACGATAAGTCAAAGTACACGAGCATTCCGCCGCAGCCTCAGCAGCCGCAGCCGCAGCCGGCCCAGTACGCGCAACGTCAGGTGCCGCAACCGCCGCAGCAACAGCAATACCAGCAGGCTTACCAGCAGCCGCAATACGCGCCGCCGCCAATGCAATACCAGCAGGCGCCGGCCTACCCGCAGATGCAACCGGTCTATGCCGACAACCAGCCGATGTACGTGCGGCAGGACTATCCGCAGCCGCCCGTGCAGTACGTGCCGGTCTATCCGCAGCAGCAATACGAGGAAATGCCGCCGTCGGTCGTGGAAACGGTGGTTCAACCGGTGGCGCCTGTCGCGTATCAGGCTTACCGTCCGCCGGTCTATTGGGCGCAGCCGCGCGTGTATGCGTATCGCGCTCCGGTCTACGGCTATCGCATGTGGCGGTGAGGTATTGCGCGGGTCGTGGCGGCGTTTCGCAGGAATAGAGCGCCGCCGCGAATACTCACGCGCATGGATTGAATGGTCAATAGAAAGTACTCCGCCCGGCGCATTCATGCCGGGCTGAGTACTTTTTCTTATTCGTTTCGCGCTAATGGCCGCTGCCGCCTCTGGTGCGCACATTCAGACGGTTATTCACCTGTCTGACTCCGCGCACCGATCTCGCGACACTACCGGCGCGTTGCACCTGGGCGCGCTGCGGCACCCAACCGGTCAGCGTCACGATGCCGTGGCGCGCCTGCACGTGAATCGCTGATGCATTGATGTTCGGTGCGCGCGAGAGTGCGCGCCGCACGTCGCGCGCGAGCTCGCTATCCGGTCTGTTGCGAGACCGCGATGCCGCGATGGATTGGTTTTGTGCGGACGCATCGTTCGGCATGCCGCCACCCGTTTGCGCATTCGCACAGGTCGCTGTGCCGATCGCGATCACTGCCGCAGCGATCGCGCCGATGATTATGCTCGCGCAGTCTTTTCTCACACGTCCTCCTGTACTACCTGTTTTGAAGCGTGCACGCTTCCACGTTAGCGCGTGATGCCGCCCGCCGCGCCGCGGATCGAGCCAGCACGGAAATCCGCCGCGGCCATGCCAGTGTAGTGCATGCTGGCGATCCTCAAACCCATCGACGCGCCCCTCGCGCCATCGTTCCTTACTCCACACACAGTTGGGATACGATGTTGCCCTTCATCGATCTGAGAACCGCCGCACGGATGGGCTTGCTCGTGCAAGCGCCGTCGGCCGCCGAGGGACGTCAATGAACTCGAAACTTTCTATCCGCGACGGCAATGCCGACGAATTGGCGAGGCTCGGCCAACTACTGGTCAAGGTATATGCGGCGTTGCCTGGCTTTCCGAAGCCTGACGAACAGCCCGGCTATTACGACATGCTTGCTCATATCGCCCGCTTCAACGAGAAACCGGGTGCGCGCGTGCTGGTCGCGCTGTCGGAGTCGAATGAACTGGTGGGCGGCGTCGTGTACTTCTCCGATATGGCGCAGTACGGATCGGGCGGAGCCGCGACCGCGGTGAAGAACGCTTCCGGTATCCGGCTGCTCGGCGTCGATCCGGCTTACCGCGGCAACGGCGCGGGCAAGGCGTTGACGCTCGCCTGCATCGAACTCGCGCGTCAAAGCGGACACGCCGAGGTCGTCTTGCATACGACGAAGGCGATGCAGTCGGCGTGGGCCATGTACGAGAAGCTCGGTTTCGTGCGCTCGGAAGATCTGGATTTTTCCCAGCAGGAACTGGCCGTGTATGGGTTCAGGCTGCGGCTTGGCGGCAGTTGACGCGGCGCGGCGTTCCGTTCCGGTCGGTCCTCGAGTTCCGATAGCCTGTATGATTGCGGGCTCGCGCCGGAGCCCCGCGCGGGCGGTTCGCGCGCATCGCGCGCCGTCCGCCGCGCCCGCCAGGCCGCACCGCATCCATTCACGAGATGACCCAGAGGAAGACCGCCATGACGGCTGCAACGCAATTCGATCAGGTTTCTGTTGTCAAACGAGCCAACGTGTACTTCGACGGCAAGTGCGTGTCGCACACCGTCCTGTTCGCCGACGGCACGCGCAAGACGCTCGGCGTAATCCTGCCCGGCACGCTCAACTTCGGCACCGATGCGCCGGAACTGATGGAAGTGCAGGCAGGCCAGTGCCGTATCCGCCTCGACGGCAGCGACGAGTGGAAGACCTATGGCGCGGGCGAATCGTTCTCGGTGCCGGGCAAGAGCCGCTTTGACATCGACGTGGTTGAGACGCTGGACTACGTTTGCAGCTATCTGTAAGCGGGTTCGAAGCGCAGCGGGGACGGCCCGGGCAGTGAGCCCACGCTATCCCCGTTCAGCTCCATTGAAGAGACAACACACTGGCATTGGCGAGTGCATGTGTGAGCCAGGTGCTCAGAACAGGCCGTCCGTTACGCTTCTCCTCGACGATAAACACTGCCGCCAGCACCACCGCACCCAACAGAATCGTCACGACCGCTGGTGGGATCCTACGCCGTTTCTTTTGCCGCAATCTCCTCGATCACCTGCACGAATTGCTCGACCGGCTGGCCGCCCGTCACCAGATAGCGACGGTTGAAAATGATCGACGGCACCGATTGAATGCCCATTTCCTGATTGTTCTTTTCCGCTGCGCGGACTTCATCGGCATACGCGCCGCTCGTCAGCACGTCGCGCGCTTCGCTGGCGTCGAGTCCGACCGATTGTGCCGCTTCGACCAGCACGTCATGATTGCCCGGATTCTTGCCGTCGCCGTGATACGCGCGCAATAGCGCGAGCTTCAGCGGCAACTGTTCGCCCTTCAGGCCGGCCCAATGCAGCAGGCGATGCGCGTCGAACGTGTTGTAGGTGCGTGTGCGCGGACCGAAATCGAAGCCGACGCTCGCGCCGCGTTCGTGGATCATCGCCTGCGTTTCGGCGATCTGCGCGGGCGTGCGGCCATATTTCTTGCCGAGATACTCGACGATGTCTTCGCCGTCCGGTCCCATCTGAGGATTCAGTTCGAACGGATGCACGACGATGCGCGCGTCGATCTTGTCCTGGAGCCGCGCGAGCGCGAGCTGCAGCGACGAGAGGCCGATCGCGCACCACGGGCAGGCGATGTCGGAAACAAAGTCGATGGTGAGCTGCTGTTTCATGGTTGTCCCTGGCGAAATGAAGTGCGATGCCTCCGGGTGGATGCGGCGGCACGCTTCCCGACAGCGTAGCGTGAATCATCCGCCCGTGCAGCGCCGCCGAATTTGACCGCAAGACCCGGAGTGTTTTCCCGGCACCACGCTCGTACACTACTGTCATCGGGTTACTTACTTTCACGGCGCGGACAACCAGCTCGGCCGCCCACTCACCGACGATGAACACATATCCGGCGGCACTGCCCGCAATTGCCCCCATGCAAACGATCGACCGACGCGTCGACGGCCTCGACTGGCCGCGAATCGAACACGATCTCGATCAGTACGGCTGCGCCGCCGTGGCGCAACTGTTGACGCCGCGCGAATGCGACGCGCTCAGCGCGCTCTATGCACGCGACGGGCTCTATCGCAGCCGCATCGTGATGGCGCGCCACGGCTTCGGCCGCGGCGAATACAAGTACTTCGCGTATCCGTTGCCGCCGCTCGTCGACGGCTTGCGCGGCGCCCTCTATCCGCACCTCGTGCCGGTCGCGAACCGCTGGAACATCGCGATGGGCATCGATGTGCGCTATCCGCCGAAGCACTCGGATTTCATTCGACGCTGCCATGACGCCGGCCAGGTGCGTCCGACGCCGCTGATCCTCCAATACGGCGAGGGCGACTATAACTGCCTGCATCAGGACCTGTACGGCGAACACGTGTTCCCGCTTCAGGTTGCGGTGCTGCTGTCGGAGCCGGGCCGCGACTTTACCGGCGGCGAGTTCGTGATGACCGAGCAGCGTCCGCGCATGCAGTCGCGCGCCGAAGTCGTGCCGCTCGCGAAGGGTGACGCGGTCGTGTTCACGGTGAACAGCCGGCCGGTACAGGGCACGCGCGGGCCGTATCGCGTGAATCTGCGGCATGGTGTGAGCCGCTTGCGCTCGGGGCATCGGCATACGGTCGGCATCATCTTTCATGATGCGCTGTGAGGGCCGCTGTCGGCGTGATGGCGCGACGAGGCGCTCCGTGAGACGATAACGGCCACGATTCCAGCGATCCCCCGCGATTGCCGTAAGACGTCCCTCGTTCCATGGAAAACCTGCTCAAGAAACTCGATCTCACTTCGCTGCGTCTGTTCGTCGCCGTTTGCCAGGAGCGCAATATCGCGCGCGCGGCGGAGCGCGAGTTCATCGCGTCGTCGGCGGTGAGCCGGCGCATTGCCGAGATCGAGGCGCTGATCGGCCTGCCGGTGATTCAGCGGCAGTCGCGCGGCATTACCGTGACGCCGGTCGGCGAAACCGTGCTGCGCTACGCGCTCGCGATCATCGGCAATATCGAGCAGATGAGCGCGGAGTTGTCGCGCTTTTCGTCCGGCGTCAAGGGGCGCGTGCGGGTGGTCGCGAATCTGTCGTCGATCGTGCAGTTTCTGCCCGAAGACGTGGCGGCGTTCGGCCGCGCGTTTCCGGATGTATCGATCGAACTCGAAGAAGAAAACAGCGCGGACGTGCTGCGTATCGTCGACGAGCACGGCGCGGACTTCGGCATCTGCAATCCGGTCGCGGGCAGCGAGGCGTTCGAGCAGGTGCCGTACCGGCAGGACCGGCTCGCGGTGCTGGTGCCGGGCGGGCATCGGCTCGCCAACGCGGCGCGTGTGAGCTTCGACGATCTGCTGCACGACAGCTTCGTCGGCCTGCGCAGCGAGAGCGCGCTGACGCGCCTGCTCGCGCAGCAGGCGTCGAACGCGGGCCGCCAGCTCGACGTGCGGATCCGCGTGAGCAGTCTCGACGCGCTGTGCCGGATGGTGCATGCGGGGCTCGGCATCGCGATCGTCCCCGAGCCGGTCGGGCTGCTCTACGTGAACACGCTCGACGTGCGGTTGCTGCCGCTTGCCGATGCGTGGGCGGAGCGTCATCTGATCATCATCTTCAAGACGCGCGAGCAGTTGAGCGCGAGCGCGGTGGCGCTGGTCGGGTTTCTCGGCAATCGGCCTTAGACTTCGCACCCACGCCCGCTACACAGCGGCGCAACCCCGACGAGCATTCGCGAAACGAGACGGCAGCATTGCCGCACCGGCACTTCGGCATCGGCCTTGCGCGCCGTATAGTGAGCGCAAGGAGAATGCAGAGATGAGCGATACGATTCGTCTGGACGGCCGCGTGCTGTACCTTTCGCAAGACCCGGCCGCGATCGAGGCCCAACTGGCCGGTGAAAACCTCACACGCGAGACGGCGGGACCGTTGCGTGACAACGTGTCGACGGACGAGATCACGCCCGTCACCGTGATGCTCACGTACGACGAGCGCCTCGGCCAGTACCCGTATGTCGGTTTCAAGGCCGGCGAGCGGCTGCCGATCGGCCGCAACGCGGTGAAGGACGGCGGTTTTCGCGTGACGGTGGCGGGCAAGCGCTACGGCAAGGGCTCGTCGCGCGAATCGAGCCCACTCGCGGAGTTGTCGGCGGGCATCCGGCTCATCGTCGCGGAGAGCTTCGAGCGCATCTATCAGCAGAACTGCGACAACATCGGCATTCTGACCACGACCGATTTTGCCGTGCTCGATCGCCTGCTCGCCGGCGAGGCGGTGCCGATCGACGCATTCCTGAAGGGCCGCGACGCGCTCACGCAGCAGATCATCCGCAGCGGCGGCTTGCTCGCGTATAGCCGCTTCGCGGACTGGCCGGCTCCGGGTGAGTGCGCGGCCGGTACCGCAACCGATGGGGCGAGCAGCGAGCCGAAAACGCTGGTCGAGAAAATCATCGACCGTCATCTGCATCCCGGCACCGCAAGCGCGCGGCGCGGCGACGGCGTGTTCATCGCCGCCGACTGGCGCTTCAGCCACGACTATTTCACCGGCATGTGCGCGCATCTGATGCATTGCGCGTTCGGCAGGCCCGCGCCCCTGCATGCGCCGGATCACATCATCGCGTTCCAGGATCATCTGGTGCTCGCACCGCAGAGCATCCCGCACGTGCGCGACGGGCTGCTGCCGGGTGTCGCGAATCTGATGGAGGGCCACACGTCGTTCTCGGGGGACTACCCGGTGCGCTCGCACGGCGCGCTCGATGGCGTGCCCGGCTCCGAGGGCATCTGTCATGCCTTGATGGCCGAGCAATACGCGTTGCCGGGGCAGGTCGCGTGCGGCACCGATTCGCACACGCCGCATTCGGGCGCGCTCGGCTGTCTCGCGTTCGGCGCGGGCGCGACCGAAATCGCCAATAGCTGGGTCACGGGCTACGTGCGCTGCAAGGTCCCGGAGACGCTGCGCATCGAGATCGATGGCCGCTTGCGCGACGGCGTGACCGCGAAGGACGTCGTGCTGCATCTGCTGCAAATGGACGCGATCCGCTCGGGTGGCGCGATCGGCCTCGTGTTCGAATACGGTGGCGCGGCGGTGCGTGCGATGTCGATCGACGAACGCGCGACGCTGACCAACATGGTTGCGGAACTCGGCGGCTTCACCGGCATCGTCGAGCCGGATGAACGCACGGTCGCATTCCTGAAGGAGCGACGCGGCGTCGATTTCGTGCTGGAAAGCTGGATGAAAAGTGACGCGGGCGCGGTCTATCGCGACACGATTCGCATCGACGCGAGCGCGATCGAACCGATGCTCGCGCGTCCGGGGGACCCCGGCAACGGCGTGCCGGCGCCACGGCTCGATCACGATGTCGCGATCGATATCGCGTACGGCGGCTCGTGCACCGCGGGCAAGCGCGAGGACTTCGATTTCTATCACGAGGTGCTGCGGTGGGGCGTCGAGCACGGCCTGCGCGTGCCGGAACACACGCGTCTGTACCTGCAATTCGGCACGATGGCGGTGCGTGCGTATTGCGAGGAGCGGGGCTATCTGCCGGTGTTCGAGCGCGCGGGCGTGACGCTCGTGATGCCCGGCTGCGGCTCGTGCGCAAACTGCGGGCCGGGACAATCGGCCAACCCGACCGACGTGACGATCAGCGCGATCAACCGCAATTTCCCAGGCCGTTCCGGGCCGGGCGACGTGTGGTTGGCCAGCCCGTACACGGTTGCGGCGAGCGCGCTGGCGGGAAAAATCACCACCTTCGAACAATTGCAGCGCGCGCACGGCTAGAATGCTGGCCGGACTCCGGCCGAGGCATCGTGGTGCGTGCGACGCGCGAACCTGCGCAAGGCCGGCATCGAACCGGTCGCGGCGAGCTATCAGCGTTGTCGTGAAAGCAGCTGCAACGGCTTTGCATGGGATCAAAGTAAATGCTAAAGCGCTAACTCTGATCGACGGCTTTGCACGGGATCAGAGTAAGTGCATAGCATGGGACCGGAGTAGGCGCTAAAGCGCCAACACCGGTCGACACGCTAAAGCGCTAACTCTGATCGACAGCTTTGCATGGGATCAGAGTAAGCGCTAAAGCGCCAACTCTGATCGACAAAGGAGACAGACAACATGGCATCCCCCGATCACGCGGGGTCCGTCGCGCGCAGCGGCGGCAACGCGGCGCATTCCACTGACGCGGCTGGCAGCGCCCCCACGCAAGCGTCGAGCACCGCATCGCTCGATGCAGGCAGCATTTCGGCACGCCTCGATCGCTTGCCCGCCACACGCTCCATCTGGAAACTCGTGGTGCTGCTGAGCCTCGGTTTCTTCTTCGAACTCTACGACCTGCTGTACTCCGGCTATATCGCGCCGGGCCTCGTGAAGAGCGGCATGCTGACCGCGACCACGCATGGCCTGTTCGGCTCGACCGGCGTCGCGAGTTTTATCGCCGCGCTGTTTGGCGGCCTGTTTATCGGCACGATCGCGTGCGGCTTTCTCGCGGATCGGTTCGGGCGGCGCGCCGTGTTCACCTATTCGCTGCTGTGGTACACCGCGGCCAACGTCGTGATGGCGTTTCAGGAAACCGCGACGGGCCTCAATTTCTGGCGCTTCATCGCGGGTGTCGGCATCGGCGTCGAACTGGTGACGATCGGCACGTACATCTCCGAGCTGGTGCCGAAGCAGATCCGCGGCCGCGCGTTCGCATGTGAGCAGGCGGTCGGCTTCACGGCCGTGCCGGTGGTCGCGTTTCTGTCGTTTCTGCTGGTGCCCCGCACGCTGTTCGGTCTCGACGGCTGGCGCTGGGTCGTGCTGATCGGCGCGCATGGTGCGTTGTTCGTCTGGTGGATTCGCCGCGCTTTGCCGGAAAGCCCGCGTTGGCTCGCGCAGCAAGGGCGTCTCGTCGAAGCCGATCGCGTGATGAACGCGCTCGAAGCGAAGGTGCGCAACGAGTACGGCCGCGAGTTGCCGCCGCCGGCGCCGCCGGTGCCGGTCGCGCCGCGCGGCCGCTTTCGCGACATGTGGGTGCCGCCGTACCGCAGCCGCACGCTGATGATGACGATCTTCAACATCTTCCAGACGGTCGGCTTTTACGGCTTCGCAAACTGGGTGCCGACGCTGCTCATCAAGCAGGGCATCACGATCACGACGAGCCTCATGTACTCGAGCGTGATCGCGTTGGCCGCGCCGCTTGGTCCGATCATCGGGCTTTTTATCGGCGACCGCTTCGAGCGCAAGACGGTGATCGTCGTGATGGCCGGCGTCAATATCGTGTGTGGATTGTGGTTCAGTCAGGCGTCGGGCCCGGTGCTGCTCGTGAGCCTTGGCGTATGCCTGACGCTTGCGGGTAACATTATTTCGTACAGCTTCCACGCGTATCAGGCCGAACTGTTTCCAACCAGCATCCGGGCGCGCGCGGTCGGTTTCGTCTACTCGTGGAGCCGTTTTTCCGCGATTTTCACGGCCTTTCTGATCGCGGCCGTGTTGCGTTACTTCGGGACGACCGGCGTGTTCGTCTTCATCGCGGGCGCGATGCTGATCGTGATGTTGTCGATCGGTTTGATGGGACCGCGCACGAACGGTCTCGAGCTCGAGAAGATCTCTACATAGCGAAAGCCGGCCTTTGAGCCGGCGCTTCGCCATGTGTCGCATCAATGTAATGCACGGTCAGACCGTCGGT
>DATAQT010000147.1:0-13728 GCA_036264535.1 Paraburkholderia sp. | reverse complement strand
GTACCGGATGAAAGACCGGCCTGCCTCGACGCTGCTGCACCTGGGGCCTGGCCTCGCGAACGGCCTCGCGAATATTCACAACGCGAAGCGTGCGTCGTCGGGCATGGTCAACGTCGTCGGCGAGCATTCGGTCTCGCATCTGAAGTACGATCCGCCGCTGACCTCGGATATCGAGGGCCTCGCGCGGCCGCTCAGCCACTGGGTGCGCCGCGCCGGATCGGCGGACACCATCGGCTGGGATACGGCCCAGGCCGTGGCGAAGGCCAGCGAGCATCCAGGGCAGATCGCAACCCTGATCCTGCCAGGCGACACCTCGTGGCAGCGCACGGACGCCGAGCGCGTGCTGCCGCCGCCGGTCCTTGCCCGTCGCAAGACGCCGGGCGCCGCGCGCATTGAACACGTCGCCCAGGTGCTGCGCTCCGGCGAGCCGACCCTGCTCATTCTGGCCAACAAGGCGACGCGCGGCGCGGCGCTCGAGAAGGCCGGCCAGGTGGCCGCGGCGACCGGCGCGAAGCTGGGCTCGCAGTTCTTTACCGCACGCATCGAGCGCGGCGCGGGCCGCGTGCCGATCGCTCGCATTCCTTACGCTGTGCCGCAGGCCATGACGTTTCTGAAGGACTTCAAGCACATCGTCACGGTCGAGACCACCGAGCCGGTGGCCTTCTTCGCCTATCCGGACAAGCCCAGTGTGCTCAAGGCCGAGGGCACGTCCGTGCATACGCTGGTCGAGGCCGACGAGGACAGCGAACTCGCGTTCGAGATGCTGCTACAGGCACTCGGCGCCACGGGCACGACACCGCTCCTGCAACCGCGCATCGAGACACCGGTGCCGAGCGGCGCGCTCAACCCCACGAGCATTGCTCACGCGCTGGCTGCGGCCTTGCCGGAGCACTGCATCGTCGTCGACGAATCGCTGACGACGGGCCGCGAGTCCATGAGCCTGACCATGGGCGCGCAACCGCACGACCTCATCAACAACATGGGCGGCTCGATCGGCTATTCGACGCCTGTCGCGACCGGCGCGGCGCTCGCCTGTCCGGACCGGCGCGTGTTCTGCATGGTCGGCGACGGCAGCGCGATGTACACGATCCAGTCGCTGTGGACCCAGGCGCGCGAGGGCCTGAATGTGACGACGATCATCTTCGCCAACAACAGCTACGCGATCCTGAAGGCCGAGTACGCCAACATGGGCGCGGGCACGCCGGGCGAACGCGCGTTGTCCATGATCGACATCGACAAGCCGCGTATCGACTGGCTGGCGATGGCAAAGAGTATGGGCGTGCCGGGCATCGCCGTGGAAACGGCGGAAGGCTTTTACAAGGCAATGGTCGATTCGACCCGTGAGCCGGGCCCGTGCCTCATCGAGGTCCGGCTGTAATTCAAAGAAACAAGCGATTCTCAAAGAACCAGGCATCAGGAGAGACATCCATGACAACGACGCAGACAGGCGTGCCGACGCTGCGCACCAATCTGGCCGTATATCCGGTGACGAAGGCGTTGCGAGACGGGCGGGTGAGCTCGGATCTCGTCACGCTCGACTTCTGCGGACCGACGCCCGCGCACAACGGCTTCAAGGCGATGGTGCGCGAGAGCCAGTTCGACGCGGGCGAGCTCGCGATCGTCACGTTCCTCCAGGCGAAGGCCTACGGCAAGCCCTATGTGCTGCTGCCGGCGCCGATCTCGGGCCGTTTCCAGCATCATTGCGCGGGCTTCAACATCGACTTCGGTCATCTCGATCCGAAGGACATCGAAGGCAGGAAGGTCGGCGTGCGCACCTATACGCAGACCACCGCGCTGTGGATTCGCGGCATTCTGCGCCACGAATACGGCGTCGATCTCGACAAGGTCACGTGGATGACGCTCGGTGACGGTCACCTCGCCGAGTATCGCGATCCGAACAACTGCACGCGGCTGGCGGCCGGTTCGTCGATTCCGGACATGATGATGAATGGCGAGCTCGCCGCGGCGCTGCTCGGCGAAGACATGCCGAAGGATCCGCGCGTGCGCACGCTCGTGCCCGATGCGCAGAACGCGGCGAAAGCTTGGTTCGCGCGCGAAGACGTGGTGCCGATCAATCACATGTTCGTCGTGCACCAGGATCTGTCGAAGAAGCGCCCGGACATCGTGCGCGAGTTGTACCGGATGATCGTCGAGAGCCGCGCGCAAACCGAAGGCGGTACGCCCGCCGTGTTTCCGCCGATCGGTCTCGAGCAAAACCGCAAGGGCCTGCAACTGGCGATCGACTGGGCGCTCGATCAGAAGATCCTGCCGCATCGTTTGTCCATCGACGAATTGTTCGACGATGTGACGGGGAGCCTCGGCTGATGATGGGGTTCGTCGGCCGGCATACCGGTTCGGCGGTTTCAAGCTTGCAGTGATACTGATTAAAAATGGAGACTAGTACTGTGCGTTCTTCGCCTCAGATAAAAAAGACAATCCTGTCCGGCCTCACCATTGCCGCCATTGCTGCGTTCGTGCCGGGAGCGGGCGCCGCGACTGCGACCAAGGGCGACCTGCTGATCTACCGCATCGGACCGACGACTTCGGAACTCTATGTCTCCAATGCCGATGGCAGCGACGAACACCGGCTGATTCAGTCCGATGGTTTCGACTATCACGGTTCCTTTTCGCCGGACGGCAAATGGATCGTGTTCACCTCGGAGCGCGATGGCCTCGGTCACGCCAGCCTCTATCGCGTGCGAGTCGACGGCACGGGGCTGCAGCGCCTGACCGACTCGATCGGGATCAGCGATGCCGCGGTCTTCAACCCGGCCGATCCGAATCTGATCGCGTTCGTGTCGTCGCGTCGTGGCAAGGATACGTGGGGCACCACGAATATCTGGACGCTCAACATCAAGACGGGCGCGCTGCATAACGTGACCGGCGATATCAAGTTCGACCCGAACAAGCCGCACAGTTTCTTCCGGCCTTCGTGGTCGCCGGATGGCAAGTGGATCGCGTTGTCGTCCGATATCGGCACCGACTGGCGAGGCCACAACCTGCCGGTCGGCTGGGAGCGCACCCAGGAAAGCAGCATCTATGAGATCCATCCCGATGGCACCGGGTTCAGGCAGATCACCGCGCACGCCGGCTATGCCGAGGGCTCGCCGACGTGGTCGGCGGACGGCAAGCGTGTGGCGTTCTATGAAACGCCGGTCGAATCGACCTGGGGCGCACACCGTCCCGAGGCGATCGGCAAGGTCAGCACGCAGATCGTGCAGGTCGATGTGGCCACGGGCGAGCGCACGGATCTGACGAACACGCCGGGATTCAAGGTGTTCCCGCAATACGTGGGCGCGACCAACGTCGCCTATCACATCAAGAACGGCGCTCAGGAAGGCCTCTATACGACGGACGGTCAATCGCGTGCCACGGCCGGCAGCGGCATCCGCTCGCCGCATTACTCGGCCGACGGCAAGACGGTCGTCTACGAAAAGGTGGTGTACGGCAAGCCGTTCCACCCGAACGGCACGTCGCTCTTCAGTTTCGATCCGCAATGGAACTACCGTTTCGTCGATGTCTTCCCGCAACTCTCGCGCGATGGCAAGTCGCTCGTGTACACGGAGAAGGCGGTCGGCTCGTCGATCGTGGTGTCGAATACCGACTTCAGCGATGCGCGTCATATCTACGATCCGCTTACCAGTGGCCTCGATCCGAAGATGATCAAGATGGGGCTGGCAGGCGCATTCCAGCCGACCTGGTCGCCGGACAAGCAATGGGTCGCGTTCGGCGTGGGCGGCTGGTTCTTCACGCGAGCTCACATGCCGGGGCAGATCATGCGCATCAGGGCCGACGGCAGCATGAACGGCAAGCCGGAGATTCTGACCGACGGCAAGGAGAACGCGGGCTTCCCGAGCTATTCGCCGGACGGTACCCGAATCGTCTACCGCGTGTGGAGCGATACGAACAAGGGCCTGCGGATTCTCGACCTGGCGACGAACAAGACCACGGTCCTGACCACCGAGCCGGACAACCTGCCAGGCTGGTCGCCGGACGGCCAGAAGATCGTCTTCACGCGTAAGGAGATCAACCCTGAGGACCCCAACCAGTTCCACTTCGACGTCTACACGATCAATCCGGACGGCTCCGACGTGCAGCGCCTGACCCCGCAGGGTTCGAACCAGGCCCACGCGACCTGGACCTGGGACGGCCGCATTGCGTACAGCTCGGGCGAATATGGTTTCCGCGATGAGCTTTCGCTGTACGACGACACGTTCCAGCCCGATGGTCAGAACTGGGTGATGAACGCGGACGGCAGCGATCGGCATGCGATTACCGATACGGTCTGGGAAGATTCGATGCCACTCTATATTCCCAGGCAGTAAGAGGGGAGTGTGAAAAGAGCGCTGTGTTTCGACACAGCGCTTTTCTATTTGGTAGAAGCTGCGTTTATTCGCCTGCGCCACTGCGCATTCCGGCGCAGTTTCGGGCCGCTATTTGCGCGGACAGATCATTCGTCGCGTTGACTTTCGGTACCCATTTGCGTTGCAGCAGAACCAGAGTACTGGTCGCGCCGATCAGCAGAAACGCAAAGATCGCCATCATGGGCCACTCATAGCTGCCGCCCATATGCAGCAGCCACCCAGAAAGACTGGCCGACACGCCACCTGCGAGACTTGCGGCCACCTGCTGCAAGCCGGTATTCAATCCGACCGCCTGCTTCGGAATCAACGTCAGCTTGCACAGCGCGAGCGTATTGGCGGTGACGAGGCCGAGCAGCGACAGCGAAACCACGTTCCAGAACAAGGCCATCCGCAAGGTTGGCGCATACGCGCCGAGCAGAACCGTCGTGCCACCGATAAACCCGGCGACGATAAAGCATTTGCGCACGATCACCGCATCGTGCCCGCGCGCGATGATACGATCCGCGCTCCATCCGGCCAGCGCCGCGACGATCGCGATGCCGGCAAAGCTGAAGAACGTATAGAGCCCGGATTTCTCGAGCGACAAGCCGCGCTGCTCGACCAGGTACGCGGGCATCCATGTCATGCAATAGAACGCGAAATAGCTGTAGCAGAAGTTATTGACGAGTCCGCCCCATACGACCGGGCTCACCAGAAGATTCTTCAGCGGCACCGACGAGGCGCGTTGTTTTGCCATCGCCAGTTCGGCGCGCGACGGAAAGTCGTTTCTCACCATCGATAGCCATGGCAGCAGCCAGATCAGGCCGATCAGGCCGGTCGCGATGAACATCGCCTGCCATGAGTGGTTGACGATGATCCACGCGGCGATCGGCGCGCCGAGTGCCGGGCCCATCTTGCCGCCGATCGAAAAGATGCCGAGCGCGGTGCCTTTCTGCGTTTCCGCGAAGTTATCGGCGAGATAGCGGTAAGTGGCCGGTACGACGACCGACTCGGCGACGCCGATCAGAAGCCGCATGACGATCAGCGCGGCCAGTGTCGTCACCATGCCGGTCGCGGCCGCGGCGATGCACCACAGCACGAAGCAGATCGCGTACGGCCATTTCACGCCGTAGCGGTCGACGATCCAGCCCATCGGCATCTGTACGAGGCCGTAAGACCAGAACACCGCCGAGTTGAGCCAGCCGCGCTCGACGCTCGTCAGCGCAAACTCGCGCACGAAATGTTTATCCGCGAGCGCCGCGGACAGACTCGTTCGATCGACAAAGGAAATCAGCAGGCCGAGTGCGAGCAGCACGAGAATGGCCCACGGGTTCTCGGCGGTGGACGGTTGCCTTTGTTTGTCTTCCATGGTTCTTTCTCCTTTCAATTCGATTCGGGCCCGGAAAGCCGGATGAAAAAACCGACCCCTGAAACGAACATCGGCGGCCCGCTATGCTGGGCCGCCGATGCTTTGTGTGATTGAACCGGAGCTGCTGGTCAGAAGTGGATTTCAGCCACGAACATGGGGACGGAAGTTTGGGTCGTCCCCGGCTGAGCGGAGGCCGGCGTCCCGTACATGTTGTGCCAGTATTCGTAGCCGAGACCCGTATAGACGGTGCGCGGATGACCGGCGAACGATCCGACGTCCACCAGCAGATAGGCGCGAGTCAGGAACTCGGTGGTGGTCTTGACGCCGAAACCGTCTTTGCCTTTAGGTCCGGTGACGCTTGCGAAGCCCTTGAAGACCAGCGGAACCGGGCCGAGACGGAACGGATAGAGCCAGGAACTCTCGAAGTGCACGGCCGGGTTGAAATTCACGTCCACGTTCGCGATGCCGTTGTGGTTACTCTCGGTGCGAACGCCGAGCGTCATGTTCCAGAAGCCGTGCGGAATAGAAAACTCGATGGTGGGGCCGGCCACGAACATGCGAGCGCGTTCGGCGAAGGAATCGTTCTTCGCGCCGAACTCATAGCCGACGGTCAGGCCGAAGTCCCGGATGAATCCATAGGAAAACGACCTGCCGAACACCTTGCTTGCACTGAGCGAGACCCGGCCAACGCTGTAGACCTCCTGCGCGCCACCGGAGCCCGGTGTCGGATAGCCGTACTGGTTGGTCGGACCCGCCTCCGGATTCGCCATGCTGGAGACCAGGTAATCGACGTTGAACGCATAGCTACCGTATTTGAAGCCGCCCGTGGTCGTCAGATAGCCGATGTTCTGCGTGATTTTGGCGGGTGCGCCGGATTCGGTTCTCACGCCGGGATAGTAGAAATTGGAACCGACGCGATAGCCGATATATGTGTCATTCCACGAGGTCGGCGGGGCGAACAGTTCCGGCGGCGGTGAGAGCGGTGCGGTCAAGGTGCTGGCCTGGGACAGCGTGACCGGTGCCGAGGGTGCGTTCTGTGCGACGGTGGCAGCTTTGCTGTCGGTCTGAGCAAGCTGTACCGCTTGAGTATCCCCCGGTGCCGTCGGCGATGTATCCGCTGCATGCGCCATACCCGTGAAGCCGCCGAACAAGGCGATACCTAACAGCGGCATACGGATAGCTGTGGTTTTTTTCATGTCTCTTCCATATTTATTGATACGCAAGATGTGGTCGATTCCCGACTCTCGATTTTTTCGTACCGTCGACGATGGGTTCCGGTAGTCAACGTAGTGATACCTGCCGCGGTGGGATGAAATGTATGCGATGCACGCGCGCATGCCTTTACACAAAAATGAGATTCGCTGGCACTTTTTAATCAGAGAGGACCGTATTCGGGAAAGTCTCAGGTCGCGCTCGATCCGAACTTAGGGAACGACTCGCTGATTGCTGGCCGGAAATCCGAGCCGGTTCGTCCAGCCTTGCTCGTGATTCGTTATCCGTTGCATCACGAAGAAAGTTAGGTATCCAGATGGGAACGCAAAGTGGCACGCGGCAAGCGTTAAAGCAGCAATAAAAGCTCGGCGACGAAGTGAAAACGCTGATCGCGCTGGCATCCGGCGTTGAGTTCAGAACGCGGGCGCGGGAGGCCCGGCGCGCGCGGTTTCGGGCGGCCTCTTTGCGAGCCGCTACGGCCTGAAGGGCAGCGAGGAAATCGGCATCGTGCATCGTTTCCGATGCGCTTGCGGAAATGGTTGGAAAATTTTCGCCAGTTTCCGCGAGCCGTTCTACAGTGCTAGGATGATGCCCCGAGGGTGGGGCGCTTCTTTGTGATCAGGGTAAATACCTTCTCGCGTCTGCCGACGTCGCACGCTATTCGCGAGGGACGTGCGCCATGTTCGAACATCGTTCGGCGTGGGCAAGCCAGCGGCAAGACGGCCGGTCAAAGCCCCGACACCCATTACAAGCACTGCATGCCGAGCGCCGCAGCGGTTCTGCGGCGCATCGGTAGCTGCCGAGTTCCCGGAGCGGCCGCGATGCCATGAAGGCCGCGAGCGCAAGAGCGAATCGGCCGTCAAGGAGACTGTATGACTCACAGCGCCGCAGCGAAACAACAGCCCAGGGCGATCGCGAAGGCGAAGCGGACTACCGTGCCGAAGGTCCGTCTGTACGTCGAACGCCCTGAAACGAAGAACTGGTTCGTGCACGTCGGGCACGTGACCGACCGCGGCCGCTGGCGCACCGAGCCGCACGCGCATCCCGCGTACGGTCAGGTGATTTTCGTGCGCAGCGGGCGCGGCGTGATGAATCTGGAGGGCGAGAGCGTACCGTTCGAAGGCCCTTGCGCGTTGCTGCTGCCGACCGAATGCGTGCATGGTCTCGACTACGAAGTCGACGTGGACCGCTGGGTCGTCACGATCGAGGTCGCGTATCTGACGCAGGTCAACGCGAAGCTGCGCGAATTCATCGCGCTGTGGGAGGCGCCTCGTGTGATTCCGCTCGCCGGCGCCGCCGAGGCGGGCATGGAGTTCTACAGCCTCGTCAATAGCCTGAAAGAGGAAGCCGAATCCGATGCGCTCGGTCACGTGGTCGGCACCGAAGCGCTGCTGACTACGCTGCTGCTTAAACTCGCGCGCGCCACACCGTTCGAGCAGGCCGCCAACGAAAGCGCGACGCGCAACGACATCCGCCAGGTGGATCGCTTTCGCAAGCTGATCGAGGAGCATTACCGCGAGAATCTGACGCTGCAGGATTACGCGTCGAAGATGGCCATCTCGCTCGTGCAGTTGCGCGCGGCCTGCGCGTCCGCGGTCGAGCAGAGTCCGACCAAGATGATTCACGCGCGCATCATCACCGAAGCCAAGCGCAATCTGATTTTCGGCGACATGTCGGTCGAGCAGATCGCGTTCGGGCTCGGTTTCGCGGATGCCGCGTACTTCACGCGTTTCTTCCGCAGGGAAGTGGGCCAGGCGCCGAGCCAGTTCCGCGTCGCGTCGCGGCAGCAGCCGAACCGCTAGCGCGTGGCGTGCCACGCGCGCCAAGGCAGTCTTCAATAAGTCCAGGCGAATCGGTTATTTGTGCAGGGACGGCCGGCGACGTATCGACTACGCTGGCCAGATTGCCCACATCGCCTGCGTCTTTACGTTCATCGAATATGACCCGGTTGTTCCAGCAGAATCACGCCGCGCGCCACGCGCTGACGGCGACATACGCCACGCTTGCGTTGTCGGCGGGCATGGTCGGCGCACCACTGCGTGCCGCGGAGTCGCCCGCGGCCGCGTACACCGAATTCGTTTATGTCGGCACGCTGAACAAGCAGATCAGCGCGCTGCGTTTCGATACCGCTAGCGGCGCACTGACCGCGCTCGGGCCCGTCGCCGAAGGGCTGAAATCGACGTGGGTCGCGGCGTCGCCGCAAGCGCCCGTGCTCTACGCGGTCGATGACGACAGCGCCAAAGAAGGCAGCATCACCGCCTACGCGGTCGATCACGACAACGGTTCGCTGCGCACGCTCGGCATCGTGCCCACCGGCGGACGTGGCACCACGTTTCTGCGCTTCGACGCAGCGTCGATGACCTTGCTCGGTGCGAATTACAACAGCGGCTCGGTGTCGAGCGTCGCGGTCAATCCGGACGGCAGCGTCGGGCCGCTCGTGTCGACGCTCGCGGAGACCGGCTCCGGTCCGAACCGCCGTCAGGCGAGCGCGCACGCGCACGGCATCGCCATCGATCCATCCGGTCGCTATGCACTCGTTGCCGATCTCGGTGCGGACCGCGTGTTCGTCTATCGCTTCGATCGCGCCACGCATGCGCTGTCGCAGGACGACGCCACGCGCGCGGCCACCTTCGTCGCGCCAGCGGGCAGCGGTCCGCGTCACCTCGAGTTCTCCGCGAACGGGCAGTTCGTCTATCTGCTGACCGAGTTGAGCGCGCAAGTGATGGTGTTTCGCTGGGAGGCCGCGCAAGGTACGCTGACGCACGTGCAATCGCTGCCGATCAGCACCGATGGATTCGAGGGCGCGAAAAGCGGCGCCGAAATCGCGCTCGGTCGCGATGGGCGCTTCGTCTATGTCGAGAATCGCGGGGAAAACTCGTTGGTCGTCTATCGCGTGACTGCGCAGACGGGTGAGCTCTCGCTCGTGCAGCGCATCGCGTCGGGTGGCGACAAGCCTTGGGGTTTCGGCATCGATGCGTCCGGCCGATGGCTGCTCGTCGCGAATCAGCGCAGCGGCAAGGTCAACGTCTTCAGTATCGACGCGGGATCGGGCAGGCTGGCCGATACGGGCCAATCGGCCGATGTCGCGGACCCGTCGAGCGTTGCATTCGTGAAGTAGCGCGCTACGCCTCCAGCAGTACATCGCGCGGATTCCTCGGCCGGCCATGCTGCGTTCCAGTGATTTGCTATGCACGATTCATTGGAACCGGCCCGGTCAAAAGTGCCTATAGTCGGAAGCCTCTTCGCCTCTCAAACCCACCCGAAGGCTTCCGATGAATCACTCTCTCCGTCCAGTGCGGCGTGCGTTGCGCGCCGTTGCCTTCGTCGCGGCGTCGACGACCGTCGCCGCGCTTACGGCGTTCGTGTCGTCCGCGCATGCGCAAAGCCGCGAAGTCGTGATCGGCTATCAGGACATGGTCGTGCCATGGCGCTACGCGCAGGCGACCGGCGCCGTCGAAAAAGCGACCGGCTACAAGGTCACCTATCGCAAACTGGGCAGCGGCGCGGACGTGGTGCGCGCGCTGGCGTCGGGCTCGATCCAGCTGGGCGAGGCCGGTTCGAGCCCTATCGCGGCGGGCCTGTCGCAAGGTGTCGACCTGTCGCTGTTCTGGATTCTCGACAACATCAACGACGCGGAAGCGCTGGTCGCGCGCGACGGTTCCGGCGTCACGAAGATCACCGATCTGAAGGGCAAGACGATCGGCGTGCCGTATGTATCGACATCGCACTTCCATGCGCTGGTCGCCTTGCAGCAGGCGGGCGTCGATCCGTCGTCGGTGAAGATACTGAATCTGCGTCCGCCTGAAGTGGCCGCTGCCTGGCAGCGCGGCAACATCGACGCGACCTACATCTGGGACCCGGTGCTCGCGAAGGTCAAGCAGAACGGCAAGGTGCTGATCACCTCGGGCGAAGTCGCGAAGGAAAGCGGCAAGGCGACCTTCGACGGCTTTGTCGCATCGCGCCAGTTCGAGCACGACAACGCGGCCTTCATGGCGGGCCTCGTCAAGGTGCTGGCCGACACGGACGCGCTGTATCGCGATCACAAGGCCGACTGGACCGCGAGTTCGCAGCAGGTGCAGGCGGTCGCGCAGGAATCGGGCGCGGCGCCCGCGGACGTACCCGCGAGTCTCGCGCTGTACGCGTTCCCGAGCGCGGCGGAGCAGGCGTCGCCGAGTTGGCTCGGCGGCGGCAGGCAGTCGGGCGCGGCGCAATCGCTGGCGGCCACGGCGGCGTTTCTGAAGACGCAGGGCACGATCCAGAACGTGTTGCCCGATTACTCGGCGGCCGTGAATCCGCGCTTCGCGCAGCAGGCCGCGCGATGAGCATGCTCGACATCCGCGGACTGCGCGTGACCTACGACGGCGCGAGCGAGCCCGCGCTCGCGGGTGTCGATCTGCGCATCGAGCGCGGCGAGTTCGTCGTCGCGCTGGGGGCGTCGGGTTGTGGCAAGACCACGCTGCTCAATTGCATCGCCGGCTTCGTCGATCCGGACGAAGGCGAGGTGCGCCTGAACGGCGCGCCGATCGACGGACCCGGTGCCGAGCGCGGCGTCGTGTTCCAGAAGCACGCGCTGATGCCGTGGCTCGACGTGCTCGACAACGTCGCGCTTGGCTTGCGCTTTCGCGGCATCGCACGTGCCGAGCGGCACGAGATCGCGCGGCGCACGCTTGCGCTGGTCGGGCTCGAACGACACGCGAACGCCAGGATCTATGCACTGTCGGGCGGTATGCAGCAGCGCGTGGGCATTGCGCGTGCGCTCGCGAGCGATCCGGAAATCCTGTTGATGGACGAGCCGATGGGCGCGCTCGATGCGCTCACGCGCGAGACCGTTCAGGAGCTCGTGCTCGACGTGTGGGGGCGCACGCACAAGACTGTGTTCTTTATCACGCACAGCGTCGAGGAAGCGCTGTTTCTCGCGACCCGTCTGGTGCTGATGACGCCTGGGCCTGGGCGGATCGCCGAAGTGCACGAACTGCCGTTCGCTCGCGAATATCTGGCGACGCGCGATGCGCGCGCGGTGAAGTCGTCGCCGGCGTTCATCGACTGGCGCGAGCGCCTCACGCGTCGGCTGCACGAAACGTTGCGGGAGACCGTCTGATGAGCGTGATCGAATCGTCGCAACAGCGCACGCCATCGCGTCCGGACGTTGTGCAGAACCCGACGCCGCCGCGCGCCGCCACGCGAAGCCGCAAGCGTTATCGCGGCATGCCCGGCGAAGGACCGACCGCGTGGCTCAGCGTGCTATGCGTCGCCGCGTTCGCACTGCTGTGGTGGACCGCGACCCATCTGCACTGGATTGCGCCGCTGTTTCTCCCGGCACCGGACGCGGTCTGGCATGCATTCGTCGATGCATGGAACGGACGCATCCAGGGCGGCTTGCCGTTGTCCGACCATCTGCTGTGGAGCGCCATGCGCGTGTTCGGCGCATTCGCGCTCGCGAGCGTCACGGCGATACCGGTCGGCATTCTGATGGGCGTGAGCCGCATCGCGCGCGGACTGCTCGATCCGCCGCTCGAGTTCTATCGACCGCTGCCGCCGCTCGCGTATCTGCCGCTCGTCGTGATCTGGTTCGGCATCGACGAGACGGCGAAGATAGTCGTGATCTGGCTCGCGTGTTTCGCGCCGATCGCGATGGCCGCGCGCGCCGGCGCGCGCAGCGCGAGCGTCGAACAGGTCAACGCGGCGTGGTCGCTCGGCGCGAATTTTCGCCAGATGGTGCTGCACGTCGTGCTGCCGGCCGCGTTGCCCGAAATCCTGACGGGCCTGCGCATCGCGATCGGCTTCGGCTGGACCACGCTGGTCGCGGCCGAGATGGTCGCGGCCACCGCGGGGCTCGGGCAGATGGTGTTGAACGCGTCGAGCTTTCTGCGCACCGACGTGGTCGTGATGGGGATCGTTTTGATCGGCCTGATCGCGTGGCTGTTCGATCTCGGCATGCGCGCGCTCGAACGCAGGCTCGTGCCGTGGAAAGGCAAGCAGTAGGCACCTACCGCATATCTGGTTCGCCGCTTAGCTCGTGACGATTTGTTGGTTCGCCATGGCGGTGCGCGTTGCTACAGTCTGCGCCACTCGGTCGTGATGCAGTCGCGAGTCACGCCGTCCGCAAAACATCCCATACCAAGGCCGAACCATGAAGACCAAATTCGTTGGCGCAGCAGTCGCGGGGTTGCTGCTCGCATTCTCGAGCATCGCGCACGCCGATCGTCTCGACGACATCAAGAAAGCGGGTGTGCTGCGCGTCGCTACGTTCGACAGCAACGCACCGTTCGGTTTCGTCGATCCGAAGACCAACCAGATCGTCGGGCTCGACGTCGACTATGCGCGCGCGGTCGCGAACAAGCTCGGCGTGAAGCTCGAAATCCAGCCGACCAATCCGGCCAACCGCATCGCGTTTCTGAAGTCCGGTAAGGTGGATCTCGTGTTCGCCAACTTCACGATCACCGACGAGCGCAAGAAGGAAGTCGATTTCAGCACACCGTACTTCGCGTCGGGCACGCAGTTCGTCGCGAAGAAGGGCGTGCTGAAGTCGCCCCAGCAACTGAACAGCCTGCGCGTCGGCGCCGACAAAGGCACGACGAACGAACAGCAGGTGCGCGCGCAATTCCCGCAAGCCACGATCGTCGCGTATGACGACACGCCGTTCGCGTTCGCCGCGTTGCGCACGGGCAATGTGCAGGCGATCACGCAGGACGGCCCGAAGCTCGTCGCGCTACTCGCGAACGTGCCCGACGAGGCGAACTACGAGATTCCGCCGTTCACTATCTCGAACGACTATGAGGGCGTGGGCGTGCCGAAGGGCGAGAC
>DATAQT010000076.1:0-11588 GCA_036264535.1 Paraburkholderia sp. | reverse complement strand
CAACATGCATCCGCTGATCCTGTTCAACGGCAACGACCAGGACGAGTGGCACCGCGCCGAGTTGTTCGGTTGCGACATCCTCGAAGCATGCGTCGAGCTGGGCGGCACGGTGACGGGCGAGCATGGCGTCGGCATCGAGAAAATCAATTCAATGTGCGTGCAGTTCTCGCCCGAGGAACGCGACGCGTTCCACGCGGTCAAGCGAGCCTTCGACGCGCCCGGACTGCTGAACCCCGACAAGGGCATTCCCACGCGGGCGCGCTGCGCCGAATACGGCAGGATGCACGTGCGCGGCGGGCTGTTGCCTCATCCCGAGTTGCCGCGCTTCTAGCGGCCGGCGCGGCCACCGTTCGGCGCGCCCGCGCGGGTCCTGGCGCGGGCGCGCCGCTGCGCGTCTCCTCCAGCCGAAGCGCCGACGCGCGGCGCCCCCGATGCGGGTGCGCTCCGGCTTGTCAGCGAGCCCCCGCCCGGTACAATCAATCGAAACACAACGAGCAGGACACCATGGAAGAGGACGACATCGTCGCCGTATGGTCCGACCGCGTGCGTTCGGCCAGCGCCGAAGGACGCGCGTTGCGCATCCGCGGCGGCGGCACCAAGGACTGGTATGGCCAGACGCTGGAAGGTGAGATCCTCGACACGCGCGCTTATCGCGGCATCATCGCGTACGATCCGGCCGAGCTCGTGATCACCGCGCGCGCGGGCACCCCGCTGCTGGAAATCGAAGCCGCGCTCGCCGAGCACGACCAGATGCTGGCGTTCGAGCCGCCGCACTTCGGTCCGCAGGCCACCTTCGGCGGCTGCATCGCCGCGGGCATTTCCGGGCCGCGGCGGCCGGCCGTCGGCGCCGCGCGCGACTTCGTGCTCGGCGCTGTCGTGATGAACGGCCAGGGCCAGATGCTGCACTTCGGCGGCCAGGTCGTGAAGAACGTCGCAGGTTACGACGTATCGCGGCTGCTGGCGGGCTCGCTCGGCACGCTCGGGCTGATCCTCGAGCTGTCGGTCAAAGTGCTGCCGCGACCGCAGGTCGAAGGCACGCTGAAGTTCGACATGAACGGCACCGACGCGGTACGCAAGCTCAACGAATGGGGCGGCCGGCCGCTGCCGATCACCGCGAGCGCATGGCGCAACGGCACGCTCGCGGTCCGGCTCGGAGGCGCGGAAGCCGCGGTCAAGGCCGCGCGCACCGGGCTCGGCGGTGAAGTCGTCGATGCGGTCGAAGCCGAACGTTTCTGGGCCGGCCTGCGCGAACAGACCGATTCGTTCTTTGCGGGGATTCCGCCGAAGGCCGCGCTGTGGCGTCTCGCGCTGCCGTCGATCACCGAGCCGCTGCAACTGCCCGGCGCGCAACTGATGGAATGGGGCGGCGGCCAGCGCTGGTGGATCACCGATACCGACGCGCAAACCGTGCGCATCAGCGCGAAGCAGGCCGGCGGCCACGCAACGATCTTCCGCTGCGGCCACGGCTACGACCGCAGCGCCGGCGTATTCACGCCGCTGCCCGCGCCGCTGATGAAAATCCATCGCGGCCTCAAACACGCATTCGACCCGGCCCGCATCTTCAATCGCGGCCGTCTCTACTCCGACTTCTGAGCGACGCGATGCAAACCAACCTCGCGGACTTCATTCGCAATACGCCCGATGGCAACGAAGCAGATTCCATCCTGCGCAAATGCGTGCATTGCGGTTTCTGCACCGCCACCTGCCCGACCTATCAACTGCTCGGCGACGAACTCGACGGCCCGCGCGGGCGCATCTATCTGATCAAGCAGATGGTCGAAGGCGCGCCGGTCACGCGCAGCACCCAGCTTCATCTCGACCGCTGCCTCACCTGCCGCAACTGCGAGTCGACGTGCCCGTCGGGCGTGCAGTACGGGCGTCTCGTCGAAATTGGCCGCAAGCTGACCGAAGAGAAAGTCAAGCGTCCGCTCAATCAGCGGCTGATGCGGCGCCTGCTCGCGAGCGTCCTGCCGAACAGCGCGATCTTCACGCCCGCGATGCGTCTGGGCCAGCACGTTCGTGGCCTGCTGCCGAAGAAGCTACGCGACAAGGTGCCCGCGCGCCAGCGTCCGCTCGAATGGCCGAGCGCAAAGCACGAACGCAAGGTGCTGATGCTGGCGGGCTGCGTGCAACCGTCGATGATGCCGAACGTGAACATCGCAACCGCGCGCGTGTTCGACGCGCTCGGCATCGAAACGCAAGTCGCGCCCGAGGCCGGCTGCTGCGGCGCGATCCGCCTGCACCTCGGCTACCGCGACGAAGCGCTCGACGACCTGCGCGCGAACATCGACGCATGGTGGCCGTACGTCGAACAGGGCGTCGAAGCGATCGTGATGAACGCGTCGGGCTGCGGCGCGACGGTCAAGGAATACGCGCACCTGCTGCGCCACGATCCCGAGTATGCGGAGAAGGCGCGCCGCATTGTCGAGTTGACGCGCGACGTCGCCGAGATCCTGCCCGAGTTCGAAGAACAGCTCGTTGCCATCACGCGGCGCCGCTCGGTGCACACGGTCGCGTTTCATCCGCCCTGCACGCTGCAGCATGGTCAGCAGATCCGCGGCAAGGTCGAGCAATTGCTCAGCGCGCTCGGCGTCGAAGTGCGCCTGCCGGCCGACAGCCATCTGTGCTGCGGCTCGGCCGGCACCTACTCGCTGATGCAGCCGCGCATGTCGTACGCGCTGCGTGACCAGAAGCTCGAGCGTTTGCAGGCGCAGGAACCGCAGGTGATCGTGTCGGCGAACGTTGGTTGTATCGCGCATCTGCAAAGCGGCACGTCGACGCCGGTCGCGCACTGGATCGAGTTGGTCGAGCACATGCTGTCCGTATAATCGGGGCATCGTCTTCGCTGAACACCGGTTCGTTCCATGTCCGATCTGCTTCACCACCTGGCTCACAACCTCGCCGACGTGCAGCAGCGCATCGCCAGGGCCGCGCAAGCGGCCGGCCGCGATGCGCAGTCCGTGACGCTGCTCGCGGTCTCCAAGACGTTTCCCGTCGATGCCGTGCGCGCCGCCCATGCGGCCGGTCAGCACGCGTTCGGCGAAAACTACGTGCAGGAGGCGCTCGACAAGATCGAGACGCTCGCCGATCTGCGCGCGTCGCTCGAATGGCATTTCATCGGGCCGCTGCAATCGAACAAGACCCGGCCGGTCGCCGAGCATTTCGACTGGGTGCATTCGGTCGATCGGCTGAAGATCGCGCAGCGGCTGTCGGAGCAGCGCCCCGACAACCTGCCACCGCTCAATGTGTGTCTGCAAGTCAACGTTAGTGGCGAAGCATCGAAAAGCGGCGTCGCCATCGCCGAGGCGTCCGCAATCGCGCACCAGATCGCCACGCTGCCGAAGCTGAAGCTGCGCGGACTGATGTCTATTCCCGAACCGGCCGGCGATCTCGACGCACAACGCGCGCCGCATCGCGAATTGCGCGAACTGTCCGAGCGTCTGCGTCACGACGGGCTCGCACTCGATACGCTGTCGATGGGCATGTCGGCCGATCTCGAAGCCGCCGTCCTCGAAGGCGCGACGATCGTGCGCGTCGGCACCGCGATCTTCGGCGCGCGCGATTATTCGCGCTGAGCTTTTCCGCGGGCGTCGCGCGAACCTGCGTGCGCGACGCTCTCATCGAATTTCCGCATCCCACCTGAACCTATCCGGACCATCATGAAAATTGCGTTTATCGGCGGCGGCAATATGGCTGCGGCGTTGATCGGCGGCCTCATCAAGCGGGGCGCCGCACCCGCGGACCTGTACGCGGTCGATCCGAACGAAGACGCGCGCAAGCGCAACGAGCAGCAGTTCGGCATCCGCACCGGCGCGGCCGCGGACAGCGCGCTCGCCGACTACGACGCGGTCGTGCTCGCGGTGAAGCCGCAGATCCTGAAGAGCGTCGCCGCAACGGTGGCGCCGCATCTGCGCGCGGCGCAGCTCGTTGTCAGCATCGTCGCGGGCATTCGCATCGGCGACATGTCGCGCTGGCTCGAGGGCCATAGCCGCATCGTGCGCGTGATGCCGAATACACCGGCGCTGATCGGCATGGGCGTGACGGGCCTCGTCGCAAGCAGCAGCGTCGACGAAGCGGGCCGCGCACTGGCGTCGCAGGTGCTCGGCGCGGTCGGCGAAACGGTCTGGTTCGACGACGAAGCGAAGATCGACGCGGTCACCGCAATCTCGGGCAGCGGGCCGGCCTACGTGTTCTATTTCATCGAAGCGCTGCAGGAAGCCGCGCGCCAGCTCGGTATGGATGAAGCGCAGGGCCGCGCGCTCGCGGTCGCGACATTCACGGGCGCCGCGCAACTCGCGGCCAATTCCGACGAGCCGCCGAGCGTGCTGCGCGAGCGCGTGACATCGAAAGGCGGCACGACCGCGGCGGCGCTCGCTTCGTTCGACGCGAGCGGCATCAAGGATGCGATCGTGCGCGGTGTGCTGGCCGCCGACGCGCGAGCGCGCGAGATGGGCGACGAGTTCGGCAAGCAGTAACGCGAACCGAAGTCGCAAGGGAACAGCAGAAACGAACACGCCGTAGTGCCACGGTCCTTTTTCTAATCAGGACAGGCGCCTACGGCGTGCAGAGACAGCAGCGGCCTGAAGCCGAAAAGCTGCGTACGCGAATTAAAACGAAGCCACCGCGTAATGCGCGGCGATCCCCGCGAACAACGCGCCGCCGAGCCAGTTGTTGTGACGGAACGCGGCAAGGCACGGCATGCGCTCGCGATGGCGGATCAGCGTGTAGTGATAGATCGCGCAACCCACCGCGACCACCCAGCCGAGCCAGTACAGCAGACCAAACCCGAGCGTCACGCCGATGCCGACGTAAATCCCGAGCGTCACCGCGTAGCACAGCATGACCGCGGTCACGTCGAAACGGCCGAACGTCAGCGCCGACGTGCGGATGCCGATCTTGATGTCGTCGTCGCGATCGACCATCGCGTATTCGGTGTCGTACGCAACGGCCCAGAAGATGTTTGCGACCAGCATGACCCAGGCGAGCAGCGGCACGTGATCCTGAACCGCGGCGAACGCCATCGGAATGCCGAAGCCGAACGCGATGCCCAGATACGCCTGCGGAATCGCGAAGAAGCGCTTCATGAACGGATACGTGCCGGCGACGAACAGCGCGACCACCGACAACTCCTTCGTCAACGCATTGAGCGGCTGGATCAGCAGAAACGCGATCAGCGACAGGACGGTGGCCAGCACGACCGCTTCCCATGCATTGATCTTGCCCGACGTGATTGGCCGGTTTTCGGTGCGCTTCACGTGACGGTCGAAATCGCGGTCCGCATAGTCGTTGATCGCACAGCCGGCCGAGCGCATCAGCACCGTGCCAAGCGTGAAAATCACCAGCAACTGCCACGGCGGATGACCGCCGGACGCGATCCACAGTGCGTTGAGTGTCGGCCACAGCAGCAGCAGGCTGCCGATCGGCTTGTCCATGCGCACGAGGCGCAGATACAGGGGAAGTCGGGCGAACATGGGACGAATTCGGTGAAGTGCGAACACGGTCCGGCTATTTTACGGGAAGCGCGCGACGGGCCTGGATACGCGCGACGGTCGCGCAAAACACAAAGCCTCCCGTGCAGGGAGGCTTGTGCGTTCTTCGCACGGCGTGGGCGTTGCCCGCGCCGGCATCAGACTCGACTCGAGCGGCTCAGCCGCGGCAACTCAAGCGAGCAGCGAACGCAGCATCCACGCGGTCTTTTCGTGCGTCTGCATGCGTTGCGTGAGCAGGTCGGCGGTCGGTTCGTCGTTGGCGGCTTCCGTCGACGGGAAGATCGCGCGCGCGGTGCGCACCACGGCTTCCTGACCTTCGACCAGTTGGCGAATCATGTCTTCCGCGGCCGGCACGCCATCCGCTTCGGGGATCGACGACAGCTTCGCGAAATCCTTGTAGCTGCCCGGCGCATGCACGCCCAGCGCGCGGATACGTTCGGCGATCGCGTCGACTGCGAGCGCGAGTTCGTTGTACTGCGTTTCGAACATCAGATGCAGCGTATTGAACATCGGACCCGTGACGTTCCAGTGAAAGTTGTGGGTCTTCAGATACAGCGTGTAGGTGTCGGCGAGCAGACGCGACAGCCCATCGGCGATCTTCTTGCGATCCTTGTCGCTGATGCCGATGTTGACGTGCGGTACCGCTGCGGTTTCTTTCCTGGCCATGATGACTCCTTCGAAGAGTGATACGAACCGGTCGGCAGATGACGGTCTGCGGAAACAGAGAGATAAAGCGTTCGACAGTGTAGCGTGAAACGCCGCAAGGTTTGCGCAAGGAGTGCCTGAGAGCCTTGCTGCGCCGCCATTCTGGCGGCACCGTGCTCAGGCGCCTAGCGCGTGCTGCAACGCCTGCGCGGCGATAACCACAAAGCCGCTCGCGACGATCGCAAAGCCCACGACCTTGCGCAACATGAACGCCTGCCGTTGCGCCTGCACGTGTCGCATGGCGGCTGGAGCGCCGATGGTTGCCAGCATCGTCTGAATCATGATCGTACTCCCGGTTCGTATCGTGACGGCCGCCGCGCAATGCGCCGCGGCGTCGATTACCTTGCTACTGCCTTGCCATTCTCTGCGTGCATGACGCTCAGCGGGTCCTGTTTTCCTGCAACGCGGCGAGCGCCGCGATCACACCCTCCGCGTAAGCCGGATCGGTACGGCGGAAATGCTCGATCTGGCGTGCGACGATCTCCTGCGGCACGCCATCGATATGCCGCGCGATATTGCCGAACAAACGCTCACGCTGGGCGTCGTCGAACAACGCGAACAGCATGCGCGGCTGCGTGTAGTAGTCGTCGTCCTCGCGATGCTCATAACGCGCGACCGCTCCGGCCGCGAGCCGAGGCTCCGCTGCGTTCGCGTCCTGCGCGAAGTCGCCGAAGCGATTCGGCTCGTAATTCACGTTGCGGCCGAGATTGCCATCGGTACGCATCGCGCCGTCACGATGGAACGAATGCGCGCTCGGCACTCGCGGCGCATTCACCGGAATCTGGTGATGATTGATGCCGAGCCGGTAACGCTGCGTATCGCCGTACGAGAACAGACGCCCCTGCAACAGACGATCCGGCGAAAAGCCGATTCCTGGCACCACGTTCGCGGGCGTGAACGCCGCCTGCTCGACGTCCGCGAAATAGTTCGCCGCGTTGCGGTTCAGCTCGATCGTGCCGACGTCGATCAACGGATAGTCCTTCTTCGACCACACCTTCGTGATATCGAACGGGTTGAAGCGGTAATGCGCCGCATCCGCTTCCGGCATCACCTGAATCGCGAAGCGCCACTTCGGGAAGTTGCCCGCGTCGATGCTGCTCACCAGATCGCGTTGGGCGCTCTCGCGGTCGTTGGCGACCACCTGCGCTGCTTCAGCGTCGGTAAAGTTCTCGATACCCTGCAGCGACTTGAAGTGGAACTTGACCCAGAAGCGCTCGTCGTTCGCGTTGATGAATGAGTACGTGTGCGAGCCGAAGCCATGCATCTGCCGGTAGTTCTTCGGAATACCGCGATCGCTCATCAGAATCGTCACCTGATGCAACGACTCCGGATGACGCGACCAGAAATCCCACGCGGCGACATTGCTGCGCAGATTCGTGTACGGATCGCGCTTCTGCGTATGAATGAAGTCCGGAAACTTCAGCGGATCGCGGATGAAGAACACCGGGGTGTTGTTGCCGACCACGTCCCAGTTGCCTTCTTCGGTGTAGAACTTGATCGAGAAACCGCGCACGTCGCGCTCGGCGTCGGCCGCGCCACGCTCGCCGGCCACCGTCGAAAAGCGCATGAAAAGCGGTGTTTCGTTGCCGACCTGTGCGAATACCTTCGCCTTCGTATAGCGCGAAATGTCGTGCGTCACCTTCAGCGTGCCGAATGCGCCCGACCCCTTCGCGTGAACGCGACGCTCGGGAATCACTTCGCGATCGAAGTGCGCGAGCTTTTCGAGCAGCCAGACGTCCTGCAGCACGACCGGGCCGCGCGGGCCGGCGGTCATCGAGTTCTGGTTGTCGGCGACGGGCGCGCCGGCGGCGTTGGTGAGCTTGCGTTCGGACATGCGTACTCCTGCGTGGTTTTTGTCGAATCAGAGGGAAAGCGCGCGGCATCCGCTCGACGGATGCCGTCATGGGTCGACACGTCAGGCGGCCAACACCCGGTCGACCAGCAATGAGACGGCGATCGTGCGGATACTGGGCGCGGCGGCCGTTATGGCCGGTTGCGCAGGAATAGCGTGGATGGGCTGTGAATCCGCTTGCATGGTGTTTTCCTCCTGGGGCGATCCATGGAGGAAACTATATCAACCCTATCGAAAATTCGTATTTGATTAATTTTATCTATTCGATAGGGCTTGCGCCCTTTCTAGCGACAGACCGCCCCGGCATCCGGCGCGGCTGCGAGGCGACGGTGAATCAGTTGACGGCGGCCGGCAGATCGAGCTTCCTGACGCCTGGCAGATCGCACGCGGCGATTGCGTCGCAGATCGCGTCGATCGCGGGCATGCGCGTGAAGCTCTTGCGCCACGCGAGCACGACGCGGCGATCGGGCACCGGCTCGTCGAATGCGACGTAGCTGAGCAGGCCCGCATCGATACCGCCCGCATGCGGCTTGACCTCGTGCACCGACATGCGCGGCAGCACGGTAATGCCGACGCCGCTCGCGACCATATGGCGAATCGTTTCGAGCGACGAACCCTCGAAGGTCTTCTGGATACCGTCCGCGTTCTGCGAAAAGCGCATCAACTCGGGACACACGCCGAGCACGTGATCGCGGAAGCAATGGCCGCTGCCAAGCAGCAGCATGGTTTCCTGCTTCAGATCGTCAGGGTCGATCTTCGGGCGGCTTTCCCACGCGTGACCGGACGGCAGCGCAACGACGAACGGCTCGTCATAGAGCGGGCGCAGCATCAGACCGGTTTCGGGAAACGGCAGCGCCATGATCGCGACGTCGATTTCGCCCTGCTTGAGCAGTTCGATCAGCTTCAGGGTGTAGTTTTCCTGCAGCATCAGCGGCATCTGCGGCACGCGCCGGATCATCTGCTTGACGAGCGTCGGCAACAAGTACGGTCCGATCGTGTAGATCACGCCGAGCCGCAGCGGACCGAGCAGCGGATCCTTGCCCTGCTTGGCGATTTCCTTGATCGCGAGCGTCTGCTCGAGCACGCGTTGCGCCTGTGTGACGATCTGTTCGCCGATCGGCGTGACGCTGACCTCGCTGGTGCCGCGCTCGAAAATCTGCACGTTCAGCTCGTCTTCGAGCTTCTTGATGGCCACGGACAGCGTGGGCTGGCTGACGAAACACGCTTCGGCGGCCCGGCCGAAGTGCCGCTCGCGGGCCACCGCCACAATGTATTTCAATTCGGTGAGCGTCATTCGGGGATCAATCAGGTTGATGGATTCGATAGGTTCTAGTTATACACCTATAGGGTCGGTTCGCCAACCTTTTAGCCGTTGCGCTTGTCGGGGTAGATGCGCGGCGCGTGACGAAGCGCGAGCCAGTCGCGCGTTCAGGCCTTCAGATACTGCTCGCGAGCGCCAAGCCAGCGCGCCAGATGCTGGATGACGACGTCCGGATACTGGTCGAGCAACGTCGCGGCGGCTTCGCGCGCCGGCTCGATCAGATGCTGGTCGTTCTGCAGGTCGGCGAAACGCAGCATCGCTGCGCCCGACTGCCGCGCGCCGAGGAACTCGCCGGGCCCGCGGATTTCGAGGTCGCGCCGGGCGATCTCGAAGCCGTCGGTGGTTTCGCGCATCGTCTGCAGGCGGGCGCGGGCCGTCATCGATAGCGGGCCGGTGTAAAGCAGCACGCACACCGACGCCGCGGTGCCGCGCCCCACCCGTCCGCGCAACTGATGCAGCTGTGCCAGACCAAAACGCTCGGCATGCTCGATCACCATCAACGATGCGTTTGGCACGTCGACGCCCACTTCGATCACGGTCGTCGCGACCAGCAGCTGGATCTCGTTACGCGTGAACGCGTCCATTACCGCGGCTTTTTCGGCTGGTGCGAGACGCCCATGCACGAGCCCCACCTTCAGCTCGGGCAGCGCGGCCATGAGCGTCTCGTAGGTCTCGACCGCGGTTTGCAGCTGCAGGGTCTCGCTTTCCTCGATCAGCGGACATACCCAGTACACCTGGCGCCCCGTCAACGCCGCCTCGCGCACCCGGCCGATCACCTCCTCGCGGCGCGCGTCGGACACGAGCTTCGTGAGGATCGGCGTGCGGCCGGGCGGCAGTTCGTCGATCGTGGAAACGTCGAGATCCGCGTAGTAGGTCATGGCGAGCGTGCGCGGAATCGGCGTCGCCGACATCATCAGCTGATGCGGCTGAAAATCGCGTGCGCCGTCGGCTGCGTTCCGCGCCTTGGCGCGCAGCGCGAGCCGCTGCGCGACGCCGAAGCGGTGCTGTTCGTCGACGATCACGAGCCCGAGGCGCGCGAACTCCACCGCGTCCTGAATGATCGCGTGCGTGCCGATCACGAGTTGCGCGGTGCCGAGCGCGGCGGCTTCGATCGCGGCGCGCTTTTCGCGGGTCTTCAGACTGCCGGCCAGCCACGCGACGCTCACGCCGAGCGGCTCCAGCCAGCCGCGCAATTTGCGCGCGTGCTGTTCGGCGAGGATTTCGGTCGGCGCCATCAGCGCGGCCTGGTAGCCGGCGTCGATGGCCTGCGCGGCGGCGAGCGCGGCGACGATTGTCTTGCCGCTGCCGACATCGCCTTGCAGCAGCCGCTGCATCGGATGCGGCTGCGTCAAATCGAGCGCGATCTCGCCGCCGACGCGCTCCTGCGCCTTCGTCAGCGAAAACGGCAGCGCCTTCTTTAAGCGCGCCACCAGCGCCGACTCGTCGCCGAGCTTGCGGCGCGGCATGGCCGGCGCGGCGCGCGTGCGGCGCTCTTCGTGCGCGCGCTTGAGCGACATCTGCTGCGCGAGCAGTTCCTCGAACTTGATGCGCACCCACGCCGGATGCGTGCCGTCGATCAACGCGGTCTCATCGGACTGCACGCCCGGATGATGCAGCGTGCGCACGGCGTCCATCAACGACGGCACGCCGAGCGGTTGCAGATACGTTCGCGCGATCGGCTCGGGCAGCAACTCCGGCAGCGACGTGCGCGACAACGCGTTATCGATCGATTTGCGCAGATACGCCTGCGTCACGCCCGCGGTGCTCGGGTACACCGGCGTCAGCGCCTGCGGCAGCGGCGTATCTTCGTCGACGACGCGCACCGCCGGGTGCACCATCTCCATCCCGAAGAAACCGCCGCGCACGTCGCCGCGCACCCGCAGCCGCGCGCCGATCGCCATCTGCTTGACCTGCGAGCCGTAGAAATTCAGAAAGCGCAGCACGAGTTCGTCGCCGGCGTCGTCGTGCAGCTTCACCAGCAACTGACGGCGCGGGCGATAGGCGATCTCGTTGTCGAACACCACGCCTTCGGTTTGCGCGATGCCGCCCGGCAGCAGATGACCAATCGGCGTCAACGAGGTTTCGTCCTCATAGCGCATCGGCAGATGCAGCACCAGGTCGATGTCGCGCGTGAGGCCGAGTTTGGCGAGCTTGTCGGCGGTTTTCACGGGAGACTTGGCAGCCGGCTTCGCGGCGGCTTTGCCGGCGGACTTGCTGGCGG
>DATAQT010000065.1:0-8893 GCA_036264535.1 Paraburkholderia sp. | reverse complement strand
CGCTATCGCGTGAATCCGGCGCCGGGGACGCACCGACGGCGGACGCACCGGACACCGGTGATGCCGAGCGCACCGATGAAGCGGGCAACGCGCAGCGGGAGACTGCCGAAAGCAACAAACGTTTGTATCCGTCGTGGCCGTGGAAGCCCGGCGCGTGATCTCGACGCAAGCGCGAATAGAGGACAACGGCCCTCAGCCCTGAGATTTCGCGACTTGCAAGAGCCCTCGAAAGGTCCGGTGATACAGAACACAGAAGATGAGTTCGCCTTCCTCTTCGCGCTGTATCGAAGCCTCGGTCTTCAGCAAATTGGTCGTGGCGCCTGAGGACATTTACGAGCAGACTTGTTCGTCAGCCGGTGCAGTAAGGCCAGTGCACAACACCGAACGGAGGCGGACAATGGATTTGAAATTACGAGGGAAGGCGGCGGTGCTGACGGGCGCAAGCGTCGGCATCGGACTGGCGGTCGCGGAAGGGCTCGCTGCTGAAGGCGTGCATCTGGTGCTGGCCGCCCGGCAACGCGAACGGCTCGAAGAGGCGGCGGCGGACATCGCGCTGCGCCACAACGTGCGTGCGGTGGCGGTCCCGTGTGACGTGTCGACGATGGCGGGTGTCGATGCGCTGGTCGACGCCGCAAACCAGCAGTTCGGCGGCGCTGACATTCTGTTCAACAACGCTGGCACGGGCAGTAATGAGACGATCATGCAGGCGCCGGACGAGAAATGGCAGGCGTACTGGGACCTGCATGTGATGGCCGCCGTGCGGCTCGCACGTGGGCTCGTGCCGTCGATGAAGCGGCGAGGCGGCGGAGCAATCGTGCATAACGCGTCGATCTGCGCAGTGCAGCCGCTCGGTTACGAGCCGATCTACAACGTGACCAAAGCAGCGCTGATGATGTTTTCAAAAAATCTCGCGAACGAGGTGATCAAAGACAATATCCGCGTGAACACGATTAATCCGGGCCTGGTCCTGACGCCCGACTGGGTGAAGACCGCGAAGGAGCTTACGCAGGATGCGGGCGGCGATTGGGAGGGGCATCTGCAACAGGTGGCCGATGAGTTCGCTCCGATCCGGCGCTTCGCCAGCCCCGCGGAGTTGGCGGATTTCATCGTGTTTCTGTGTTCTGAACGCGCAAGCTATAGCGTTGGATCGACCTATTTCGTCGATGGCGGGATGTTGCGAACCGTTTAGACGTGACATGGTCTGGTTTGTCGACCGAACATTAACGGCTGCAAATTTCGCGCGGCCGCCGCGGCAGCCGCGCTCAGTGAGACAAATGTTGCGACGGCCCCGCGAGCAATCGCAAAGGCCATCTCGCAGGCGATCGACTGACGGAATACGGCTGGCTGATATCGCCTCGACATCTTCAAGGGCGCATGCGGGCGATATCGGTGCCGCTTACTTCTCGCTCGCCGTCTTGTCCTGACTGCCAGCCGGCTGGGATGCGCCGATCGGCGGCAGGGCGTCGTTTATCGAAGGCAGTGGCTGGGGCCCGTGCGGTGCCACAGCCGCAGCCGCGGTCGTAGCGACAGCGTCCGGTTGGACAGCGTCGACTTTCAGATAATGGTCGACAAGCGCGAAGTAACGCTGATAGAAGACGCCGGCTGGAATCGTCTCGCTCGCGACCTTCACCATCGAGTCATCGCTCGAACCGATCGGCAGCGACAAGGATCCGAACACGCTCAAGCCGACGCTCGCCGACGTGTTGCTCTTCTTCAGCGCGTAGCGATCCTGCACCGCATTCACGTACGCGGTGCTGTGGTCGCTCCTGGAGTCGTCTGCAGTGCAGACAACGTGGATTTCGATCACCGCATGCGAATCGTTGTTGGGCTGAAAATTTTTCGAACCATCGACCGAATCGGACTTCGCCGAACTGGCGATATATCCCTGGCTGAGCAACGCGCGGCGGGCGGCTTCGCAGGTGGAGTCCGCCTTCGCGTCGAACCTGTGCATATAGGGGCTATCGGCTGAGTCGAACTGTTCTTGCTGGTAAAGCGGCTTCGGCGTCGAGCACGCAGACAGTGCGCTCGCGAGCGCAAGGACGAAAGCCGCAGAGAGAACGCGGGACTGAGTATGCATGGCTGAATTGATTGGATCAGCGCGAGCAGAGAAGGGGTCGGCTCCCAAAAGCTGAGGACGCCCAATGCTCTCGCGCGACATGACAGGGACACATCATGTCGCCGATCAGAAAGTGAAGGAGCCGCGCCATTATAGTTTTCTTTCCCTACAGGAACCTTCGATGCGGTTGTAAGTGATTGATTCCTCATATGTATGGCAAGAATTGCAGCCGATGGTCGCAAACTGCCCCAGGATGCGGCGGGATTCGTGTACAAGCTGCAAAACCCTTCCGGAAAATCCCGTGAAGCAACAGAACTAGCGTGGGCGAGCGGCCTCTTGTCTTTAACAACGGCAGTTGCAATGCGCCAGGATCAGCGAAGACCACGAGCCGTGACGCACGCGCGGCCCGATGCAACGCGACTACGCTTCCCCGAAACCGCCGCCACCTGGCGTTTCCACCACGAATACGTCGCCCGCGGCCATCTCGACACTCGCGATATGACCCAATGCGACGATCTCGCCGTCCGCGCGCTCGACGCGATTACTGCCACGCCTTCCCGCGCATCCACCTGCTGCACCGAAAGGTGCATGAATGCGGTTGTTCGAGAGAATCGAGGCGATCATCGGCGCGAGAAAGCGGATGCGCCGGATCGCACCGTTACCGCCGCGCCAACGTCCGGCGCCGCCCGACTCCGCGCGGATCAGGTGCGACTCGAGCCGCACGGGATAGCGCCATTCGAGTACTTCGGGGTCGGTCAGACGCGAATTCGTCATGTGCGTCTGTACTGCGTCGGCGCCGCTGAAGCCTTCGCCCGCGCCGCTGCCGCCTGCGATCGTCTCGTAGTACTGATAGCGCGTGTCGCCGAACGTGAAGTTGTTCATCGTGCCCTGACTCGACGCCACGATGCCCAGCGCACCATAGAGCGCATTCGTGATCGCGGACGAAGTCTCCACGTTGCCTGAGACCACCGCCGCCGGATAGACCGGATTGAGCATCGAGCGGTCCGGGACGATCACCGAGAGCGGCTTCAGGCAACCCGCGTTGAGCGGGATGTCATCGCCGACGAGCGTGCGGAACACGTAGAGCACGGCTGCCATGCAGACTGCCTTCGGCGCATTGAAGTTGTTCGGCAGTTGTCCGGAAGTGCCGCTGAAGTCGACGGTCGCGCTGCGCGTCGTGGCATCGACGCGAATCGCGACCTCGATCACCGCGCCGTTATCGAGTTCGTAACGGTACGCGCCGTCCTTGAGCGCGCCGATCACACGGCGCACCGCTTCTTCGGCGTTGTCCTGCACGTGCTGCATGAAGGCGAGTACCACGTCGCGGCCGAATTGCGCGACCATGCGGCGCAGTTCGTCCACGCCTTTCTGGTTCGCCGCGATCTGCGCGCGCAGATCGGCCATGTTCTGCGCGACGTTGCGTGCCGGATACCGGCCCGACCCAAGCAGCCCACGGGTTTGCGCATCGCGCAGCGTGCCCGCCGAGACGAGCTGCCAGTTGTCGATCAACACGCCTTCTTCTTCGATATGCGACGAGGCAGCCGGCATCGATCCGGGCGTGATTCCGCCGATATCCGCATGATGGCCGCGTGAGCCGACATAGAAGAGCGGCTCGGCCGAGCCGTCGGCGAACACGGGCGTGATGACCGTCACGTCGGGTAAATGCGTGCCGCCGTGATACGGATCGTTGAGCATGAACACATCGCCGTCGCGCATCGCGCCACGATTTCGCTCGATGACGGTCTTGATGCTTTCGCCCATCGAGCCGAGATGCACGGGCATGTGCGGAGCGTTCGCAATCAGATTGCCCACGGCATCGAAGATCGCGCACGAGAAGTCGAGACGCTCCTTGATGTTCACCGAATACGCGGTGTTTTGCAGACGCAATCCCATCTGCCCGGCAATCGACATGAACAGATTATTGAATATCTCGAGGCGCACAGGATCGGCCTCGGTGCCGATCGAGCGGCGTGTCGGCAGCGGTTGTACGCGGGTCATCACCACATTGCCTTGCTGCGTCAGCGCCGCCTGCCATCCCGGCTCGACCACGGTCGTGCCGTTTTTTTCAGCGATGATCGCCGGACCGTCTAGCACATCGCCAGCGCACAGGGCTTCGCGCTGGTAGAGCGAAGCGTCGCGCCAGCGGCCGCCCGAATACAGGTGCACGATCGTCTGCGCATGAGGGACGTCGCCTGCCGCGCGCTGCGGCAAGTTGCCAGCATCGGCGGGAGCGTCGGAATGGCCGATCGCTTCGACGCAAGCGAGTTCAGCGATGAGCGGCGTATCCGCCATCAGGAACGCATAGCGTTGGCGATACGCGGCTTCGAAGGCAGCGCGCATGGCATCGACGCTGCTCGCCGGCACCGCGAGCGAAGAGTCGGTGCCCTGATAGCGCAGATGCACTCGACGTTCAGTCGTGATACGCGCGGCGTCCACGCCCTGTTCGAGCAGGGCGCTGGTCGCAGCGGCCGCGAGCGCATCGAGCGCGGCTTCGAGCGGTGCAAGTGAAGACTCGTCGAGCGCGATTTCGAGCGCCCGCTCGCGCATCGCGGTCTGATCCGCGAGGCCCATCCCGTAAGCGGAGAGCACCCCCGCGAGCGGATGCGCGAAGATCCGCGTCATCCCGAGAGCGTCCGCTACACCGCACGCATGCTGGCCGCCCGCGCCGCCAAAAGTCGTCAGCACATACTGCGAGACGTCGTGGCCGCGTTGCACCGATATTTTCTTGATCGCGTTTGCCATGCTGCCAATGGCGATCTCCAGGTAACCTTCCGCGAGGTCTTCCGGCGTGCGACGCTGACCCGTCGCCGCGAAGATTTCATCGGCGAGGGTCCGAAAGCGTTCGACGACGACCTCGCGATCGAGCGGCTCGTTCGCGTGCGGACCGAAGACGCGCGGGAAGTAGTCGGGCTGAATTTTGCCGAGCATCACGTTGCAATCAGTGACCGCGAGCGGGCCGCCGCGCCGGTACGCCGCGGGACCCGGATTGGCCCCCGCCGACTCGGGGCCGACGCGCAGCCGGGCGCCGTCGAAGCCGAGCACCGAGCCACCGCCTGCCGCCACGGTATGGATGGCCATCATCGGCGCGCGCATCCGTACGCCTGCCACCTGCGTTTCGAAGACGCGTTCGAACTCGCCGTTGAAGTGCGAGACGTCCGTCGACGTGCCGCCCATGTCGAAGCCGATCACGCGCTCGAAGCCCGCTGCCTGTGCCGCGCGCACCATGCCGACGATCCCGCCCGCCGGACCGGAGAGAATCGCGTCCTTGCCTTGAAAGACATCGGCGCGCGTCAGTCCGCCACTGCTCTGCATGAACTGCAGGTTCACGCCCGGCATTTCGCTGGCGACCTGATCGACATAGCGGCGCAGGATCGGCGACAGGTACGCATCGACCACGGTCGTATCGCCGCGCGAAACCATCTTCATCAGCGGCGAGACTTCGTGCGAAACCGAGATTTGCGTGAAGCCGATGCGGCGCGCCAGAGCCGCGAGCTCGCTTTCATGCGCGGTGTGGCGATAACCGTGGATCAGCACGATCGCGAGCGCACGGATGCCGGCATCGTGGACCTCGCGCAATGCGCGCTCCGCTGCCGCGTGATCGAGCGGCGCGATTACGTCGCCTTGCGCGCTCACGCGTTCGTCGATTTCCACTACGCGCTCATAGAGCGCCTCCGGCAACGCGATGTCGAGATCGAACAGGCGCGGGCGGTTTTGATACGCGATCCGCAACACATCGCGCAAGCCGCGCGTGGTGACGAGCGCCACGGGTTCGCCCTTGCGTTCGAGCAGCGCGTTGGTCGCGACCGTCGTGCCCATCTTGACCATCTCGACGTCGCGCGTCGTGATGGGTTCGTCGGCTCGCAGACCCAGAAGATGGCGAATCCCGGCGACGGCCGCATCGCGATACTGCTCGGGGTTTTCGGAAAGCAGCTTGTGCGTGGTGAGCGAGCCGTCCGGGCGGCGCGCGACGATATCGGTGAAGGTGCCGCCGCGGTCGATCCAGAACTGCCAACGCGACGGCGTGCAAACATCGGAGGTGCGAGCTTGATTCATTGTGTCGTGTCCGTGAGGCGAAAGTGGTGAGGGAATGCACAAGGCGAAAATCAGGCCGATTCGAGTTCTCGGCCGCGCGTCTCGGGCAGCGTGAGCGCGGCGACGATCACCACGCCATACGCAGCGACGGCAAACATGCCGATGCTCGCGCCCAGGCCAAAACGGCTCGACAGCGCGCCGATCAGCACCGGAAACAGCGCCCCGATCGCGCGGCCGACGTTGTAGCAAAAGCCCTGACCCGAACCGCGCACACGCGTCGGAAACAGTTCGGTGAGGAATGCGCCCATGCCGGAAAAGATCCCCGACGCGAAAAAGCCGAGCGGCAAGCCGAGCCAGAGCATCGATGCATTCGTGAGTGGCAATGAGGTGTACGCGAAGGCAATCGCCATCGAGCCCACCGCGAACAGAATGAAGTTCGGCTTGCGGCCGAGCCGGTCGGTGAGCCACGCGCTGCACAGATAGCCCGCATAGGAGCCCGCGATGATCGTCGCCAGATAGCCACCCGTGCCCATCACCGTCAGATGACGTTCGGTCTTGAGGAAGGTGGGCAGCCAGGTCGTGATCGCGTAGTAGCCGCCTTGCGCGCCCGTCGTGAGCAGCGCGGCGCGCAGCGTCGTCGGGAGCAGCCCGGGAGCGAAGATCTCAGTGAAGCGCGGCGTGTCGTGTGCGTCGCGCTGTCGGATCCTGGCCTGCTCGAACACTTCCGGTTCCTTCACGTAGCGGCGGATCACGAGCACGAGCAGGGCTGGGACGAGCCCGATCAGAAACAACGCGCGCCACGCGATTTCAGGGGCCATCGTGGAGAACAGCACCGCGTAGAGCAGGGCCGCCACGCCCCAGCCGAGCGCCCAGCCCGACTGCACGAGACCGACCGCCTTGCCGCGGTCGCGGGCGCGGATCACTTCGCCGATCAGCACCGCGCCCGCTGTCCACTCGCCGCCGAAGCCGAAACCCATCAACGCGCGAGCCGCGAGTAACTGGCCATAGTTCTGAGCGAGGCCGCATAGGCCCGTAAATACGGCAAACCAGAGGACGGTGAGTTGCAACGTGCGCACGCGGCCGATCCGATCGGAAAGAATCCCCGCAATCCAGCCGCCAAGCGCGGAGGACAGCAGCGTCATGGTGCCGATGAAGCCGGCGTCCGCGAGCGAGATGCCCCAGGTGGCGACGAGCGTCGGGATCACGAAGGACAGCATCTGTGTGTCCATGCCGTCGAGCATGTAGCCGACCTTGCAGCTCCAGAACGCGCGCCGTGCGCGCGGACCGGCTTCGGCGTACCAGGAAAGTTGCGGGCTGCTCGTGGTCGCCGGCATGTCGGCGGCGTCGTCGACGCTCGCCGTGAGTGTCTTGCTGTCCATCTGCTGCTCCTGTGAGATAGACGCATGGGTAACGATTGAAGCCACGCCCGAGCGTAGGGATGCGTCATTCCCTCCGGGCCGCGCGGCCGGATGGCTTCAAGGTGCTGTGAATCGCCTGTTGCGTGACGGCGCGCCGCGCGCCGCCGGGACGGTCAGAAGATAGCCAGCGACGCGTTGGTGATATCCGTCATCAGCATGTGGCCCGGCGCGTGCGCGATCGCAAGCGGCAGCTTCGCGGCCATCAGGGCCGTTTGCGGCGTCACGCCGCAAGCCCAATAGACAGGCAGTTCGCCTGCACGGATCGTCACCGCGTCGCCGAACTCGGGGCGCGCGAGATCCACAATGCCGAGTTCCGCCGGATCGCCGATATGCACGGGCGCGCCATGCACGCCCGGAAAGCGGCTCGTGATCTGCACGGCGCGAATCGCGTCGGCGCCGCGAAGCGGCCGCATCGACACGACGAGTTCGCCGCCGAACACACCCGCGCGCTGGTTTGGAATATTGGTGCGGTACATCGGCACGTTGCGACCTTCTTCGACATGGCGCAGGCCGATGCCTTCCTTCGCGAGCATGTGCTCGAACGAGAACGAACAGCCAATCGCGAACACGACGAAATCGTTCTGCCAGAGCGCTTCGATCGATTCGACGCGCTCGCTCAGATTGCCGTCGCGATAGACGTTGTACGCAGGGACGTCGGTGCGGATGTCGATGTCGCGCCCGAGCATCGGCACGCGGAAGTCACCCGGCTCGCCCACGCCGAGCAGCGGACACGGCTTCGGATTCGCGTGGCAGAAGCGCAGGAAATCGTGCGCATGCGCGACGGGCAGGATCGCGAGATTGGCTTGCGCATAGTCGCCGCAGTGTCCGGCCGTCGGGGCACGGAAGTCGCGATGGCGGACGGCCTGGCGGAATTCGAATGGAGTCATGGTGTCAGCGGTGCTCTGGCGGGTTTGCGGCGGTTGATCGGCGGTGGCGATGCGTTTTGCCTACCGTCAGGCGAAGCATAGAAAAGAAGATTTTTTGACGCCAACTAGTTTTATTTGCCCCCGATGGATAGAATTTCTTAACGAAATCGCGGGTTTTCCCGGATCACGTTGAGTTTTTTGGAGCGGCTTGTTCCGCTGGCAGCAGCCTTCCTTCGGCTATGAATACGCGCTTTCTCGAAACCTTCGTCGCGCTCGCCAAGCTGCGCAGCTTCCGGACCACGGCGGCGGCACTGCACGCTACGCCTGCCGCGATCTCGCAGCGCCTGAAGGCGCTGGAAGATGAATTGCATACCGTGCTGGTCGATCGTGAGAGCCGCGAATTCCGGCTCACGCCGAACGGCGAATATCTGCTCGGCTACGCCAAGGCCGTGGTCGAGGCGACGCGTCAGTTGCAGGCGGCCGCGTCGCATGAAGGCGCGATGCGCGGCAAGCTGCGGCTC
>DATAQT010000055.1:0-10654 GCA_036264535.1 Paraburkholderia sp. | reverse complement strand
CAATGCTTGCCGATGCGCGCATCGATCAGCGACGACAGCGACGGACTCGCCTGCGCGAGCCAGCGGCGCGGCGTGATGCCGTTGGTCACGTTGGTGAAGCGGTCCGGATAGATGCGCGCGAAGTCGGCGAAGATGTCGCGCGTCATCAGTTGCGAATGCAGCTTCGAGACGCCGTTCACCTTGTGACTCGCGACGATCGCCAGATACGCCATGCGCACGCGTCGCTGTCCATATTCGTCGACGAGCGAAATGCGCCGAATCATCTCGGCATCGTGGCCCGAGTGCTCGCTGACGTGCTTCAGAAACTGCGCGTTGATTTCGAAGATGATCTCGAGATGCCGCGGCAGCAGCCGCGACAACATTTCGACGTCCCAGGTTTCGAGCGCCTCGGGCATCAGCGTGTGATTCGTGTACGAGAAGATCTGCGTCACGTGCTTCCACGCCTTGTCCCACGCCACATGGTGCACATCGACGAGCAGGCGCATCAGCTCGGGGATCGCGAGCACCGGGTGCGTGTCGTTCAGATGCACCGCGACCTTCTCCGCGAAGCGGCCGAACGTGCTGTGGGTGCGTTGATAGCGGCGGATCAGATCCTGCATCGTCGCCGACACGAAGAAGTACTCCTGGCGCAAGCGCAACTCGCGGCCGGCCTGCGTCGAGTCGTCCGGATAGAGCAGCCGCGACACGTTCTCCGACATGTTCTTGGTATCGACCGCATTGCGGTAGTCGCCGCGATTGAACGCGCCGAGGTCGAGTTCCTCGGTCGCGCGCGCGGACCACAGGCGCAGCGTGTTGGTCGCGTCGGTCGCGTAGCCGGGAATCACGGTGTCATACGCGGTCGCGTTGACGTGCTCGGTGTCGATCCAGTCGGTCTTGTCGCCGCGCTGCACCGTGCGGCCGCCGAAGTGCACCATGTACTTGATTTCAGGCCGCGGAAATTCCCACGGATTGCCGGCGCGCAGCCAGTAATCGGGGGCCTCGACCTGCTCGCCGTCGACGATTTCCTGACGGAACATGCCGTACTCGTACCGGATACCGTAGCCGAAGCCCGGAATGCCGAGCGTCGCCATCGAGTCGAGAAAGCACGCGGCGAGCCGGCCGAGGCCGCCGTTGCCGAGCGCGGCGTCGGGTTCGATCTCGATCAGCGCGTCCATGTCGACGCCGAGGCTCGCGAGCGCCTCCTTCACCTGGTCGTGAATGCCGAGCGCAAGCAGCGCGTTGGTAAAGGTCCTGCCAATCAGAAACTCCATCGACAGGTAGTAGACCCGCTTCACGTCCTGCTCGTATTGCAGGCGCGTGGTCTTCATCCAGCGCGCGACGAGCCGGTCGCGCACGGCCAGCGCGGCGGCGTGCAGCCAGTCGTGCGGGTGAGCGGTGATGGCGTCCTTGCCGACGCCGTACATCATGCGATTCGAAATTGAGCGCCGCAGCGCATCGACGGTACTGTGGAGCTGGTCGAATTCCAGATCGACGGCTGTCATCGAAGCCTCCGGGAAGTTCGACATGGCAGACGCGAACCGCACGGGGGACGGACGGGAGGCGCGTGCCTGTCGGAGCGGTTTAAAAAAACAGAGTAGGACATTTTAGGGATCGCGCACGGCGGCGCGCGAGCGGACGGTGATGCACATGCCGTGCCCGGCGCGCTCGCGCGGTGCAACGGGATGGCGCGGCGGCGTGCGCCCGGATGCGGTGCAAAGCCGCGTGGTGGCGGCACCCGGTGTGTGCATCGTCTGTGCAAGCGGGTGGGCGCCAGGGGTGCGCACGAGCGTGCCGCAGATGGATTATTTTTTTCGCTGCGTGAAGGGCGGATGAAGGGGCGGATGAAGCTCCGCATTGCTTCATTGCGCGATTGAATCGGACGGCCCGTTCTGCCAGGCGGCATTAGCGTATGCGTGTTGGATTCACCGCGAGGCGCGAGCCGACTTGGGGATGGAGAGTGGGGTTGACGGTTAGTTGCGTTATTCGACGTGCAAGGCGCTAACCCCCAAACCCCTTCCCGGCTCACAGCCCGCCTCCCTGCACGATCGCGCCGGCTCTGCAACAATCGCGATGTTGCGCCGCACGACCCGCCACGCTCACCCGCCGCGGACCGGACAACGCGCACGCCTTACCCACAACGATCCCGCCGCCCACGTGTCCGCTTCCCCGGAAGCCGCCGACGCGCCGGCATGCCCAACCCGACGAGCCACGCCTTGTCCGATAAGCTCAGCCCCTCCCTCGACGCCCCCGGGCCGACCCTGCCCGCCGACGGTCCGATGTCCGCCGCCAACCGTCGCGCGATGGCGGCGATCATGCTGGCCGTCGCGCTCGCCACGCTCGACACCGCGATCGCCAACACCGCGCTGCCCGCAATCGCAGCCGACCTGCACGCGGCGCCGGCCGCGTCGGTCTGGATCATCAACGCGTATCAACTCGCGATGGTCGCGACGCTGCTGCCGCTTGCCGCGCTCGGCGATATCGTCGGGCATCGGCGCATCTATATCGGCGGCATTGCGCTGTTCACGCTGAGCTCGCTCGGCTGCGCGATGGCGTCGACGCTGCCGCTGCTCGCCGCCGCGCGCATCGTGCAGGGCCTCGGCGCGAGCGCGATCATGAGCGTCAACACCGCGCTGATCCGCTACCTGTACCCGCCGCATCGGCTCGGACGCGGGCTCGGCACCAACGCGCTGATCGTCGGAGTATCGTTCGCGGTCGGGCCGACGGTGGCGTCGCTGATTCTGTCGGTCGCGACGTGGCCGTGGCTGTTCGCGGTCAACGTGCCGCTCGGCGTGCTCGCGCTGAGCTTCGCAATGCCGGCGCTGCCGCATACCGCGCAGGGCAGGCATCAGCTCGATCCGGTGGCGGCGCTGCTCAACGTGGTCACGTTCGCCGCGCTGATCTTCGCGCTCGGCGAGGCGGCGCAACGCGCGTCGATGCAGATCGTGCTCGGCGCCGCGGCGATCGCCGTCGTGTTCGGGCTGCTGCTGATCCGCCGCGAGGCGGGCCACCCCGCGCCGATGCTGCCGGTCGATCTGTTCAAGCGGCCGGTCTTCGCGCTGTCGGCGGTGACGGCCGTGTGCTCGTTCGCCGCGCAGGGCCTCGCGTTCGTCTCGCTGCCGTTCTATTTCGAAGACGTCCTGCTGCGCAGCCAGGTCGAAACCGGCTTCCTGATGACGCCGTGGCCCGTTGTGGTCGCGCTCGCCGCACCGCTCGCGGGCGGCCTGTCGGACCGTTATCCGCCGGGGCTGCTCGGCGCGATCGGGCTCGCGGTGCTGTCGGCGGGGATGGCCTCGCTGGCGATGCTGCCCGCGCATCCGCACGTGCTCGACATCGGCATCCGCATGGCGATCTGCGGCGCGGGCTTTGGCTTTTTCCAATCGCCGAATCTGAAGGCGCTGATGGCCAGCGCGCCGCCGGAGCGCAGCGGCGGCGCGAGCGGCATCGTCGCGACCGCGCGGCTGCTCGGACAGGCGACCGGCGCGGCGCTCGTCGCGCTGTGTTTCGGCATCGCCGGCCGCCAGCATGGGCCGACGCTCGCGCTCGGCCTCGGCGCGTTCTTCGCCGGCGCGGCGAGCCTGGCGAGCGGCTTGCGCCTGCTCGCGCCGTCGCACCGCGCGGGCACGCAGGCGAAGGCGACGTTCAAGTGAGAGGTGCGCCGGGTGGCGCGAGAGGCGAAGCCAAGGCGGGAAGACGAGGCGGCAACGACCCAAGCCGCCTCGCCAGATCGATCAACGCGCCGCGAAATACTCCTTCACCGCGGCAATAAACGTATCGATATCGTCGCGCGACACATCCTTGTGCGTGACGAAGCGCGATGCATACAGCATCTGCGTGAGGATGCCGCGTTCCTTGAGCCACGCCTCGAGCGGCGCGCAATGCGGCTGCGGAAACTGCGCGAACACCATGTTCGTCGCGACCGACTGCACCTTTACCTGCTCGATCGCTTCCAGCGCCGCCGCCAGATGCGCGGCGTTCGCGTGATCGTCGGCGAGACGCTCGACGTGGTGATCGAGCGCGTACAGGCACGCCGCGGCGAGCACGCCGGCCTGGCGCATGCCGCCGCCGAGCACCTTGCGCCAGCGATGCGCGCCGTCGATCAGCGCGCGGCTGCCGACCAGCACCGAGCCGACCGGCGCGCCCAGTCCCTTCGAAAAGCAGATCGACACCGAATCGAACGGCTCGGCGAGCGCCGCGACCGGCTTGCCCGATGCGACCGCAGCGTTGAACACGCGCGCGCCGTCGAGGTGGGTCGCGAGGCCGCGCTCGCGCGCGAGTTGCGTCGCCTCGGCCACGTACTGCGCCGGCAGCACCTTGCCGCCGATCGTATTTTCCAGCGCGAGCAGCCGCGTGCGCGCGAAGTGATTGTCGATCGGCTTGATCGCGGCGGCGATCTTCTCGAGCGGGATCGAACCGTCGGCCGCGTTCTCGAGCGGTTGCGGCTGGATGCTGCCGAGCACCGCCGCGCCGCCGCCTTCGTATTTGTAAGTGTGCGCGAGCTGGCCGACGATGTATTCGTCGCCGCGCGCGCAGTGCGCCATCAAGGCGGCGAGGTTGCTTTGCGTGCCGCTCGGGAAGAACAGCCCCGCTTCCTTGCCGGTGCGCTCGGCCAGCGTGGCCTGCAGACGCAGTACGGTCGGGTCGTCGCCCCAGACGTCGTCGCCGACTTCGGCCGCCGACATCGCCGCGAGCATCGGCGGAGTCGGACGGGTAACGGTATCGCTGCGCAAATCGATCATTGTGTGTCCCTGTGCGTCCATGAATGACAACCTACGGCAGCCGGCCGCGCCTGCATTCCGCAAGGAACGCGCACGCGCCGGCAATCGAGCCATACAGTGTATTCAATTCATGGGGCGCTGAAAATCGGCGCATCCCCGAGAGACGCGACGGTGACGCTCAGCCGCCCGGCTTCGGCAGCCACTGAAGCGGGTCGACCGGCTGGCCGTTCTGGCGCACTTCGAACTGGATCGACGCGACGCCGCGGCTATCGACGCCGACCTCGCCGATCGTCTGCCCCTGCGCGACCGCGTCACCTTCCTTGACGAGCAACTGGCTGTTCTGGCCGTACGCGGTGATGAGGGAGTCGTTGTGCTTGATGATGATGAGCGGACCGTAGGCTTCGATGCCGGTGCCCGCGTAGACCACGCGGCCGGTCGCGGCGGCCTTGACCGGATCGCCGGGCTGCCCGCCGATCACGATGCCGTTGGATTTGCCCGGCGCGAAGGTACGCAGGATCGGTCCGCGCAACGGCCATTGCAACACGCCGGGCTGCGGCCCGACCGCGGCGGCCGGCGCACCGGGCACGCCGCCCGGCGGCACATTCGCCGTCGCGCCCGGCCCGGCTGGCGCACCCGGCGCCAGCGCGACCGGCGGCGCGACCACGCTGCCCGAGGACATCGGCGGCGACACGCGCAGCACCTGTCCGGGCGCGACCGCCGCATTGACCGGCAAGCCGTTCCACGCCGCGAGTTCCTGCGGTCTGTGTCCATAGGCCGAGGCAATGCCGGCCAGCGTATCGCCCGGATTGACACGGTAGTAGCCGGCGGGCACCGGGACCGTCGCGAGGCTGGTCGCGCTGGACGGCGCGTTGCTGTAGAACGGCGTGCTTTCCCACGGCATCGTCGTGCAGCCGGCGATCATTACGCCAAGCGCTGCCGTCATCAGGACGCGGATCCCCGTCGGTTGCCATTGTTCTGTCATCTGATTTTCCTTGACGTGTATCTCAAACCGATTCAATCGACGCCGTAGCAATTGCCGTGCCGCCACGTTCGAGCAGACATCGCGGCGCTCGGCTGTCGCCTGGATATTATGCGCGAGCCGCACAGGCGAGCCGCAATGGCGAGCCGCAATGGCGGCGCCGTCAAACTCCCGTTGTCTTCAGACGCTGCCCTGCCTTTCGACGACGAGCACGCGCGCGGCGCCGAGCGGATGCGCGACGTGCTCGGTGCCGACCGACGCGTAGAACACGTCGCCGGTTTCGAGCACCGTCGAGCGTTCGACTCCGTCTTCGCGATAGCGCATCTCGACGCGTCCGTCGAGCACGGCGAACACCTCCTCGCCGTCATTGACGTGCCACTGGTACGGCTGGTCGGTCCAATGCAGACGCGTGGTGATGCCGTTCATGTTCGCGATGTTGAGCGCACCCCAGGCACGCGACGCGGTAAAGCTTCTGCTGCGGATGATCTTCATGATCGATGAGCGATGAGGAAGCGCGCGAACCGCGCGGCGGGCGCCGTCGGCCTTTGGTCGATGACGCTGGCGCGCCTGGCCCTATTATAGGTCTCACGGCCCGCGCAACCTCGCAAGCAAGCCGCCGCTGCGGTTTCGTACGATCATTGCAGGCGATCGACCATCGCCTATACTCAGTCAAGCCGCGCGGAACAGCTCACGATATCGTCGGGATTCTGGGAGGAATCGAGGATGAACAAAGCCACCTTTCTGGCCGTGCAACTGAACGTCGACGATGTGGCGGCGTCTCCAGGCCTCGTCGAACTGCTGAACACGCATCTGATCTTCGCCGCCGACGTCGCCGAGGCCGCTGATGCGCTCGTGCAACTGGCGAGCATCGCGGGGCTGTCGAGCGGGGTCGAGGCGAGCGTCGAACTGCCCGCGGTGGCGCTCGAGCGGCTGCGCGAGGCGCTCGACAACCTGAGCGGCTACGACGAATCATGGCTGCTCGCACTGGAGCCGAGCCGCGCGCTGTTCGATGACATCGCCCGGCGACAGCGCACGCTGCATTGACGCGAATCCGCCACACAACGACGCCGTAAACGACAAAACGCCATCCGATCGAACTGGATGGCGTTTTTTCTTGCCCGCCGTGTTCGCGCGATTCCGCGACACGGCGTCGACTGCAGACCACAACTACCGACTGCACCTGCACACTTCTACTGCAACCTTCTACAACTCACTTCTGTACAAGCCGTAGCGGCGATCAGCGGCGATTAGTTGCCGAAGTACACCGAGTTACGGTCGGCCTTCGCCGGGATGGCAGCGTGGCCAGCTTGCGATGTACCGACAGCCGGCGCGCCGTAGCCGCTCGTTTCCGCGGTGTTGGCCGCGATGGTCGTGCCTTGTTGAGCATCGACGCGAGCTTGCGCTTGCTGGATGTTGGCCGGGTAGTCTGCATCGTCGCTGACCGGGTTGTAGCCGGCCTTTTCGAGTTGAACCAGTTCAGCGCGAACCTGAGCGCGGGTCACCGGCTGGCTGGCTTGAGCGAACGAAGCGACCGGAACAACGAGGGCGGCGGCGAGAGCAACTGCGGAAATCAGGGTCTTCATGATTAACCTCCAAATGACTTGTTGTGTGGCGCGCTTCGGGGCTCTGCTTCTCCCTCAGCGGTTGAAAACAAGTTTAGAGGCGTCGAGACCTAGGGTAAATACCTAAGACAACGAAAGTCTATTGCGATACTCGCAATAATTGTTTCACGTTTTCCACGTCGACACTTAACCCGCGTTATATTCGGTAACAATCCGGCGCACCCGCCACCGCCGCGCGCCGGACCGTTTTCAAACGCTCAGCTCCACTGGGCGTGGAAGCTGCCCGGCTTGTCGATGCGTTCGAACGTATGCGCACCGAAGAAGTCACGTTGCGCCTGCACGAGGTTCGCGGGCAGACGTTCCGAGCGGTAGGCGTCGAAATACGCGATTGCCGACGCGAAGGCAGGCACCGGCACGCCGGCATTGACCGCTGCCACCACGACTTCGCGCAGCGCCGTCTGGTAGTTCTTCGCGATGTCGCGGAAATACGGATCGAGCAGCAGGTTCGCGAGCGCCTTGTCCTTCGAGTAGGCGTCGGTGATCTTCTGCAGGAAGCGCGCGCGGATGATGCAGCCCGCGCGGAAGATCTTCGCGATCGTGCCGTAGTCGAGATCCCACTTGTACTCTTCCGACGCCGCGCGCAACTGCGCGAAGCCCTGCGCGTAAGAGATCACCTTGCTGAAGTACAACGCGCGGCGCACCGATTCGATGAACGCATCCTTCGCGCCTTCGAGCCGCTTGCCCTGCGGACCTTCGAGCACCTTGCTCGCGGCCACGCGCTGCGTCTTCAGCGACGACAGCACGCGCGCGAACACCGCCTCGGTAATCAGCGGCAGCGGCGCGCCGAGATCGAGCGCGTTCTGGCTGGTCCACTTGCCGGTGCCCTTCTGCGCGGCACGGTCGAGAATCACGTCGACGAGGTCCTTGCCGGTTTCGTCGTCCTTCTTGCCGAAGATCTTCGAGGTGATTTCGATCAGATAGCTGTCGAGCTCGCCCTGGTTCCACTCGGTGTAGACCTTGCCGAGTTCCTCGTTCGACAAGCCGACGACCTGCTTGAGCACCGCGTAGCTTTCGGCGATCAGTTGCATGTCGCCGTACTCGATGCCGTTGTGCACCATCTTCACGAAGTGGCCCGCGCCGTCCGGGCCCATGTACGCGACGCAGGGCTCGCCGTCCGGCGCCTTCGCGGCGATCTCGGTGAGGATCGGCGCGACGAGGTCGTAGGCGTCGCGCGGGCCGCCCGGCATGATCGACGGACCTTTCAGCGCGCCTTCCTCGCCGCCCGACACGCCGGTGCCGATGAAATGCAGACCCGCCTTCGCGAGTTCCTGGTTGCGGCGGATCGTATCGGTGAAATGCGTGTTGCCGCCGTCGATCAGGATGTCGCCTTTATCGAGCAGCGGCTTGAGCGAGGCAATGGTCGCGTCGGTCGGCTCGCCGGCCTTGACCATCAGCAGAATGCGGCGCGGCTTTTCGAGCGACTCGACGAACTCTTCCAGCGTGAAGGCCGGCACCAGTTTGCGGTCCGGATATTCGGCGAGGAGTTCGTCGGTTTTCACGCGGCTGCGGTTGTAGACCGACACCGCGTGGCCGCGGCTCTCGATGTTGAGCGCCAGATTGCGGCCCATGACCGCCAGCCCCACCACGCCGATTGCCTGTTTGCCCATTTGAATTCTCCAGAGTCCAAAAAATGTCGTGTCGCCGCGCTGCAAAAACTCCGGCGCGGCGTCGAGGGTGAAAGGATAAAAGAAATGCGCGCTTGCCGCTTGGTGGCGGGCAAGGGCGCCAACTGCTCGTGCTCCTGTCGCGCTCCTGTTTGCGCGTGACGACAGGTATTGTGCGCGCGTCCGCGTTTGAGCGGCGGCTTCGGTTCGGGATCGGGCTGCGGTATGGCGGAAGGCATGGACGAATGCGTGGCCCGTCGATGCCCCCGCTACCCTGCCCGCTTCGTGAACACCAGACTGAAGTTGTTCGCGGGCATCTCGACCACCCGCTCGCAGGTGAGCCCCGCCGCGTCACCGAGCGCGACGACCGCTTCCATGTCGCGCACGCCCCATTCGGGATCGCGAGTCTTCAACCACTGATCGAACGCTTCGTTGCTCGGCGCCGTATGCGCGCCACCGCGCCGGTAAGGGCCGTACAGAAACAGCACGCCGCCGTCGACGAGCCGCCGCCCGGCGCCGTCGAACAACGCCTGCGCCGCGCTCCAGGGCGCAATGTGGATCATGTTGATGCAGACCAGCGCGTCGAATGCATCGATGCCCCAGTCCGGCTGATGCACGTCGAGCGCGAGCGGCGCGCGCACGTTCGCGAGTCCCGCGTGCGCGCTCCAGGCGGCAATCGACGCGCGCGCTTCACCATCGGCATCGCTCGGCTGCCAGTCGAGGCCGGGCAACGCGCCGGCGAAGCAGATCGCGTGCTCGCCGGTACCGCTCGCGATTTCGAGCACGCGGCCGCTGGCCGGCAGCGCATCGCGCAGCACGGTGAGGATCGGTTCGCGATTGCGTTCAGTGGATGGCGAATGTTGCCGGGCGTCGTTCATGGTCAGCTTGGCGTTTTACGTTAGTACAGGGTCGCGCGCACGCGCTCGGGCAGTTCGCGATCGTAGGCGGCGGCGTCGAACGGCTCGCCCTCGTTCGCCGCGATGATGCGTTGCAGGATCTCCCCCGCGCTCGGCAGTTGCGAGCGCTCGACATGATGCGCCGGGTCCCACAACCGGGAGCGCACGAGCGCCTTCGAGCAATGAAAGTACACGGCGTCGACGTCGATCAGCAGCACGGTGCGCGGCAGTTTACCGTCGACGGCGAAACTGTCCAGCAGCGTCGGATCGTTCGAGATGCGGCCGCGGCCGTTCACGCGCAACGTCTCGCCAACGCCCGGGATCACGAACAGCAGCGCCAGCCGCGCATCGACGATGACGTTGCGCAAGCTGTCGAGCCGGTTGTTGCCGGGGCGGTCCGGCAGCGCGAGCGTGCGTTCGTCGACGACGCGCACGAAGCCCGGCGCGTCGCCGCGCGGCGAGCAGTCGAGGCCATCGGGGCCGCTGGTCGCGAGCACCACGAACGGCGCGGCGGCGATGAACGCGCGATAGTCGTCGTTGACATACGGGATCTCCTTGCGCAGCGCGCGCTCGCCTGGCTGCGCGTAGAGGGCTTCGAGCTGTTCGATCGTCGTCAGCATGGACCTTCCTCAGACCTTGGTGGGGATTCGCGGTGCGTACTCATTTTCAGTCGCCAGCCAGCAGTCCGGCGAGCGCGCTCAAGGTATCGCCGCACGGCGCGGCCACCTTCAGCGACAGCAGCGGATCGGCGCGCGTGCGGCCGAGGTTGATCGCCGCGATCGGCTTGCCCTGGCGCTGCGCCCAAACGCAGAAGCGGTAGCCGGAATACACCATCAGCGACGAGCCGGCCACGAGCACC
>DATAQT010000349.1:0-27719 GCA_036264535.1 Paraburkholderia sp. | reverse complement strand
TTACCTCCGGCGCCGGTGACGACGAGTGCGCGAACCGACGGTGCTGCAGTCAGCGCGCGGAAAAGATCGCGCAGCTCCGCGTAGGAGTCAAATGTCAGCGGATTCTTGCGCTCCGGACGGTCGAGCGTCACCACGCCGACCCGCTCCTCCAGGCGCCATTTGAAATGCCGCGGCGCGTAAGCGATCGGGTCGAACTGTGTCGTCGCGCTCATCCCAATTGCTCCTTGAGCCCGCCGAGAAGGTCAATCAACTGTCTCTTCTGCCGCGGCGAGAGGGGGCCGAAGAGATCGACCACCCATCTCTCGTGCTCGGCCGCCATGCGGCGGAACTGCTGCTGGCCCTCCGTGGTGAGCTTCACGCGATAGACGCGCCGATCTGCGGCGTCAACTTCCCGCACGACCAGACCCTCTCTTTCCAGGCCGTCCGTGATGCCCGTGACGTTGCCGCCGGTCACCATCAAACGGCGCGATAGCTCGGTCATCTTCAGGCCTTCGGGATGACGTTCGAGCTGCGCCATCAGATCGAAACGCGGCAGCGTGGTGTCGAATTCGGTGCGCAGACGTTTGCGCAATTCGGCCTGCACGAGGTTGGTGGCGGTCAGCATACGCAGCCACAAACGCAGACCCATGTGGCTGTCGGCACCGGTGCTCATTTCGAGGTCCACGACGTTCTCCGCGGGTTGGGAGACACCTTTGGGCGACGGTTTCGGATCTGCCGCCGCCGATTTCCTTGCATGCGTTGACTTGTTCACATTACTTCTCCACCCGAGATGGAAATGGCTTGCCCGGTGATCGCATCCGAGCCGGGACGGCACAGCCACAACACCGCGTTCGCGACCTGCTCCGGACTCACGAAGCGGCGCTGCGGATTCGAGCGCAACAGCGTTTCGCGCGCCTGTGTTTCGGTGCGCGAAGTCTTGCTCGTGATCTGTTCGAGCGATGCATGCAGCAGCTCGGTTTCGGTGTAGCCGGGGCACACCGCATTGACCGTGATGCCGCGCGTCGCGGTTTCGAGCGCGAGCGAGCGCGTGAGACCGATCACGCCGTGCTTCGCGGCGCAATACGCGGCGACGTAGGCATAGCCGATCTGCCCCGCGGTGCTCGCGACGTTGACGATGCGCCCATAGCCGCGCTCGAGCATGCCGGGCAGCACTGCACGCGTGCCGAGAAACACGCCGGTCAGGTTCACGTCGAGCATGCGTTGCCACAGCGCGATGTCGGTGTGCGTGAACGGCGCGGCCTGGGCCTGGCCTGCGTTGTTGACGAGGATATCGACGGCGCCCGCCTGATCGAAGGCGCGGGTCACCGAATCTTCCTGCGTGACGTCCACGCTGATGCACGCGACGTGGCCGAGCGCCGCGCATTGCTCACGCTGCGCGTCGAGCCGTTGCGCGTTGCGGCCCATCAGCGTGACGCGCGCGCCGGCACGCAGCAGCGTCTGCGCGATGGCCGCGCCAATGCCGCTGCCGCCGCCGGTGACGACCGCGTGTTGTCCGGCGAGAGAGGTGTCCGAGGTGTTCACACGGTTCCTTCGGCGCGTTGCGCGCGTTGTTGCGCCGTGAGACCGGCGTTGGCGATGGCTTGCGCGCGCTCGCGTTCGAGGTTGCGCTCGAGCTGCATTTTCGCGGCGGTGTAGGGCTTCGGCCACGCGACGTCGAGATAGCCGATCTTTGCCGCTTCGTTCAACGTCCACGACGGATTCGCGAGATGCGGACGCGCGATCGCGCACAGGTCCGCGCGGCCGGCCGCGATGATGCTGTTCACGTGGTCCGCTTCGGAAATCGCGCCGACCGCGATCGTCGCGATGCCGGCCTCGTTGCGCACGCGATCGGCGAATGGCGTCTGGAACATGCGGCCGAACACGGGCTTTTCGTCCTTGCTGACCTGACCCGACGACACGTCGATCATGTCGGCGCCCGCCGCCTTGAATGCCTGCGCGATCTTCACGGCGTCGTCGGGCGTGTTGCCGCCTTCGACCCAGTCGTGCGCGGAAATCCGCACGGAGATGGGCTTGTCTTGCGGCCACACCGCGCGGATCGCGTTGAAGACCTGCAACGGGTAACGCAGACGGTTTTCGAGCGAGCCGCCGTATTCGTCGGTACGGTGATTGGTCAGCGGCGACAGGAAGCTCGACAGGAAATAGCCGTGCGCACAGTGCAGTTCGAGCCAGTCGAAACCGGCTTCCATCGACATGCGCGTCGCCTCCACGAACTGCTGCTCGATTTCGCGCAACTCCGCATGCGTGGCTTCGCGCGAATGCTGGCTGATGCCGTGCAGATACTGCTGCGGCGACGCCGAAATGAGCGGCCAGTTGCCTTCGGTCAATGGCTGATCGATACCTTCCCACGCGACGCGCGTCGAGCCTTTCGCGCCCGAGTGGCCGAGCTGGATACCGATCTTCGCATCCGACTGCAGGTGCACCAGATCGACGATGCGCTTCCACGCGGCGCGATGCTCGGTCGTGTACATGCCGGGACACGCCGGCGTGATGCGCGCTTCCGGCGACACGCAGGTCATCTCGGTCATCACGAGCGCGGCGCCGCCCATTGCGCGTGCGCCCAGGTGCATCAGGTGATAGTCGCCGGGCACGCCGTCCACCGCCGAGTACTGCGCCATCGGCGACACCATCACGCGGTTTTTCAGCGTGATGCCGCGCACCTTGAACGGCGTGAACATCGGCGGAACCGAATGCTTGTCCGCTGCGCGCTCGACGCCTGCGCGCTTCGCGAGCCAGTCTTCGAAGCCGGACAGATAGTGCGAATCGCGCTCGCGCAGGTTCTCGTGCGAGATGCGCTGCGAGCGCGTGAGCAGCGAATAGGCGAACTGTTCCGGCTCGAACGACGTATAGCGATCGACGTGCTCGAACCATTCGGTCGAGTTGCGCGCTGCGTTCTGGATGCGCAACACGTCGACGCTGCGCACTTCGGTGTAGTGCGCGAGGGCGCCCGCGAGGTCGGCCGGATGCGCGCTCATGCTGTTGGCGAGTTCGATCGCGTCTTCGAGCGCGAGCTTGGTGCCCGAGCCGATCGAAAAGTGCGCGGTGTGCGCGGCGTCGCCCATCAGCACGATCGGCGTTCGGCTGCCGTTCGCGTTGGTGCGCCAATGCACCCACTCCTTGTTGACGACGCGCGGAAAGCGGATCCATTGCGACGAGCCGCGCAGATGCGACGCGTTCGACATCAGCGCGTTGCCGTCGAGGTACTTCGCGAACAGCTTCTCGCAGAACGCGATGCTGTCTTCCTTGCTCATTTCGTCGAGACCGGCGGCGCGCCAGACGCGTTCCGGCGTTTCGACGATGAATGTGGACGTTTGATCGTCGAAGCGGTAGGCGTGCGCCTGGAACCAGCCGAATTCGGTTTCCTCGAACGCGAACGTGAACGCGTCGAACAGCTTCTTCGTGCCGAGCCACACGAAGCGGCAGTCGCGCATGTCGATGTCCGGCTGATAGGTGTCCGCGTACTTTTGCCTGATGACGCTGTTCAGGCCGTCGCTCGCGATGATCAGGTCCGCGTCGTACGTGCTGTCGTCCACGACCTGGGTTTCGAACACGAGCTTCACGCCGAGCTCTTCGCAGCGCGCCTGCAGGATATTCAGCAGACGTTTGCGGCCGATGCCGCAGAAGCCGTGCCCCGACGAGCGCACGCTGCGGCCGCGGAAGTGAATCTCGATGTCGTCCCAGTGATTGAACGCGTCGAGAATCGCCTCGGCGCTAGGCGCGTCGGCGGCGCGCAGATTGCCGAGCGTCTGGTCGGAGAACACGACGCCCCAGCCGAAGGTGTCGTACGGGCGGTTGCGCTCGACCACCGTGACTTCATAGCCGGGGTTGCGTTGTTTCATCAACAGACTGAAGTACAAGCCGGCTGGACCGCCACCGATACAGACTATGCGCATGCTGGTTCCCCAAAAGTGGACTCTGCTGTGAGATTAATTTAGATGTTGATAGTTTAGATGTCAAGTAAATTTCGGAAGTGAAGAGCAAGCGATAGCCGGTATCCGCGTCCCACCGGCAAACCGTGCCATCATTGCGACGATTGAGCAGATGTTTTCGAGCGGACCGAAACCGCGTTTGTTGCAAACGCTTCAGTACGGCACGATCAGACGCGCAGCATCGACCGGCCGAAGCGGGACGCCCTGTCGGCGGGATCCGGCCAGGCTGTACGGCCATGCCCGGTCTGCCACCCGGACGAGGAGGTCGTCATGCTTGCAGTTCACAAGGCGGTGTTTCCGGTCGCGGGAATCGACACCCGCTTTCTGCCGGCCACCAAGGCCAGTCCGAAGGAGATGTTGCCGGTCATCGACAAGCCGCTGATTCAATATGCGGTCGAAGAAGCGATTGCCGCGGGCATCACCGAACTGATCTTCGTCACGGGCCGCGGTAAACGCGTGATCGAAGATCATTTCGACGAATCCTACGAAGTCGAGCACGTGCTGCGGGCGCGGGGCCTGCAGAGCCTCGCGGAACTGGTGCACGGCATCAAACCACCCAACGTCAGTTGCATCTATGTTCGGCAAGCCGAGCCGCTCGGTCTCGGGCACGCCGTGTTGTGCGCGCAAAAGCTGATCGGCGACGAACCGTTCGCGATCGTTCTCGCCGACGATCTGCTCGAAGGTCAACCGCCCGTCCTCGAACAGATGGTGCACATCTTCAGCCATTACGATTCGTCGGTGATCGGGGTCGAGGAATTCGAAGCGGACGGCGCGTGCTCGCATGGCGTGATCGGCGGACGCCACTGGGACGAACGCGTGATCAGCGTGTCGAGCATCGTCGAAAAACCCGAGCCGGAAAAAGCGCCGTCGAGCTTCGGCGTCGCGGGGCGCTATGTCTTGATGCCAGCGGTATTCGAGCATTTGCACGCAGTGCGGCCCGGCCCCCACGGGGAGATCCAACTGACGCCCGCCATTCATTCGATGCTCGGAGAGGAGCAGGTGCTCGCCTATGAATTTATCGGCAAACGCTACGACTGCGGGACCAAACTCGGCTATTTGCAGGCGACCGTCGACTTCGCTCTGCGACACAACGAAGTGCACGATGCATTCGGCGCGTGGTTGCGCAAGCGCGTAGACGGCAAGACGGGCGAACCGGAGACCACGCATTAACGGGGCACGCGGGACGACGGAACGGTCTGATCAAATCAGGGCCCGGTAAATCTGTGCGGTATCGAACACACGCCCTCGCGTTGAATCTCCATGATTTACCGACCGGCTTTTTTCTCCAAGGCGCTTGTCCGAAAGTGGCGAGCCCCGACCGATTTCGATGGTGTCACGTGGGCTCGCGCGTAACGCGCTATATTTGATGTCTCACTATGCGATGCGGCAATGCTCGTTTGTTTCATCAATCGTTGTGAGCTTTGGTGATTTTCAATCCCCGAGATTTTCCGGACCCGGGTCGTGCCGTTGCAGCGCTGGCGGCGCTCGGGTCTTCCGCTTAACCACGACTTCACAGGACGGCAATATGTCACTTCGTATCAATGACGTCGCGCCCAACTTCACCGCGCAGACCACGCAAGGCACCATCGATTTCCACGACTGGATTGGCGACCAATGGGCAATCCTGTTCTCTCACCCGAAAGATTTCACGCCGGTTTGCACGACTGAACTGGGCTACATGGCGAAGATCGAGCCGGAGTTCACCAAGCGCAACGCGAAGCTGATCGGGCTGTCGGTCGATCCAGTCGAAGACCATGAAAAATGGGCCGCGGACATCGAGGAGACGCAGGGCGCCGCTGTCAAGTACCCGATGATCGGCGACACCGATCTCGCGATCGCCAAGCTGTACAACATGCTGCCGGCCGATGCGGGCGACACCAGCGAGGGCCGTACCGCCGCGACCAATGCGACCGTGCGCTCGGTCTTCATCATCGATCCCGACAAGAAGATCAAGCTGATGTTGACCTACCCGATGACCACCGGCCGTAACTTCGACGAAATCCTGCGCGTGCTCGATTCGATGCAATTGACGGCAAAACACAAGGTCGCGACGCCGGTCAACTGGAAGCAGGGCGAAGACGTGATCATCACGGCTGCGGTCAGCAACGAAGAGGCGCAGCAGACGTTCCCTGGCTTCAAGACCATCAAGCCGTATCTGCGCACGACCAAGCAACCGGGCTGACATTCAAGGCGCGGCGGCCTCTACCGGGGCGTCGTGCCTTTTATTCTTAAGAGGCGCAGATGATTTTTCGCCAGCTGTTCGATCCGGTTTCGTCGACCTATACGTACCTGCTCGGCGACAGTGGCGAGGCGCTGCTGATCGACCCCGTCTACGAGCAGGTGCCGCGCGATCAGGCGCTGCTGCGCGAACTCGGACTCTGGCTGCTAACGACGCTCGATACCCACGTACACGCCGACCATGTGACCGGCGCGTGGCGCATGCGTCAGCGTTGCGGCAGCGAGATCGCGCTCGCCGCGGTCGTCGAAGCGAAAGGCGTGACGCGAGCGTTGCGGCATGGGGATCGGATCGACTTCGGCACGCGTCATCTGACCGTGCGCGCAACACCAGGTCATACGAACGGCTGCCTGACCTACGTGCTCGACGATCAGAGCATGGCCTTCACGGGCGACAGCCTGCTGATTCGTGGCTGTGGCCGCACCGATTTCCAGCAAGGCAGTCCGCAGCAGTTGTTCGCGTCCGTGCGCGAGCAGATCCTCTCCCTGCCGGAGAACTGCCTGCTTTATCCCGCGCACGATTATCGCGGCATCACGGCGACGAGCGTGGTCGAAGAACGGCGCTTCAATCCACGTCTGGGCGGCGACGTCGACATCGGCGATTTCACCGGGCATATGAATAACCTGAATTTGCCGCATCCGAAGCTGATGGCGGTGGCGGTGCCCGCCAACCTGCGTTGCGGCCAGCCGGAAGGCGGCGCCGAAGTCGCGACGGAAACGCCGGACTGGGCGCCGTTGACGTTGCGCTTCAGCGGCGTGTGGGAAATCGAGCCAATGGCGCTGCTCGAACATGGCGCGGCGTTTCAGATCGTCGATGTGCGGGAGGCACCCGAGTTCATCGATCGTCTGGGTCATCTGCCGGGCGCCAAACTGGTGCCGCTGTCGCAATTGACAGGGCGGCTCGAGGAACTGGATCGCGAGCGGCCGGTGGTCGCGGTGTGCCGCTCCGGCGTGCGCTCGGCGCAGGCGAGCGTGTTGCTGACGAAGGCGGGGTTCGGCAAGGTCGCGAATCTTGCCGGTGGGATGCTGCGGTGGAGGACGGAGGGGTTGCCCGTGGCGTCGGATAGTGTTTGAGGGAATCGACGCAATCGAAAACTTCCCGCAGGCTCAGCCTCGGCCACGACCCAAAACGGCACCCGCCTTCGAATAACCAGCACTCCCTCGCGCCGACCGCGTAACCAGCCAAATCCCCCCGCAAACGAGCACGAGCGCGACGAGATTCTTCAATTCCATGATGTTCTCATTCAGGCATATGGCCGAGAGCACAGTGCCGAACACAGGCACCAGGAAATTGAAAACGGTGACCCTGCCAACCTGGTTATATTTGAGCAGCAGACTCCACAAAGTAAAAGCCACGGCGGACAGCAAGGCCAGATAGGCCAGCAAGGCGATCGATCCCAGCGTGAACGTGTGCAGTGAACCACCGGACGCATAACCCGCCGCAAGCAGAACCGCGCCGCCAAACCCGAGTTGATAACCCGTCATGACCATGACGTCCATGCCCTGCGAGATGCGCTTTCCGTAAATCGACGCGGCCGAGAGCACGAACGCGGCAATAACGATAAAGCCTTCGCCGAGCAGGGTGAACGAAAACCCGAACAGACCGTCGCCGAAATTCACGATCATCACGCCGACGAATCCAAGCAGGCATCCAAGCGCCTTGCGCGGCGAAACCTTATCGTTCTTATAGATGAAATGGGCAAGCAATACGCTGAAGAAGGTCGTCGTCGAGTTCAGGATTGAACCGCGAACGCCAGTCGTGTAGGCGAGACCGATATAGAAGAATACGTATTGAATAGCCGTTTGCGTGAAGCCTAATAGCATCAGCTGCCCGCCGTTGCGTCGGTTCAAATCGAAAACGGGCTTCTTCGACAAGACGGCGAGTATCAACAACGACAGTCCCGCGAGCAAGAACCGGTAGCCGGCGAAGATCAGCTTCGAGGGAATATCGTTTTGCGTGATTCCGAGTAGAGCGTAGCCAATTTTAATTGCCGGGAACGAACTGCCCCAAAGCAGGCAGCATACGGTCGCCACGATGACGAGCACTTTCGATTGGGTGAAAAACCGCGCGGAATCGCGCGATCCGATTGTTGCTGAAGGCACGGACATATTTCGAGTGATGTTGTCTTTGTGCACTGTGTGGGCAAGCCACGTGAGTGCTTTTTTATTGCCGTATCGCTTCTTTGCTTTTCAGTGATACCGCATGAAGGCGTTGCGAAATTATACGCAGATGCAAATGTAATGTCAGGCCGCATTCACTGACACCCATCGGCCATCGAACGGGAATGCCACGGGCGACCGGACGTTACGCCGGTTGCTATGTGCGCATCACTGTGTCGGGCGATCTTCCGACCATGCGCTGGCGAGTGGTGCGCACCTTCACACCTGCGGCGCAGGCACCCGTGGGTTCGATCATTCTGCGCCGATCGCGCCATGCCCGCTCGCGCGAGTCTCACCCAGTCCGCGCGTCACCGAGCTGGTCAAAAACTGTCGATTCGCCCGCAGCTCGTTCGTCGTATCGATGAACCGATCGGGTTCATCGACCAGGAGCACATCATGCGCAAGCACATCGTTTCCATGTTTCTCAGCCTGGATGGCGTCACCCAATCCCCCGGCGCGCCTGAGGAAGATCCCGGCGGAGATTTTCGCCTCGGCGGCTGGATCGTCCCTTACGCCGACGAAGCCATCCGCGCAAATGTGCACGGTCTGCTCGCGCAGCCATTCGAGTTGCTGCTAGGGCGGCGCACGTACGACATATTCGCGTCGTATTGGCCGCATGTAGCGGCCGATTCACCCAGTCGCGGCATCGCCGACCAGCTCAACCAGGCCCCCAAGCACGTGGCCACGCATCGCTCCGATACGCTGGGTTGGCACAACAGTCATGCGCTGAAGGGCGACCTTGCCGACGCGATACGCGCGCTGAAACATCAGGACGGTGCCGATTTACTGACGTTCGGCAGCAGCGACATGGTGCGCCAGCTGCTCGCGGCGGGGCTCGTCGATGAACTCCTGCTGCTGATTTACCCCGTCATGCTGGGCCACGGCAAGCGCCTGTTCGGTGACGACGCACAGGCGTCCGCTTTCACGCTGGCCCACACGACGAGCACGCCCGGCGGCGTGCTGATCAGCCGCTACACGCGCGATGGCGAGGTCCGCACCGGCGCGTTCGACTAAGCCGGATCACACGCAACGCGGTCGCGTGCGCGCGAAGCTTTGAAGCAACGCTTTCAAACAAAGCACTACTTCTTCCGCAGGTCCCGAGCCCGCTTGCCACCCGTCACGGTATCCGCGAACAGATCGATCACGACCTCGCGCAGCCAGCGATTGCCTTCGTCGTGGTGGACCCGCTCGTGCCACAGCAAATGGATCGGCGCGGCGGGCAGCGTCATCGGCAACGCGCGCAGGCTGAGCGAGAACGGTGTGGCCAATTCCAGAGCGAGACGCTCAGGCACCGTGGCGATCAGATCGGTACGTTGCAGGATGTAGCCCACGCTCATGAAGTGCGGCACCGTCAGGCGCACCTGACGTCGCACGCCGCGCCGTTTCAGCCACTCATCGACCTGTCCGTGGCCGGTGCCGGCCGACACCACCACCAGATGCTCGGCACCACGCCACGCGGGAAGCGTCAGCGCTGCGTCCTCGAGGGGATGGCCGCGTCTGAACAGACAGACGTAGCGCTGATCGAACAGACGCCGCTGATAGAAGCCGCCCTTCAACTGCGGCAGCAGACCGATCGCCAGATCGACGCGACCTTCGGCCATCTCCTTGCTCAGATTGACGCTCGTATTGCGGACCGTATTCATAGCGACGCCCGGCGCGACGCGCGACAATCGTTCGAGCAGTGCGGGCAGAAACACGACTTCGCCGATATCGGTCATACCGATCGTCATCGTTCGCATCGCGCGTAGCGGATCGAAGCCCGTCACCGGATTGAGCGCGGCGTGCAAGGTGGCGAGTGCCTGCGAGACCGGCTCCGCGAGACGCAGCGCAAACGGCGTCGGAACCACACCGCCTGGCGCGCGGACGAACAGCGGATCACCGAGCAGGCGGCGCAGCTTCGCGAGCGCATTGCTGACGCCCGGTTGGCTCATGTTCATTTGCTCGGCGACGCTCGCCACGCGGCGCTCCTGCATCAGCCGCTGGAAGAGCAGCAGCAGATTGAGGTCGAGATCGCTCAGTTCCATGGTTTTGGCATGACCCAAGGTCATTCATTTCAGTGATGATTAAGATTCATTTCATCTTATTGAGCAATGAAGGTCTAGTGCTGAAAATACCAACACGGTATCCGCAGGCAACGCGCTGACCGCGCGTGCCGGAGCGACCCGAATCGATAGACTGCATATTGGAGACACAATCATGAGTGGAATGGATCTGAGGATCGCGATCGTCGGCGCCGGCATCGGGGGCCTGACGCTGGCGCTTGCACTGCGCGAACATGGCATCGAGGCGCAGCTCTACGAGCAGACCGAGGAGCTGCGCGAAGTGGGCGCGGCCGTCGCACTGTCGGCCAATGCGACACGTTTTTACGAGCGCATGGGACTGCGTTCCGCGTTTGAAAACATATGCGCTGAAGTGCCCGGGCTCATCTATCGCGACGGACGCAGCGGTACCGTCATCGGTCATCATCGCGGCATGCCCAGCTATCGCGAGCAATTCGGCGGCTCGTACTGGGGCGTTCATCGCGCCGATCTGCAGGCGGTGCTGTCGAAGGCGGTCGGTCTCGAGCGCATCAATCTCAGCCATCGGCTGGTCGATCTCGTGCAGCATCCCGATCGTGTGAGTCTCGCGTTCGACAACGGTCGGCGCATCGATGCCGATCTCGTGATCGGCGCCGACGGCGCACGCTCGATCACGCGACGCTGGATGCTCGGCTACGACGACGTGCTGTATTCGGGTTGCTCAGGCTTTCGCGGCGTCGTGCCGGCCGAGCGCATGGACCTGTTGCCCGATCCCGAGACGATCCAGTTCTGGGTCGGGCCCGGCGGCCATCTGCTGCACTATCCGATCGGCGACAAGGGCGATCAGAACTTCCTGCTGGTCGAGCGTCACCCGTCGCCGTGGCCGTCGCGCGACTGGGTCATGGCATCCACCGAAGGTGAGCAGCTGCGTCTGTTCAAGGACTGGCATCCGGCCGTCGTGCAGATGATCACGGCCGTGCCGGTCAGTCAGCGCTGGGGCCTGTTCCACCGTCCTCCGCTCGGCCGCTGGAGCAAGGGCCGCGTGACGCTGATCGGCGATGCCGCGCATGCGCTCGTGCCGCATCACGGCCAGGGCGCCAACCAGTCGATCGAGGATGCCGTGGTGCTGGCCGCACAACTGGCCAAGGCCGGCCCCGGCAAGTGGCGGGAAGCGCAGGAAGCCTACGAACGTCTGCGCCGGGGCCGCACGCGCAAGGTGCAGTACGCGTCGATTACCACCGCGGACGTGCTGCATCTGCCGGACGGGCCAGCCGCGCAGGAACGCAACGCGCGGCTCGGTGCGCGCGACAGCATGCTGCATCACCTCGACTGGATTCACGATTTCGACGCGCTCGAGCAGGAGCCGAACGAGCGGCAAGGGGGCACGTGGCTTTGAGCTTCACGATGAGGCCGTGGCAGGCACGCGAAGAAGAGCGGAGTCAATTGCAGATGCGCGGGGACGCTCGCATTCTCCGCTCATCCCGTCCCGCGGAAACGATCTTCTTCGAGTGCTAAAGCTTCGGAGTGGCCGTAAGTAGAATCGACAATCGATGAACAATCGTTTCGACAACGGCCTCAAACGAACGATTCGCTGTATCGACCACAAGATGCTCCGACTCCCATGCATCGTATTGGCGTTCCAGCACGCTTTTCCATGTCGGCAGTGTGTGCCCTGGGATATCCGCCTGCCGCTCTTCCATCCTCCGACGGTGCGTCGTATACCTATATGCATTGCTGCTGAGTTGTGAGCTTAGCGACAGACAAAGGACCGCTGTCCGTGAGGGCAGCGGCCTTTCATAAACCGGGGATGGCGAATGACCGAAATTACAACCCGGTCGTGTTAATAGCGTCTGTTAGCACGTCTGTTAGCCGTGAAACGGGGATCGGTCGCAATTACTTTTATGCCCATGCAACTGGAGCACTTGTGCCTGTGCTTATTCGCGGCCGATTTTCATTCTTGACAGCGGTTATTGGCCGTTGGCCGCCGGCGACGCTACGCTCGGGGTCGCCAGCGTATTGTTGGTCTTAGGCGCGGGGCCGTTGTAAGACGGCGCGCTGCTGTTCGCGCTCGGGAGGCCCGAGTTCGGCTTGGCGCCCATACCGCTGTCCGAGTTGGTGGTGCCCGGCATGCCGTAGCCGCCCGTTGTGGCACCGTTCATCTGGTTCGACGGGCTAGCCGTGCTACCAGCGGTGCCGGCCGAACCGCTGCCGTTCGCGCCGCCGGCCGCCTGTGCATAAGCGCCGCCCGACAGGGTAAGTGCGGCGACGGCCGCGACTAAAGTGATGGTTGCCTTGCTCATGATCCGCCCCTCCTTGGTTGGACTGGAATGGAGACGCAGACAGTTGCTGCCTGCGCTATCAGGAGTGCCGCAATCGGCGTGCCTCGTGCTCTTATCCCTAACGGGCCGTGACGGCGACACGACTGCCCGATACCGAGCACAATGGAGAACTTCTGGTAGACCGGTTTTGATCGAGCCATAACGTCGCGCCGCGAGTTTCCGTCGCGCATCACCCTGCTGCCCGCCAGCTCAACCTATGCCCAGTCCCCTCATTCCCAGCAACTGGCTAACCGCCCGGCGCGATGCCGAAACCGGCATCGAAAGTCTGCGCGCGCATTTCAGCGGTCACGCCTACGATCCGCACGATCACGACGATATGTTGATCGGCTACACGGAGCAGGGCGTGCAGCGTTTCCAGTGCCATCGGTCGCTGCACACGAGCGTGCCGGGCCGCGCGATCCTGATCGAGCCCGGCGCGCTGCACGACGGCCATGCGCCCGAGGCGGGCGGCTTCACGTACGCGATGCTGTATCTGCCGCAAGCCTGGGTCGAGCGCGCGGCGCGCCGGCTCGCTCTGCCGGGGTTGGCCGGCGTCGAGGCGGCGTTCGGCCATACGCTTGTCGATGACCGCGCGCTCTTCGATGTGATCCGACAGGCCTTTGTCGCGCTTCACGGTAACGAGGGCCGGCTTGCGCGCGACCAGACGCTCGATCGTCTGCTGCTGCAACTCGGTACCCAGCTGCGCGACGCGCCGCTCACCGGCGACCCCACCGCGTCGCCCGCGGTCTCGCGGGTGCGCGATCTGTTGCACGAACGGATGGACGGCAACCTCGGGCTCGACGAACTCGCGGAGCTTGCGGGCATCGACCGGTTCCGGTTGACGCGTCTGTTCCAGCGCGCGTTCGGCACGTCGCCGCACGCGTATCTGGTGCGCTTGCGCCTGCGCGCCGCGCGGCGCCTGCTCGCGACCGGCCGCACGCCGGCGCAGGTCGCCGCCGAAGTCGGCTTCGCGGATCAGAGCCATCTTGGCCGCTGGTTTCGTCGCGCGTACCGGATGACGCCGGCGGCCTACCGGCAGATGTGCACAAACGTTCCAGACTGATCGCGCGGGCTCGTCGATCATGAGCGGCTCAACGAGGAGTCATCATGTTCGATACGAAAGTGGCGCTGATCGTGCGCAGCGATCTCGCAGTCTGGCAGAAGCTCAATGTGGTCGCGTTTCTCGCGACCGGCGTCGCGGCCGAGGCGCCCGATGCGCTAGGCGAGCCCTACGAGGATGCCGCCGGGCATCGCTACGGCCGCATGCTCGGCCAGCCGATGATGGTGTTCGCCGCCGACCGCTCCGGTCTGCAGAGCGCGCATCGGCAGGCGTTGTCGCGCGAACTCAGAATCGTGCCTTACGTGCACGCGATGTTTTCGACGGGGCATGACGCGGCCAATCGCGCAGTCTTTCGCGCCGATGACGCGGCCAATCTCGACCTCGTCGGTCTCGCATTGCACGGACCGAAGAAAGCCGTCGATAAGGCAGTGAAAGGTTTGGCCTTGCACGAATGAACCGACGAGTGCTCGAGCCGCTCAATGGTTGAAGGTACTCGCGCTGAAAGCTCTAAAGAGAAAACGTTTGCTGCACCGGACGTGAATTGCGTTTAATCAATAAATATTATTCGGCGAATGCGCGGGGCATCAAAGTCGAGTCCCCAGCGGGCCCGTCCAAACGGCATAGGCCCAGGAGGCGCACGGATCGCAACTCCTCAATAGCGGATCCTGTTGCCGTCGTGGTAATGCGATTGCAAGTCTTTGTCGAGAAACGAATTGTCGGCGATCGTACGCGCGCTCGCGGAGTCGTCCCAAACGGTTCTTTGCAAAAGCGGCCTTCTACAGCACGCATATGCTCACAAGTAAAACTTGCGCAGACGTTTCGTCCTGAATTTAACCTCAGTCAGAATTGAACGTCTTGATGGTACACTGCAACCCGCTGGAGCCATTCTGGCAAAGGGCTTTGGTGTTTTCAGCTCAACTGTGGTTTGCAACGCGACTCGTCGCTGGTGTCGTGCGTGCGGCAGCCATTCACTGGACTTCTCCAATACCCTGCTGCGTTCCCGGATTCCTCAGGTACTTATACCGTGTACTCTCAAACGCAAATCGACCCGGTGGTCAGCTTCCGCAACTCGCAGCGCGAGCATGTGCGTGGGACGATCATTAACCTCCAGAGAAAGTCCCTGGTCATGGAGGTCTATAACCCCTACTCCATCGTGCAGGTCAGCGAGGTGTTAAGCGAGCTGAGCGTGCGCATGGGCACCAAGAATGCCTATCTCGGCAAGGCGGTGGTGGTGAGTCTGGTGAACACCGGTCTCACCGCGGTGGTTTCCCTGGCACTGATCGACGAGTGGCGCGAGCTTAGCGTGCTGCCCAACGAAGCGAAGTCGGTCGGACGGGAAGCGGAACTCTTTATCGCCGACTGGGACTCGCGCTTCAATATCAGGCGCGACTATCAGATCGTCGTGAACGAGATGCGCGCGTTCCTGTCGGAAGTGTCGCGCTGGGTCGAGCAGGTCGATCTGACCGAGAGCTTGCCGAAGGCCGAAGGCGGCAGACTGCGCGAGGACCTGTTCTACGAGCTGGCCACGCCGATCATGCTCAAGATCAAGTTCTTCCTCGATCGCCTGGAGGAAGAGGCGGAGCGCGTCGACGTCGAAACCGCGCCCGTGCATCGCACGTATGCGCAATCGGCACTGCATCCGTTGCTGCTGCGCGCGCCGTTTGTCTATCGCACGTTCACGAAGCCGCTCGGCTATGCCGGCGACTACGAGATGGTCAACCAGATCCTCAGCGATCCGCAGCAAGGACCGACCACCTACTTCCAGATCGTCAATACCGCGTTCCTGCACGCCGCCGTCGCGACCGCGCACCGCAACCGCATCACGCTGCTAATCGACTTTCTGACGCGTCAGGCCGAAGCGGCGCGGGCGGCCGGCAGACCGTTCCGCATCCTCAACGTCGGTTGCGGGCCCGCTTTCGAGATTCAGCGCTTCGTGCGCGAATATCCGCAACCGGAGTGGCTGTCGTTCGAACTCGTCGACTTCAGCGAGGAAACGCTGGCGTTTACGAAGGACGCGATCGAAAGCTCGGCGCACGCCGCAGGCCATAAAACCTCGGTGGAAATGGTGCATCAGTCGGTGCACGAATTGCTCAAGCGTAAAATTTCAGCGGACCCTTCCGCGCGGGAATTCGACGCGGTGTATTGCGCGGGCCTGTTCGACTATCTGTCGGACAAGGTCTGTGCGCGCCTCCTGAGTTACTTCGCCGCTCGCACACGACCTGGCGGCCAGTTGCTGGTCACCAACGTCCATTCGGCGAATCCGGAGAAGTACGGGATGGAGCATCTGCTCGAGTGGTATCTGATCTATCGGAACGAGAGCGGCATGAGCTCGCTGCTTCCCCCCAACTCCACTGACCAGAAGCTCTACGTCGACGAGACCGGGGTGAATGTGTTCGCGGAAGCCACGATCCTCTGAAACCGTGTCGACATCCCTGTCCATGACTACCAGTCCCCTACAGAGCGGCTATCAAACCGAGCTGGCCGACTTCCGCGTCACGTTCAGCCGTGGCGGCGCGTGCACCGCGATTGCGCTCGTGCTGCTCGGCGTGGGGCTGGACTACGCGCAGTATCCGCAATATCAGACGTCGTTCGCGCTCGCGCGTCTGCTCGTGTCGTTGATGATCGGCGGCATCGTGGCCTTGCTGGACACCAACATGGGGCGGCGCCTGACACCATGGCTGACGCTGTCCTGGCTGCTGCTGCCGCAAGCGATGATTTCCTGGATGATCTGGCGCACCGATGGCGTGCTGTCGCCCTACTACATGGGCTTGAATCTGGCCATTTTCGCGTCCGGCATCGCCTTGCCATTCGGCTTGTGGCAAAACCTCGTGTTCGGCGTGTTGTCCTGCTTTCTGTATCTGCTGGCCTGCCTGCTGCCCCCGCATGACGGCGTGCCGCTCGGCACGATGACGGTCAATCTTCTGCTGCTTCTGTTCGCCGCTGCCGCAAGTGCCGTCTACACGTTCTTCAACGAACGCGTGCGCTTCATGCTGTTTCGCCTTAAGGCCGAAGTGTCCGAGAAAAACGCGGAGGTCTCCGCGAAGAACGACGAGCTCGAAGCGATCAATCGTCAGTTGCTCGACATCAAGGGCCAGCTGCTGCAACAGGAAAAAATGGCTGCAATCGGTACGCTCGCGGCGGGCTTGCTGCATGAAGTGAATAACCCGGTGAACTTCTGCCTGATGGCAATCGAGGTTGCGCTGGAAGAGCCGATCTCGAAGAAAGAGCCGACGCTGAATGAATGTCTGGTCGACGCGCGGCAGGGCATGCAGCGGATCCAGCACATCGTGTCGGACCTGAAGACGTTCGCGTATCGCAAGCCCGGTGCCGAGGCGGAGCTGGGCACGCCGTTCCTGTTCGAAAAGGCGCTCGATTCCGCGATCCGGCTCGTCGGGCATGAGTTGCGCGGCGTCACCGTGACGCGTGAACTGCCCGCCGATACGCTGGTGCAGGGCGACGAGGCGGCCATCATCGGTGTGCTGATCAACCTGCTGTCGAATGCGGTGCTGGCGATGCGCAAGGCGGCCACGCCCGCGCCTTCGATTCACATCGAGGTGAGATGGACGCAAGAGCGCCTGCATGTGACGGTAAAAGACAATGGTCCAGGCATTGCGCCGGAGAATCTCGCACGCGTGTTCGAGCCGTTCTTTACTACCCGTGAAGTGGGACAGGGTTTGGGCCTGGGGCTGTCGATCAGCTACGCGGTGATCGAGCGCCACGGCGGTCTTCTGTTCGCTGAGAGCGAGCTGGGAAGTTGGGCGGCATTCAGTTTCGACCTGTCGCCCGCCCCGTGAGAAACATCATGACTGACATCCGACAAACACAGCCCACTCTTCTCTACGTCGATGACGAAGAGTTGGCGTGCAAATATTTCGCGCGCACCGTCGGTGCCGATTACGAGGTCCTGCTCGCGACGAGTAGTGACGAGGCAATCGCGGTCCTGGAACAGGACAATTCCCGTATCGCGGTGCTGGTCACGGACTTCCGCATGCCGGGGCGCGATGGTGGCGAACTGCTGCGCCAGGTGGCGCTGGAATATCCGCACATCGTGCGCATTCTGGTCACCGCTTACGCGGACGTCGAGATGCTATTGCGGACGGTCAACACCGGTGAGGTGTTCCGCATCCTCGAAAAGCCGCTGAAGCCGGCGGCGGTCCGCGATACGCTGCAACTGGCGTTTGATCGCTACCACGAACGCGCGATGCAGAATCAGCGCCTGATCGCCATCGACGAAACCCTCGCGTTTATCGCGCACGAACTGAACACGCCGCTCGCGGCGATCGCGTTGAACGCGCACAGCATCGAAGATCGCACGGATGCGGAGCGCGACGCGGAAGGCGAAATCCTCGGCGCCGCGAAATCGATGCGCGAGAGCGCGCAGTACTGCATGGCGGTGGTGTCGTCGTTCTGGCGCTCGGTCCACAACGGGCGCCGGCTACCGGAGGGCGACGAGGCGCGCCTCGAGAGCACCGCGCATGGGCTGATCGCGGCGCTGCTCGACACGTATCCGTTTACGACCGCGCAGCGCGCGTGGGTGCAGGTCGAGGTCGACAACGACTTTCCCGTGCTCACGCAACCGAATTGCGTGGCGCTCGTGCTGTCGTCGCTATTGTCCAACGCGTTGCGCGCGCTCGCGGATGTGCCGTCGCCGTCGATGCGCTTTACGGTGACAACGGAACCCCACCCGAGCATCGGCATCTGCGACAACGGGCCGGGGATTCCGCCCGAGATCAAAGACCGCCTGTTGACGGACCCAATTACGACGCACGCGAAAACTGGGGGGAACGGCTTGGGCCTGATTCTATGCAACCGCGTCATGCAGTCCTGTGGCGGCGGACTCAGGATCGAGTCCACGCCGGGGGGAGGCACCACGGTAGTGCTGGATTTCCCCCATATCAAAGGTCAAACGCACAGGAGTTGTTGATGAACGAAGCAAAAGCCACGGAGGAGTTGGCGCCGGCGATCATCTTCGTCGATGATGAAGCTACCGCCGTAAAGTACTTCCAGCGTGCCATCGGAAGCCTGGCGCCGGTCCTGACTGGCGGCTCGGTGGAAGAGGGCAAGGCGCTGCTCGACGAGCACGGTGACCGGGTAGGGGTCCTCGTCTCCGACCAGCGCATGCCGGGCGAGTTCGGCAACGAACTGCTGCGCTATGCGAGCGAGCGCTTTCCGCATGTCGTGCGGATTTTGACCACCGCGTATTCGGAGATCGATCAGACCGTCGCGGCTGTCAACATGGGTCATATCCATCGCTACATCAAGAAGCCGTGGGACATCACGGCGTTGCGCATGGAGCTGAAGCAGGCGCTCGAGCTGGCCGAGCTGCGCAAGGAGCGCGACACGCTGGTGCGCGAGAAGCTGGGCGTGCTGCAAAAGCAGGTGGTCGCCACGCGCGTGGGTCAGGTGCGCACGCTGTCGGCCACGCTAATTGGGCCCGAGCGCTTCCAGCCGGTCGAGACCTATCTCGCCGCGGCGTTGCTCGCCGACGTGCCGAACTCCGAGCCGGACTGGCTGCTGCAGGACTACTCCGATCTGATCGCGGCCGAGAGTGCCCGCAGCGGCGCGTTCGGTCATACGGTAGCAGCCCATCTCGCCACGCTGCGTAACCGTCACGGCGGCGCGAGCGCGAGCGACGCGCTGATGACGTTGGCCGGGAGGCTTTCCGAGGCAGGCATCGATGTGCGGCGCGCAGGCGATGGTCTCGTGTGGAACCAGCCGGCCGCACTCGCGGAGTTTCTCGCGGAGCCGGGCAACAACACGGTGTCGAGCGGACACGCGGCATGGCTGGCGAGTCTCCTTTGGCTCGACGGCATTGATGTTGCACTGCAGCCGGTTCGTGAAGGCAATGCGATCGTATTGCAGCCAGCGCAGCGCGGCAGCGAGTTCGCGGCCGACCGCCTCGCCACGTGGATCGAGCAGTTCTGATTACTTCGCTACGAGAGCGCGCATCCATTGCGCATATTCTCGTACTGGCGTCGCGCTGCAGCCACGCACGGCTAGCAGCGCATCGCTGACATAGGCCTCGCGAGCCGTCCCGGCTTCAGTCGGTCTCTCTTCAAGCGGCATTCGTCGCAGCGATCTCATTGACGGCAACCCGGCGCCGCCGGGTCCGCCAACCCCATCCCCTCGCAAGCCCCCCTCTCGACGCGATCTCCGCGACGACGACGCGTCACATGCGCGCGCGTAACAGACCGACGTTTCATTTCGATGAACTACGTATTTCCAAATATATGGGACGTGGTGACGGAAAAGTTCCTTAAAAGTTCCATGTCATAAAAAAGGAACATTGCCGCTCGATAATCCGGCTGCGTAAAAAAACACGGATTTGTTCCATTCGGGCGGAAAAGTCGCATCAAACCAACAGGGGTCCCACAATGTCGGTCAGTCCAACATCACGCACCAGTCTGATTCTCACTTCAATCGCGGCAGCCTGCGTTCTCGCAGCTTGTGGCGGCTCCGATCACAACGACACGGCAAGCACCGGTCCGCAACCGACCACGTTTTCGGGCGTCGTGACCGCTGCCAACTTCGTGCCGGGCAACACGTCCGGTAACCCGACCATCGCCGCGGGCTATTACGCCGGCGCGACCGTCTGCCTCGATACGAACGGCAACGGCAAGTGCGATTCAGGTGAAGTCAGCACGACGACCGACAGCAAAGGCCATTTCTCGCTGCAATCGAGCGCGAGCGGTCAGCTGATCGCCGACGTCAGCACGAAGGCAACCAACACGGCAAGCGGCGCGGCTGTCGCAAGCCACCTGATCCTGCGCGCTTCGGCTGCGCAGATCGCCGACCAGGGCGCGGCGAACATCGTGATCAGCCCGATGTCGACCGAAGTACAGCGTCTCGTCGAAGCGAACGGCACCAGCTATGCCACCGAAAAGGCCAACGTCGCAGCGCGCCTGAGCGGCCCGGCACTCGGCGCATCGTCGGTGACGGTGAGCGCCGCCGATGCGCTCGGCGACGTCAACAAGCTGTCGGGCGTCGAGCAGCAGACCGTGCTGTTCGAAGACAACCAGCTCGCGAACCGCTACACGTACGCGACCACCAAGCTCGATCGCGGCGACATGTATCCGGACAACCTCGCGGTGACGGGCGGCGATCCGTCGATCGTCGGCGTATCGGGCGTGACCGCATTGACGGCCGTGAAGTCGACGCAGACGCAAGCGCCGATCACGTACGCGCAGTCGCAACAGGCCGCGTTCAACGTCGAAGGCATTCCGCGTTACGACAACGTGTTCGTGATCATGCTCGAGAACCACAGCGTGGCGCAGACCGGTTCGGGCTCGAACATCACGCCGGGTATTCTCGGTTCGACGAGCGCGCCGTTCATCAACCAGTTCCTGAGCGGCAACGCGCAGTTCACGACCTACTACTCGACGGGTAACCCGAGCGAGCCGAACTACACGGCACTCGGCGGCGCGGACGACTGGGGCATCGTCGACGACAACTGGTGGGGCTGCGGCGCAGGCACGACCGGCGCAAACGCACCGACCGATGTGGCATTCGCAGGCGGTACCGCTTCGGATGGCGCATCGCTCGTCGCGACCGGCGTGCTGCCCCCGCAGGACAGCACCCACCTGTCGAGCTTCACGAGCGCGGCCTGCTCCTCGACGGGCTCGATAGCCAATCACAACATAAGGAGCCAGCCAAGCCTGTTCACTCTGTTGTCACAGGCCGGCATGACGTGGCGCACTTATAGTGAATCGATGAACCCGGGCCAGGACCCACGCGCCGACAGCATCGCGGACACCGCAGTCAGCGCTACTTACACTGGCCCTGGCGCCAACGGCACCGCCTTCACCATCCCGAACGGTCTGTACAAGACGAAGCATCACCCGGGTATGGCCTACCAGGATGTGCGTAGCCTGCCGGAGTTCCACGCCGACAACCGTACGATGTTCGGTACGCAATACAGCGCTACCGCCCTCGCACAATCGAAGGCCTATCCGATTCCGACCGGCTACAACTACGACCAGTTCAGCACCGACCTCGCAACCGGCGACGTGGGTAACGTGAACTTCATCATGCCCGACCAGTGCGACGACATGCACGGCACCGGCTCGGATCCGTCATGCCTGAGCGGCAGCACCGCGATCGTGCAGCGCGGTGACGACTACGTACGTCAGGTGGTCGCCAAGATCCAGGCTTCGCCGATCTGGACCAACCCGAACCGCAAGGTCGCGATCGTCGTGATGTTCGACGAAGGTGAAGGCAGCTCGACCTCGTGCTGCGGCTGGAACCCGGTCACGTCGAACGTGAACCAGCAGCCGCTGACGTTCACGAACGGCAAGTACTCGCCGACGACCACCGTGCTGTACAACCAGGGCAACCATGGTCACGGCAACTCGGTGTTCGGCGTCGCGACGAACCAGGCGAACCCGAACGTGGTGGATAGCGACGAGTACAGCCACTTCTCGTTCGTGCGCACGCTGCAGGACATGTTCCAGATCGCCGACCCGCAGCAGCCGAACACGTACCTTGCTCGTGCGAAGTACACGGAGTCGTTCATCGCCGCGAACATCGCGAACCTGCCGGAACTCGCGGGCAGCTCCGATACGCACCTCGACTCGGTCCGTCCGATGAACCACGCGTACGTCACGCCGGCGACCTACACGCAGAAGCTGAACCCGGTCGACGTGACGGGTACGTCGCTGGCATCGCGTGCCGCTGGCCCCGATGCAACCCAGACCAACATCTGGTCGCTGAAGTCGGCGAAGTAAGGAGCCGATCCGCTTGCGATACAAGCCGGCTCGCCGCTTTGTATCGCAGCCAGATGCGAGAAGCGCTTGCTGCCGGGCCACGTATCGAGTGGTCCGGCAGTTTTCCATTTCCGTTCGTCCCATTGCCGCGCGGCCTTAGCGGTACGCGCAGTCAGCCAGGCCCTGCACGAGGCCCAGCCAGGACCGCCCGGCAATTGGACTCACGCAACAACACATCGTCATGCGAACACTTTCCCTCGGCGTGCTGTGCGCGCTCTCCCTGATATTGACCGCGTGCGGCGGCGGTGGCAGCGATGGCGGCGGCGCGGGCCAGACGTCGTCGTCGACGGGCAGCGGCGGCACGACGAGCGTCGCGCCGCCCGCGACGGTCACGCTGAGCGCCGCGGCGCAGGTCGGCCAGAAACTGTTCTTCGATCAGAATCTGTCGGGCAACAAGAACATGGCCTGCGCGACCTGCCATAGCCCGCAATATGCCTACGGACCGCCCAACAGCCTCGCCGTGCAGCTCGGCTCCGATCCTTCGGTGGCGGGTCAGCGCGCGGTGCCGTCGCTGCGCTACAAGTCGATGACGCCGCCGTACAACGACGTCGCCGAGAACCCCGACGGCATCACGCAAAGCGCGCCCGGCGGCGGCTTCATGTGGGACGGCCGCGCGACGACGCTCGCCACCCAGGTCTCGTTGCCGCTGCTCAACCCGCTCGAAATGAACAACGCCTCGGCGGCCGACGTCGTGAAGGTCGTGCAAAGCGCATCGTATGCGTCGCTGTTCCAGCAGGCGTTCGGCGCGGGCGTGTTCGCCAGCACCGATACCGCGTTCACCGACATCGGCCTCGCGCTGCAGGCCTACGAGACGGAAGACCCGAGCTTCGCGCCGTATTCGAGCAAGTTCGACCTGTTCGAATCCAACAAGGTGGGCGGCACGCTGACGGCGGCGGAGATGCGTGGTCTGCAACTCTTCAATGACACCGACAAGGGCGCCGGCTGCGTGGCCTGCCACTTCGCGGGCGCGAACTTCAACGGCTCGGTGGGTCTGATGACCGACTTCACGTATCAGGCGATCGGCGTGCCGCGCAACGACACGTCGATCCCAGACAACCCGGACCCGATCCCGAGCAACACCAACGCCACGTACTACGACATAGGTCTGTGCGGCCCGCTGAACACGATCCACACGCCCGGCACCGCGACGAGCGGCGCGGGTCCGGATTCGTTCACCGGCGTCAACGTGCCCGATCCGTATTGCGGCCGCTTCAAGGTGCCGACGCTGCGCAACGTCGCGACGCGCACGGCGTTCTTCCACAACGGCGTGTTCCATTCGCTCGTGCAGGTGCTCAACTTCTACAACACGCGCGACACGAACCCCGAGTTCTGGTATCCGAGCACCGGCGGCGACAGCAGCAACATGGTCCAGAACCCGTCGTTCGCTCTGTTCCCGAGCGCGGCGTCGGGCGCGACGGCGACCCGGTTCAACGATTTGCCCGCCGCGTACCAGGGCAACATCGATGAAGAACTGCCGATGGGTCAAGGCCAGACCGATGCGGGCGGCACGACCGCGGCCGACGGCGCGCAGGCGCGCCCGGTTCACTCGACGCCGCAGCTGACGCAGCAGAACATCGCGGATCTGGTCTGTTTCCTGAACACGCTGACGGACGGCTATCAACCGCCCGCGACGACGCCGACGAGCGGCGCCTGCGTGAACTGAACTGACGACATTCAATCAAGCAACTCAACCTGAGCAACAACGACATGATGCGACGCTCCACCGCCGCCCGCCTCGCAGGCGGCGCGCTTTCCCTGATCGCCCTGACGCTCTTCGCGGGCTGCCACGACAAGAGCCAGGATGCCAATCAGGCAAACTTTACGACCACCATCAACGACTACCTGGCCAAGCGCGGCCATCTGTGCCTCGCCAAATACGACTGGCCGATTTACACGACGACCGAAGACCGCGCCAACGGCACGCGCGACGCGATCCAGATGCCGGTGCTCGAAAAGCTCGGTCTGGTGGAGGGCAAGGACATGCTGGTCGAACGCGTCGACGCGGACGGCAAGAAGATCACCGCGTCCGCGCGGCAGTATCAGCTGACGCCGGAAGGCCAGAAGTACTATCTGCACATTCCGGAAGTGGTCGCGACCGCGACGTCGCGCGTCACGCATCCGGCCGATTTCTGTGCGGCTTCGCTGTCGCTCGATAAAGTGGTCGGTTGGGAGCGGCCGATGCAGATGGACGGCAAGACGGTGACGTCAGTGGTCTACACCTACAAGATCGACCCGGCGCCGTGGGCGAAGGACGCCGACGCGCAACGCGTGTTCCCGATGGTCAAGCGGGTGATCGAAGGGGCGGGGACGATGCAGTTGCGTGAGGGCGTGCATCTGACCGATGAGGGGTGGGTTGCTGATGAGGTTTTTCAGCGCTGAGATCGGGCGTGGGTTAGTGGGGCCCCGTTGGCAGGGTGGGGTCTCAACCCTGATTCCGCGGCACAAACCGCCGCGTGCGAATCCACTTGGTCGCCACCCACTTATCCCCCGCGCGCAGCGGCGTGCTCGCGTGCAGCGAGCTCGGATCGCACAGCCCAAAGCGGTTGCCATATTCAAAGTACAGCGCATGCCCACGCTGCGGCGCAACTGACCACCCAAGCTGCGGAAACACCGTCTCGCCGCCGGCGTCGACATCCTTCAGATACATCAACAGCGTACCCATACGCTGACCACTACGAGCGATCGACTCGCGATTCGCTTCGTTGCCGGTGATCAGATAGTCGACGTGCGGCGTCGACTCCGCGCCTTCCTCGTAGTGCAGCATTTGCAGGCCTTCGCCGTTCTCGACCGGCGTGCCGGTCAGCGCGGCGATGCGCGCTTCGATGCGCGCGATCAACGGCGTCTCGCCCAACTGGAAAAACATCCCGTGACTGCTGCGATGACCGGCGACCACATTACGGCCGGTCACCGGATCGACGACGGTCGACCGGTCGAGCCGCGGCTGCGCGAGCGCGATCAGCTGCTCGCATTCGTCGCCGCTCAGGAAGTTGGCCAGATGCACGGCGGCCGGCCGTTGCAGCCGCGACAGCACGCGTACCTTGCGTTCACCGAGCTGGATCAGCGGACCATCGGGAACGCGCAGCGGCTCGGGCCGGTAGCTGAGCGGCGCGGCGCCGACTTCGAGCTTGTCGCCGGGCAGCGGCGTGCCATACAGGAACGCCGCCGACACCGCATCGACCATCGCCGACGCGAGCTCGGCCGCGTTGTTGCGGCTCACGAGCTCGTTGACGATCGCTTGCGGCGCCACGCCGCGCGTGAGGTTGGCGGCGATCCAGTCGCGCACTTCGGCGGGGAAATTGACGGTGATGGACATCGGGGTGACGTTCGAGGATGTTCGTGACGGCGCGCGGCGCGCGCCATGCTGGCTTGGGATGATAACGGGCGAATGTGACGATTCTGGACGGACGGCCCGCTTTTCAATTGGCTGTCGTCTGTTACCGCATATTGCGATGTCCAGCCGTGCCCAAAACTCGACCCATCCGGGTGTCCGCCCGCCACGCGCCGCTCGATCCATGCGCCCGACCCTTCCACCCGCCAACATGTTGCACCCCTGTAACTCAAGCCCGGCGCAAGCCGGTTACATTCACGCATGCTCGTACTAAAGCCACCGCCCGCTTCCTTACGTATTGGTAACAACACGTCCAGAGGACTTCGATTGATGACAACGCGCTTGATCCATGGCAATTTTGCGCAGTCCCGTCAGAGGACGACATTCGAACCGAACATCAACACCAATATCCGTTCCTGGAGATCAACATGAGCGAAACCGTGTCCCCGCCGCCGAAGCGCTCCCGGCGCGGGCTCATTATCTTCGCGGTTATCGTGCTCGTGCTGGTCGCGTTCGTCGTGGTTCATCTGCTGACGCGCAAGAAGCCCGCGCGCGAGAACCCGGCGATCGTCGTCACCGTGGCGCAGGCGACGCTCGGCCCGATGCCGGTCACGCTGAGCGAGCTCGGTACCGTCACGCCGATCGCGACCGTGACCGTGCTGCCGCAGCTGAGCGGCTATCTGACCGAGGTCGGCTATCACGAAGGCCAGGAGGTGCAGAAAGGCCAGTTCCTCGCGCAGATCGATCCGCGCCAGTATCAGATCAGCAAGCAGCAGGCGGAGGCGACGCTCGCTAAAGACCGCGCCTCGCTCGCGCAGGCGCGCGCCGATCTCGAACGCTATACGCAGTTGAACGAGCGCAAGTCGATCGCGCAGCAGACCTTCGCGGATCAACAGTTCCTCGTCCAGCAGGACGAAGCGGCGGTGAAGGTCGACCTCGCCAACATCGCCCAATTCGATCTCGACCTCGCCTATTGCCGCATCACCGCGCCGATCGCGGGCAAGGTCGGCTTGCGGCTCGTCGATCCGGGCAACTACGTGACCGCGTCGTCGTCGACCGGCATCGTCGTCATCACGACCGTGAAGCCGACCACGGTGCAGTTCACGGTGCCGCAGGATTCGCTCGCGTCGATCGTGCAGCGTCTCGCCACCGGCGCGAAGCTGCCGGTCACCGCGTATTCGAGCGATAACTCGCGCGAGCTCGCGACCGGCACGCTGTACGCGGTCAGCAACCAGATGGCGACCGCGACCGGTACCGTCACGTTGCGCGCGACCTTCGCGAACGACGACGAGGCGCTGTTCCCGAGCGAGTTCGTCAACGTGAAGCTGCTCGTCGACACGATGCAGAACGCGGTGCTCGTGCCGACCGCGGCGGTCCAGTCCGGCGCGCCGGGCGACTTCGTCTATCTGGTCAATCCGAATAGCACGGTGTCCGTGCACAAGGTCCGGCTCGGCCCGAGCGACGGCAAGAACACCGTGATCGTGTCGGGTCTCGCGGCCGGCAACCAGGTCGTGACGGACGGCACGGATCGCCTGAACGACGGCGCGAAGATCGAGCCGGCGCATCCGAAGGCCGCCGTCGCGGCGAGCGGCGCGTCCGCGACCGGCGCGACGGCGCCCGCCGCCTCCGAGGCTGCGCCGGCGTCGGCCGCGGCGGCATCGTCCGAAGCCGCTTCGTCGTAACGGGCCGCCGCTCCGATGAATATTTCTCGCCTGTTCATTCTTCGCCCGGTTGCGACGCTGCTGCTGATGATCGCGCTCGTGCTGGTCGGTCTGATCGCGATGCGCGTGCTGCCGGTGTCGTCGCTGCCGAACGTCGACTATCCGACGATTCAGGTGCAGACCTTCTATCCCGGTGCGAGCCCGACCGTGATGGCGACCACCGTCACCGCGCCGCTCGAGGTGCAGCTCGG
>DATAQT010000323.1:0-6187 GCA_036264535.1 Paraburkholderia sp. | reverse complement strand
CCATGTCGGCGAGCGCCTTTTTGGCGCGCAGGATGGGCAGCGGGCACATGAGCCCGCGCGCATCGACTTCCTTGTGAATCTGAATTTGCATCGACGATGACCTTCGGGACGAGGCGTCGCTGACGACGCCGGACAGAGGGTCAAATTCTACAGCAGGCGCGGCGCCGCCGCCGGGCCGCACGCGGCCGCGAGCGTCGCTACAGCGTCACCGCCTGGCCACTGCGCAGCGACTCGCGCAGCGCGACGCCGATCCGGGTCGCTTCGAGCGCATCGGCGAGCGTCGCGCCGGCTGGCGCCCCATCGCCCTTTCCCGCCCCGTTTTGCACCGACGCGACGAACGCGCGTGCCTCGTGCAGAAACGCGTCCTCGAAGCGGTCGAAAAAGTTCGGCGTGCATTCGTTGCGAATGCCGGTCGCGTCGTAGATCTCGACGCGATTCGCGCGCGGATTGCGGCCGATCGTCAGCGCCCCCGCCGTGCCGATGACTTCGCTATGCGAATCGTTGCCGTGGGCTTGCGTGCGCGAGGCGTAGAACATCGCGAGCTTGCCGCCCTCGAACTCGCAGATCGCGACGCCGTTGTCGACGTCGCCGAATTCGCTCAGGCCCTCGTGCAGCGCGACCGTGCCGGCCGCGAACACGCGCGTCGCGCGCGGCTTGCCGAGCAGCCAACGGGCGACGTCGATGTCGTGCACCGTGCAGTCGAGAAAGATACCGCCCGAGGTCGCCGCGAAACGCACGAAGAAGCCGTTGGTGTCGTTTTGATCGGTGGTTTGCGAACGCACGAGAAACGGCCGGCCGATCTGGCCGGCGGCGATCTTGTCGAACGCGTCCTGGTAGCTCGGATCGAAGCGCCGCATGAAGCCGATCGTCGCCTGCAGGTGCGGATAGAGCGCCGCTTCGGCCAGCACGCGCTCGCATTCGGCGACCTCGAGCGACAACGGCTTCTCGCAGAACAGATGTTTGCCGGCCCGCAATGCATCCACGATCTGCTGCGCGTGCAGCGACGACGGCGTGACGAGCCACACCGCGTCGACCTGCGGATCGGCTAGCAGGTCCGCGTAATCAGCGTAGAGACGCGGCTCGGGCAGCGCCTCACGCGCCCACGCGAGTTCATCTTCCAGCGGACTGCACGCGGCCGCGAGCGTTGCGCCCGGCACGCGATACGCGAGATTCTCCGCATGCCGTTTGCCGAGCCGCCCAAGGCCGACCACGCCGAGCCGCAGGCGCTGCGTGGCGGGCTTCACGACACGGCCTCGCCGAGTTTGACCGCACGGCCCTCGCGCCACGAACGCGTCGCGGCTTCCGCGAGTTCGAGCGCTTTCAGGCCATCGGCGACGGTCGTGCGCACCGGATTGCCGTGCGTGACCGCGTCGAAGAAATGCGCGATTTCGAGCGCGTACGCCGCGCGATAGCGCTCGAGAAAGAATGCCTCGGGCACGTCGGTCGACACTTCCGTCTTCGAATACGCGGTGACTTCGGTCGGCCGCACATTGCCCGCCTGCAGCATGCCGGTACTGCCGAGCACTTCGAAGCGCTGGTCGTAGCCATATGCGGCGCGCCGCGCGGTGTTGATCTGGCACAGGCGGCCGCGTTTCGTGCGGATCGTCACCGCGGTGGAATCGATATCGCCTGCGTCGGCGATCGCGGGGTCGGTGAGGCAACTGCCGGTCGCGTGCAGCGTGTCGGCTTCGTCATCGAGAATCCAGCGGAAGATGTCGAAGTCGTGAATCAGCATGTCCTTGAAAATCCCGCCCGAGTGCCGGATGTACTCGACCGGCGGCGCACCCGGATCGCGACTCGTGACGACCAGCATTTCCGGCGTGCCGATCTCGCCCGCATCCATGCGCGCCTTGAGCGCCGCAAAGGTCGGATCGAAGCGCCGCTGAAAACCGATCATGCACACGACTCCCGCCCGCTCGACGGCCTCGGCGCACATCCGCGCGCGCTCGAGCGTCAGATCGACCGGCTTCTCGCAGAACACGTGCTTCTTCTGCGCGGCCGATTTGACGATCAGGTCCGCATGCGTGTCGGTGCTCGAACAGATCACGGTCGCGCCGATCGACGCGTCGCCGATCGCGCCGTCGATATCGGCAACCTGCGCGCCATGCTGCGCGGCCAGCGCGGCGGCCGCCTCGCGATTGACGTCGACCACGTATTTGAGCCGCACGCCCGGCTGCCGCGCGAGATTCGCCGCATGGATCTTGCCGATGCGTCCCGCGCCGAATACGGCGACGTCGATCGTGTTTACCGCGTCAGTCATCGTAGCCTCCAGTGTCGTTGGATTCTTCAACGTTCAGTTCGAGCTTGTACGCGAGCGCGATGAAGAGCGCCTGGCACAGGCAGATCGTGCTGGTCAGCGAGCGGAACGCGAACGCGCTGCCCTCTTTGACGTAGAGCTGCGTGCTCGCGTAGCGCGCGAGCGGCGATAGTTGGCTATCCGTAATAACGAGCGTCTTCGCCTGATGATGATGCGCGACCCGCAGACAGTACTGCGTCTCCTTGCCGTACGGCGCGAAACTGATCGCGATCACGACGTCGCCCTTCCTCACGCTGCGGATCTGCTCGCGATACATGCCGCCGAAACCGGACACGAGGTGCACACGCTTGTGCGTATGCTGCAACGCATAGACGATGTAGTTCGCGACCGGAAACGAGCGCCGCACGCCGATCACGTAGATGTTGTCGGCCTGCTGCAGCATCTTGACGGCGGCGTCGAACTGCTTGTCGTCGAGCCCCGCTTCGAGCTCTTCGAGGCCGCCGCGCGACGCGGCGATGAATTCACGCGCGACCGCGCCGCCCGACAAGGTTCCGGGCTTCTCGTCGATCAGCTTGCGGATGCGCTGCTGATAGCTCGTCGACGACACGCCCTGCCCCGTATACGCCTGACGAAACACCGCCTGCAGATCGGAGAAGCCGGAAAAACCGAAACGCTGCGCGAAGCGCACGACCGCCGACGGATGCACGCCGCAGCTCGCGGCGATATCGCTCGTGCGATCCATCATCACGCTCGAACGATGCTGCTCGATATACGTCGCGACGCTTTTCAACTGCCGCGGCAGCGACTCGTAGTTATCCGCGATGCGCTGCATCAATTCGTCGACGCTCGGCAACGCTTCTTCGGTGACCTGTTCCGCCATGACTGCCTCTCGGGGATTCCTGCAATGCGGCAGACGCGTCCGCGACCCGCGGCATCACGCATCCGACGTTGCGGATTATAGGCAGCAGCCATGCCAAATGGAACGTATTTTCCATTTTTATTTTTCATGAAATTTTCTTTGCAAGGCGTCGGAAGATGACCTACTCTTGGTCGTGAGCGATGGCGCTTCGGCCTCGTTGTACCGGTCAGCATCGGAATGGAAAGCCGCCCGCCAGGCGCTCCCTCAATAACGAACGACAGACCGAGAAAGGTGGAGACAATGAGACTTTGCAGAGGCAAGGCAACGCTCAGGATTCTGGTGACGGCGTTGACGTTGGCGGCGGGATTCGGCGCGGCCTCGGCCGCCCGCGCGGCGGACGCTCACTTCGTGCTGATCAGCCACGCGCCGGATTCGGATTCGTGGTGGAACACGATCAAGAACGCGATCAAACAGGCCGACGAGGACTTCAACGTCCAGACCGACTATCGCAATCCGCCCAACGGCGACATCGCCGACATGGCGCGTCTCATCGAGCAGGCAGCCGCGCGCAACTACGACGGCGTGATCGTATCGATCGCCGACTTCGACGTGCTGAAGAGCGCGATCGGGAAGGTCACCGAGAAACACATTCCGCTCGTCACGATCAATTCGGGCACCGAGGAGCAAAGCGCGAAGCTCGGCGCGATCATGCACGTCGGCCAGCCCGAGTACGCGGCCGGCAAGGCCGCCGGCGAAAAGGCGAAGGCCGCCGGCATCAAGTCGTTTCTGTGCGTGAATCACTACGCGACGAACCCGGCTTCGTTCGAACGCTGCCGCGGTTTCGCCGAGGCGATCGGTGTCGACTTCAAGACCTCGACGCTCGACGCGGGCCAGGACCCGACCGGCGTGCAGTCGAAGGTCAGCGCGTTCCTGCGCAACCATCCGGATACCCAGGCGGTGCTCACGCTGGGTCCGCTGTCGGCCGATCCGACGCTCAAGGCGCTGCAGCAGATGGGCCTCGCGGGCAAGATCTGGTTCGCGACGTTCGACTTCGACAGCGACATCGCGAAGGGCATCCAGGATGGCACGATCCAGTTCGCAATCGACCAGCAGCCGTACTTGCAGGGCTATATCCCGGTCGCCGTGCTCGCGATCGTGAAGAAGAACCACACGACCGATCCCGTCAAGATCCGCGAGATCCTGCAAGCGAATCCGAAGTTCAAGGAGCGTCTTGCGACCTATGGGCTCGCCCCGTCGTATGGGCCGCGCAATATCGGCTCGGGCCCGGGCTTCATCACGAAGGCCAATGTCGACAAGGTGCTGAAGTACGCGGGTCAGTACCGCTGAACGCACAGCAACGCATCGCGTGAGCAGGCCGCCGCGCTTGGCGGCGGCATTGCGTCGCCCCGCCGGTCGCGGGCGTATCAAGGAGAGCTTCAATGGGTGTCGCCGATCTTTTTCATCCCCATCACCGCAAGCAACCGCCGCCCGGTCCGCAAGACCCAGCGCAGGACCCGGCGCAGGCTGCTTCGGCATCCGCCTCGCAGTCGGCTGCCGCCGACGAACGCGTGCGCAAGGAATCCTGGTCCCGCCATCTGCTCGGCCGTCCGGAATTCGCGGCGCTCGCGGGCACCGTCATGGTGTTCATCGTGTTCGGCGTGGCGGCCGGCAACTCGGGGATGTTCAACCTCGACGGCGTGATGAACTGGTCGCAGGTCGCCGCGTATCTGGGCCTGATCTCGGTAGGCGCATGCCTGCTGATGATCGCCGGGGAGTTCGACCTGTCGATCGGCTCGATGATCGGCTTTGCCGGCATGATGGTCGCGCTGCCGACCATGTACTTCCACTGGCCGATCTGGCTCGCGATCCTGTTCGCGTTCGCGGGCTCGATGCTGCTCGGCGCGCTCAACGGCTATCTGGTGATGCGCACGCGCCTGCCGTCGTTCATCGTCACGCTCGCGTTCCTGTTCATCCTGCGCGGCCTCACGCTCGCGCTGTCGGTGATGTTCGCCGATCGCACGATCATCTCCGGCGTCGGCGACGTCGCGCGTCAGGACTGGTTCGCGCACACGTTCTTCCAGGGCGTCGCGTTCAAGGGCCTCTTCACCTGGCTCGGCCACATCGGCCTCGTGAAGATGCTCGACAACGGCATGCCGCTCGTACCGGGCATTCCCAAGGTGCTGCTGTGGTGGCTCGCGCTGGCCGTGGTCTGCGCGTTCACGCTCGCGAAAACACGCTTCGGCAACTGGATTTTCGCGGTCGGCGGCGATGCCAACGCCGCCAAGAACGTCGGCGTGCCGGTACGTCGCGTGAAGATCTCGCTGTTCGTGCTGACCGCGTTCTGCTCGGCCCTGTATGCGGTGCTGCAGGTGTGCGACATCGGTTCGGCCGCGGCCGACCGCGGTTTGCAGGCGGAGTTCGAGGCGATCATCGCCGCGGTGATCGGCGGCACGCTGCTCACGGGCGGCTACGGCTCGGTGATCGGCGCCTGCTTCGGCGCCCTGATCTTTGGCGTCGTGCAGATCGGCATCACCTACACCAACGTCGATTCCGACTGGTTTCGCGTGTTCCTCGGCGTGATGCTGCTGTTCGCCGTGCTGTTCAACCACTACGTGCGCGGCCGCGTCGCGGCATCGCGCTAGACGGAGGTTCACGATGAGCACCCCCGAACAGAACACGGACGACATCATCCTGTCGCTCGAAAACGTCAGCCGCTTTTTCGGCAACATCATCGCGCTGAACGACATCACGCTGCAACTGAAGCGCGGCGAAGTGCACTGCCTGCTCGGCGACAACGGCGCGGGCAAATCGACGCTGATCAAGACGCTCGCGGGCGTGTATCAGCCGAGCAAAGGCACCTACCGGGTGGACGGCAAGCCGGTGCACTTCACCTCGCCGAGAGACGCGCTCGATCTCGGCATCGCGACCGTCTATCAGGATCTCGCGCTGGTGCCGCTGCTGTCCGTCGCGCGCAATTTCTTCATGGGCCGCGAGCCGCAGAAAAAGCTGTTCGGCTTGCTGAACGTGATGGACCTCGAAACCTGCGCGAGCACCGCGCGCGACAAGCTCGC